>NZ_JBSGHL010000042.1:0-75980 GCF_053604375.1 Streptomyces sp. NPDC004031 | reverse complement strand
AACCAGATGTCGACCAAGCACAAGGTCACCGCGGCCGGCGCAGGCGCCGCCGCTGCGGTCGTGCTGACCGTCACCGGGCTGCAAGCGACCGCCGGAGCCGGTTCGGCGTCCGCGGCGAGCAGCACCGGCGGTGTCTCCGCCGCCGCCGTCACGCACGCCAAGGAACTGGGCGCGCAGAACGGTACGGCGCAGCTGAAGGCCGCCACCGGCACCACGCAGCAGAAGGCCGCGCCGAAGGCCGCGCTGGCCGCGCCGAAGGCGCAGCCCAAGGCGGACCTGACCGCTCCGGCGAAGAAGCAGGCCGCGGACGCGGCCGCGAAGAAGAAGGCCGCGGCCGAGGCGAACGAGCGTGCGAAGGTCAAGGCCGCCGCGGACCGCTCGGCGCACCGCGCCGCCGTGGCGAAGAAGAGCGCCACCGCGTCCAAGCCCGCCGCCAAGCCGGTCGCGAAGCCGGTAGCGAAGCACTACACGAACAACCTGGACGGCTGGATCCGCCAGTCGCTCGACATCATGCACAAGAAGGGGATCCCCGGCACGTACGAGGGAATCCACCGCAACATCATCCGCGAGTCCAGCGGTGACCCGAAGGCGATCAACCTGTGGGACATCAACGCCCGCAACGGCATTCCCTCGAAGGGTCTGCTCCAGGTGATCGACCCGACGTTCAACCGATTCCACGTGGCCGGCACGTCGCACAACATCTACGACCCGGTCGCCAACATCACCGCCGCCTGCAATTACGCGGCCGACCGTTACGGCACGATGGACAACGTGGACTCCGCGTACTGATCCGCCACCGTAGGTGAAAGGGCGGCGGGGCCGATTCGGCCCCGCCGCCCTTTCGCGCTGCCCCGTGGGGTCAGGAGGTGTAGGAGACGCTCGGGCTCCAGCTCGTCGTGTCGCCCGTGCCGGAGAAGCCGGGGTCGGAGGTCAGGACGAAGCGGATCACGTCGCCGGCCGTCACCTGGAGGGTGACGTCGGTGGCGTAGCCGGAGCGGTCGGTGGGGGCGAGGGTGCGGTAGGTGACGTAGTCGGGGGCGGACGGCCAGACGGCGGTGCCGTTGTGCTCGATCAGGGCGTGCACACCGTCGGTGTCGGCGGCGTTGTCCGCGTCGTCCTTGAAGATCCGGCCGTGCACCGTGACCGTGCCGGTGGCGGGGGCGGTCCAGGTGCGGGCGACCCACGCGTCGGAGGTCTGCCCGCTGCCGGGGCGGAGCTGGAAGGCGTTGACGAAGGAGCCGCCGAGCCCGGACCAGGTGTTGGTGGCGGCGTCGTACGCGGTCAGGTTCTGCCAGCTGCTGAGGTCGTAGGCCTGCTGGGACCAGCCGCCCCGGCCCTGCTCGCCGTTGAAGGGGAGCGGGGCGACGTACTGCGCGGTGGTCACGGTGTTGCCGGACTGCGTGATGTTCGCCAGCTCCGGGGAGCCGTCCACGTCGTTGACCAGGCCCTGCGGGGTCGCGTCGTAGGCGTTGTCGTGGATCGAGGCGGCGGGCGGGGTGGTGCCGCCGTCGGCGTGCACGGCGATCTGGCCCTTCATGCTCTGCGCGCCCGCCGTGCCGTTGCCGGCGAAGGTGTTGTCGGATATCTCCGTGCCGGTGCTGTAGTCGCCGGAGCGGCCGCCGAGCTGGAGCATCTCGATCGCCGAACCGGCGTTGTTGCCGAAGTAGTTGCCGCGGATCGCGGCACCGTTGATCTTGTACTCCAGGTCGATCGCGGTCTCGTCGTGGCTGCCGGTGTCGGGCATGTTGACCAGGACGTTGTTCTGGATCGTCGGGTGGTCGCTCTTCGTCACGAAGAAGCAGGTGGTGCCCTGCGGGAACCACACCGAGCCCGAGCAGTCGATGTAGTTGCTGTCCACGTGGGCGGTGTCGGAGGTCTCCAGGGAGACCGACGGGCCGGTCATGTGGTGCAGGTAGTTGTGCACGACGTCGACGCCCGTGAAGGTGGACGGCGCCGGGTCCGGGGTGCCGGTGACACCCGGGTCGTCGTTGACGTGGATCGCGGCGACCGCGTTGCCCACCTCGTTGTCGCGGATCGACACCCCGTTCACGACCGTCTGGCCCGCGGCGGTCACGGGGGCGGACGAGGCGTCCACCAGGATGCCCGTCGAGTACTGCAACTGCGGGAAGTCGCTCTGCACGGGGCTGCGGTTGACGATGCCGGCCAGGTCGTGGGCGTAGAGGCCGTGGACGTCGAGGCCCTGGTGCCCGAGCGTGCTGTACATGACGAGCAGGCCCTCGCCCGCGTTCCTCAGCTCCAGGTCCTGCACGTGCCAGTGGTCGGGGTCGGTGAGCACCACCGTGCGGTCGGTCGCGTTGCCGCTCCCGGAGATGACCGGGCGGTTGCCCGACCCGTACGCGCCGAGCGTGATCCAGGCGGCGGCCGTGCCCGAACCGCTCAGGTGCAGCGGCTGGGTCCAGGTGTCACCGCGGGCCAGCAGCACCTGGGTGCCCGCGGCGAGCGAGGTGCCGTCGATCGGGGCGAAGTCGCACCAGGGCCGGGTGGGGCTGGTGCCGGGGCCGGTGTCGGAGCACTGCGAGGACGCGCTGTTGTCGATGTAGTACGTCGGGGCGCCCGCGGCCCCGGCGGTGTGCGCGCCGGCCAGCAGTGCCGCGGCCGGCAGCGCGGCCGTGAGCCCGTACGCCAGCCGCCGGACGGCGGTGCGCGCGGCTGCGGTGGAGCGTGAGCGTGCTTCTCCCATTGCGTGATCCCTTCCTTGGCGCCCTCCCGGACGGAGGGCACCGGCTCAGGACGTGCGTGAACAGGACGTGCGAGCGCAGGACCTGCGTGAACAGGACGTGCGTGAAGTGGGCATGCCAGAACAGCGCATGCGGGACGCGGGGATGTGCGGGAAAAAGAGGGATGTGCGTCCGGCGGGTGGCCCGGGAAAGGGCGCGCCGGACCGGGCGGTACCGCCCCCACAGCGGTACCGCCCTGCTCAGGGGGGCGGCTCAGGCCTGGTGGAACACCTCGTGGAGCGGGGTGTCCAGCGGCGAGCCGTCCGGGTTGGTCGGCATCAGGTCGGCCATGTGCTGCCACCAGCGGTGGGTCAGCTCGCTGCCCGCACCGGAGTTCCAGCGGTCCAGGTCGTCCACTTCGAGGTAGCCGAAGACCCGGTCGATCTCCGGGGCGACGAAGATGGAGTAGTTGCGGCCGCCCTGCTCGCGAATCGCCTCCCGCAGCTCCGGCCACAGCGCGTCGTGGCGGCGGCGGTATTCGGCGGCGTTCTCACCCGGCAGGACCAGGCTGAACGCGATCCGGTGCGTCATCGGCGGCTCCTCGGTCCGGGCACCGGCTCAGACCACCGTCAGGCCCAGGCCGAGCAGCTCGGCGACGGCCTTCAGGTCGGGGACGCGGTGGCCGGTGCCGAGGGCCCAGTGGTGGCCGATGCCGGTCGCGGACCAGGCGTCGGTCCAGTCGCCGGGGTCGATGCCGAAGTCCACCCGGCTGGTGGTGTTGCCGATCTGGAGCAGCGGGCCGTCCACGACCGTGCCTTCGCTGGCGACCAAGTGCAGGGTGCCGTCCCGCAGCTGGGCCAGGCCCAGCGCGGTCACCGGCCCGTGCGCCACGTCGAACTCGACGGAGACGCCCCAGCCGCGCTTGCCGTGGTAGGTGCCCAGGCCCCGCAGCAGCGGGCGGCCGTCGCTGATGGCCAGGTGCGCGGGACCGTCGTGGCCCATCTCGACATGGCCGCGGTCGAAGTCCAGCGCCTGCAGCTCGGTGAAGGAACCGCCCGCGCCGAGCCGGTCCATCACGAGCATGGCCAGGCTGGTGCGCAGCTCGTACTCGCCGGCCGCGGGGATGCCGCGGGCGGTGAGCAGCGACGAGCCGAGGATCATGCCCGCGCCCAGCCGCTCGTGCAGCTCGCCGGCCAGTCCGCGGTGGTAGTACGCCAGCGAGTCCAGGCCGAACTGCTCCACCAGCCGGTCCAGGCCCGCCGCGACGGACGCGCCCCACCGCAGGTCGCCGGGGTCGACGGAGTCGTCGAGGTCGAAGACCTCCCGGGTCCGCTCCAGCACGGCCTCGACCTCGTCGTCCCCGGCGGCGTTCACACACTCGCGCAGGTCGTCGAACTCGATCACCTCGACGTGCCCGCCGAGCCGCGCGGGGATGAGGGTGAGGTCGGTGGAGACGTCGAGCATGCCCGGGTAGAGGTTGCCCATCAGGCCGAACCGCCCGGTGCGCAGCGCCCGCGCCACCCCGGCGGCCCGCACCCAGCGGCCGATCTTCGCCCAGGCCCGCTCGTCGCGGAGGTGCCCGGAGACCGAGCGGAAGGGGATGCCGGCCCGTACGAAGGTGTTGCCGATCTCCGGCAGCGGGCAGGCCCCGCAGTACGCCAGCCACTTGCCGGTGTCGAAACCGGCGTGGTCCATGCTCGCCGTCGGCTGGAGGTTCAGCACCAGCACGGGGGCACCGGCACGCTGGGCGACGGGCAGCACCATCGAGGACGTGAGGTACGTCGGCACGAAGAACACCAGCAGGTCGCACCCGGCGGCCCGGAGCCGGTCCCCGGCGGGACCGGCCTGCGTGGCGTCGTCGATGAATCCGGCGTCCACGACCTCGGCGCCGAGCGCGGCCAGCCGGTCGGCCACCTCGCGGGTCGAGGCGAGCAGGCCCTCGCGCAGCCCCGGGTACTGCGGCCAGTACGCGGCGAGCCCGCCGCCGATCAGGCCCACCTTGGGCGGCCTGGCGGCGATCCGCTCGTGCCCGCTTCCGGCGCTGACGGCACGGTTGAGGACGTCGCTGCTCATACGGGGTTCTCCGTTCTGGGGTGCGGGTGCGGGTGCGGGTGCGGGTGCAGGTGCGGGTGCGGGGTCTGCGGGGCCGTCACGTCCACCCCATCTGGTTGCCGCCGACGCGCTCGCGGCGGATCGCCTCGGTGTAGCCGCTGCGCCGGAAGGCGGCGATCGGGTCCGGGTCGAGGCCCGCGTCCTCGCGCATCTCGGCCAGCAGCGGGCGCACATCGGTGTTGTACGCGTCCATCAGCACCGCGTTCGCGGCCAGCACGTCACCCTCGCGCTGCGCGGTGGCGAGCGCGCCGGTGTCCACCAGCAGGGCCTTGGCGGTGGCCTCCTGCACGTTCATGACGCTGCGGATCTCGGCGGGGATCTTCTCCTCCAGGTTGTGGCACTGGTCGAGCATGAAGGCCACCCCCGCCCCGGCGTTGGCCGCCGCGTCCAGACCGCCGCCCCGGTCGACCTCCAGCATGATCCGGAAGAGCTGGAACGGGTCGGCGGAGCCCACGATCAGGTCGTCGTCGGCGTAGAAGCGGCTGTTGAAGTGGAAGCCGCCGAGCCGGCCGGTGCGCAGCAGGTTCATCACGATGAACTCGATGTTGGTGCCCGGCGCGTGGTGCCCGGTGTCCACCAGGACCTGCGCCTTGTCGCCGAGCCGCAGGCAGTGCATCAGCGAGGTGCCCCAGTCGGGCACGTCGGTGGCGTAGAAGGCGGGCTCGAAGAACTTGTACTCCAGCAGCATCCGGGTGTCGTCCGGCAGCGCCTCGTAGACCTCGGTGAGGGCCTCCTCGAAGCGCTCCTGGCGGCCGCGCAGGTCGTCCTGGCCCGGGTAGTTGGTGCCGTCGGCGAACCACAGCGACAGGATCGTCGAGCCGGTCTGCCGCATCACCGCCACGCAGTCCAGCAGGTGGCCGATCGCCTTGCGGCGCACGGCGGCGTCGGGGTTGGCGACGCTGCCGAGCCGGTATTCCTCCTCCTGGAAGGTGTTGGGGTTGATCGCGCCGATGCGCAGCCCCAGGTCGTTCGCGGCCTTCGCCAGGTGCCCGTAGTCGTCCACCCGGTCCCACGGGATGTGCAGCGCCACGCTCGGCGCCGCGCCCGTGAAGCGGTGCACCTGGGCGGCGTCGGCCAGCTTCTCGTACGGGTCGCGCGGGATGCCCTGCTGGCCGAAGACCTTGAACCGCGTGCCCGAGTTGCCGTACGCCCACGAGGGCGTCTCGATCTGCAACTGCCGGACGGACTGCTTGACCTCGTCGCGGTTCACGCCGCTCCCTCCACTGTGGTGTTCTTGTGTGCCCCGACCGCGTCCCGTACGGCTTCGAGGTAGCCGTTGCCGTACTCGTCCCCGGGTTCGAGGCTGCTTCCCTCGGTCCACTCGTTCCAGGCGTTGACCGTCACCACGGGCGGGCGTCCCGGCTCGGCCGCGAAGTCCAGCGCGTCGCAGAGGGCGCCACCGACCTGCTCGGGGGTGTTGCCGGTGAGGATCGACGTGAAGGGGTAGCCCTCGTCCTCGCGCATGGCCCATTCGACCGTGCGCGGGCTGGGGTCCCAGCCGACGGTGACGTTCGGCAGGTAGTCGACCGGCAGCGTGTCGCCCATCCGCCGCCAGGTGTCCCTGGCCTCGGCGCGGGCGGCGTCGTAGCCGGTGGTCGGGAAGCTGCTGAAGGCGCTGCCGGGGTGGTGCCACCAGGTGTAGTGGGTGGCGCTGTCCAGGCCCAGTTCGCGGACCAGCAGCTCGGGCTGCGGCACGCCCGGGTTGATCGCCCCGTTGACGTGCAGCCCCGGCAGGCCGGCGGCGCGGGCGCGCTCGCGGAAGCCGTCGAGCAGCGCGGCCGTACGGGCCACCCCGCCCATGCCGCGGATCAGGCCCGGCAGGTCGTACACGGAGAAGTACGGGCCCTGCGGCATCCGCCAGTACGACGGGTGGGTGAGGTAGTTCTCCAGCACGTGCTCGAAGGCGCAGGTCGCGTGGTAGCGGGTGTTGGGCGCCGGGAGCAGCGCGGTGAGCTGCGGGCCGCGCGCCGGGTAGAGGTCGTCCCATTCGTGGTTGGCCCACATGACGGCGAAGCGGAACTCGTCGAGGCGGTCGGCCTGGAGCAGGCCGCGGTCGAGGTAGCCGTTCAGGAAGGGCGCGTTGTCGAACCAGTACCAGTCGACGATGAAGCCGTCGACGCCGTGGTCGAGGGCGGCGGCGACCGCCCGGGAGGCGGCCCGCGGGTCGCTCTCGTCGTACTCGCCCCACTCCGGGCGCTTGGGCTGCACATGGCCGGGGAAGCGCGGGGTGCCCGCGCGGAGCACGTCCCACTCGGTCCAGCCGGGGCCGAGCATCGCGTCGTTGCGCGGGTCGGCGTGCCACTGCGGGAAGTAGTACGCCATGACCTGCGCGCGAGCGTCCTGCGGCCAGTCGGGGCGCTGCCGCTGCGGGGCGGTGCCCTCGCGGGGCACGGCGACGGGTTCGAGACCGCTGGGCAGGGTCATGACGCCTCCTTGGCGAGCGGGTCGTGGGCGGGGGAGGGGGCCGGAGCGTCGGCGGTCTCGGTGGAGCCGCCGGTCTCTCCCGAGCCGTAGACGATGAGCTTCACGATCTCGTCCACCGTGCTGTCCTGGGTGCTGCGGATGCCCGCCACCCGGCCGAGGTGCATCACCATCACCCGGTCGGCGGTCTCCCACACCTGCTGGAGGTTGTGGCTGATGAGGATGACGGCCTTGCCCGCGTCGCGCAGGTCGCGCACCAGCGAGAGCACCCGCGCGGACTCCTGCACGCCGAGCGCGGCGGTCGGCTCGTCCATGATCACGATCTCGGCGCCGCCCAGCAGCACCCGGGCGATCGCGACGGCCTGCCGCTGCCCGCCGGAGAGCTGGTGGACGGGCACGCGGACGCTCGGCAGCCGGATGGTCAGCCCCGCGAGCAGCTCCTCGGCCTCGCGGTAGATGCGCCGCCGGTCCACGAAGGGCCCGCGGCGGTACTCCCGGCCGAGGAAGAGGTTGGACGCCACGTCCCGCTGGTCGACCAGCGCGAGGTCCTGGTAGACGGTGGCGATGCCGGCGGCGGACGCGTCGGCCGGTCCGGTGAAGGTCTGCGGCTTGCCGTGGACGAGGAGTTCGCCCTCGGAGGTGTCGTAGACACCGGACAGGATCTTGATGAGGGTGGACTTGCCCGCGCCGTTGTCGCCGAGGACGGCCAGCACCTCGCCGGGACGCACGTCGAAGGTGACGTCCTGCAGCGCGCGGACATGGCCGAAGACCTTGCCGACACCGCGGGCCTGGAGGATCGGTTCCGTGCTGCTCATCGGGCCCTCCGGCGTTCCGAGACGGCGCCCAGGATGACGGCGAGCACGAAGACCGCGCCGCGGGCGAGCTGCTGGTAGTAGGTGTCGACGGACAGCAGCGTCAGACCGTTGTTGAGGATGCCGATGACGAGCACGCCGGCCAGCGTCCGGGCGATCTTGCCGCTGCCGCCGTTGAGCCCGATGCCGCCGAGCAGCACCGCGGTCAGGACGTCGAACTCGGCGCCGTTGGCGTAGTTGGGGCCGCCGCTGCCGGAGTTGCCCGCGGTGATGATGCCGCCGATCGCGGCCAGCACGCCCGTCGTGACGAACACCGCGGTGTAGACCCGGCGCACCTTGATGCCCGAGCGCAGAGCCGCGCTCGCGTTGCCGCCGACGCCGTAGATGTGCCAGCCGGAGCGGGTGAAGCCCATGACGACCCAGGCGGCGACGTAGACCAGCACCAGCACCCACACCGAGACCGGCACGCCGATGAAGCGCTCGGTCACCGCGTCCTGCAGGGCGGTGTTGGTGAGCGGCTTGACCTGGCCGTCGGTGAAGATCAGCGCCAGGCCGCGCAGGGCGATGGAGAACGCCAGGGTGGCGATGATGGAGTTGATGCCGAGCACCACCACCAGGGCGCTGTTGAGGAGCCCGATGAGCGCGCCGACGAGCAGCCCGCCGATGACGGCCACCGGGGTGGGCAGTCCGCTGGACTCGATGAGCAGCGCCACCACGACGCTGACGATGCCGACGTTCGCGCCCACCGTCAGGTCGAGCTGGCCGGCGATCAGCGCGATCGTCATACCGGCCGCGAGCACGCCGGTCACGGCGACCGCGGAGCCGACGTTCAGCAGGTTGCGCTGGGACAGGAAGTACGGCGAGGCCACCGCGAAGTACACGAACAGCGCCACCAGCGCCGCGTAGACGCCGAGGTCGAGCAGCCGGTCCACGACCGTGTGCCGGCCCTCGCGTCCGGCGACCGACGCCGCCGGGGTGGACCGGCGCAGCCAGGTGCGCGGGTCGAGCACGCCGAGCGGGCTCGCGGGCGTCTCGGGGGCGGGGTCACCGCCAACCGGCGGCGCCTTTGCCGAGCTGGTTGTTGTCATCAGGAGCTTCCTCGGTTCGGTTCCGGTCGGATCCAGGGGCGGGCCGACCGCGGCCCGCGTCAGGTCCGGGGCGGGGTCCCGGCGCCGGGGTCCGCCCGCCGGGTCAGGCGGCGGGCGGGCCGGGGCGCCGGGGCCCCGCCGGTCATTACTTCTTGTCGTCCGGGTAGAAGGTGTCCACGTTGGCCGCGGTCAGGACCCGGCTGACGTCGTAGGCGTCGAAGCTCTTGCCCATCGCGGTGGCGATGGCGGCCTCGATGTAGTTCCACCCCTCGGCGTAGGGCTGGAAGTCGATCGAGCCGATGAGCATGTCCTTGTTGCTGGTGTCGCGCACCGCGGCGCGGGCCGCCTCGTCGCCGCCGGAGGTGACGGCCAGCAGGTCGCCGGTGCGGTTCGCCGCCTTCGCCGCGTTCAGCGCGCCGAGCACCGGCTCGTCGCCGTACGACATGACGATCACCGGGTCGTGCGGGTGGGCGGTCAGGAAGTCCGCGAAGGTGGACTGCGACGAGGTGGTCGGGTCCTGGCCCTGCGGGGTGAGCATCGTGGTCTGCGCGTCGCTGACCCCGAGGTCGGTCTTGGCCTGCGCGAAGGCGGCCTTGACACGGGCGTCGCAGGGGCCGCAGTTGGGCGCGGACATGCCGACGACCTGGAGCGTGCGCCCCTTCCAGGTGGTGTCCAGCTTCGCCTTCGCCGGGCCTTCGAGCTGCTTGATCGTGAGCTGGCCGACCGCGTCGTCCGGCACGCCGAAGTGCGGCGCCTTCTCGTAGGTGCCGTCGACCATGACGACCTTGGCGCCGTCCCGGGTGATGGCGTTGTAGACGGGGCCGTTCATGACCTGGGAGCCGACGACGTCGGGCTGCTTGACGGCGAGCTGCTGGTAGGCCGACAGCTCGTCCTCGTACTTGAAGTTCAGGTCGGCGTCCTGGAAGTCCACGCCGTAGAACTTCGCGGCGTCCTGCATGCCCTTGGACCAGGTGGCGAAGAAGGGCAGGCTCTTGCCCGGACTGAGGAAGGTGATGCGGTACTTCTTCGGCAGCTTCTTCGGCACCGCGAAGAGCGGCTTCACCTTGTACGAGCCGGTGGCCGCGGCCACCTCCTCCGGGGTGAAGGTCGCGCCGGTCGCGGTGGTGTCACCGGAACCGCTGCCGGTGTCCGCACTGCTGTTGGAGGATGTTCCGGACGAGCAGGCGGCGGCGAGCAGCGCCGACGCCAGGATGACCGCGGCCACCCGGCCGCGGCGCAGGGCTATGGGGGTATCCACAGATGGCTCCCATGAGATTCATCGGGTTCGAGGTCCGGGGGGCGCGGTGTTGCGAGGCTGGACCCCGCCCGGTTAACGGCCTGTGAACTTGTACCGTTTCAATTGCTCGTAAGCTAGTCTCGCGTCCACACAGCAGTCAATAGGGTTGCCGGGAGATTTCATGGGCCAGCCGTCTCACCCGCGTAACGGGAAACAATCCCTGGTCAAGAGCGGTTCGCCGACGATCAGAGAGGTGGCCGCCGCCGCCGGGGTGAGCCTGGGAACGGTCAGCAACTACTTGAACCGTCCGCACTCCGTGGCCGCGCGCACCCAGGTGCGCATCCAGGCCGCGATAGACGAGCTGGGCTTCGTGCGCAACGCCGGAGCGGCCCTCATCCGCAGCGGCCGGGCCCGCACCATCGGGCTCGTGGTGCTCGACGTGTCCAACCCGTTCTTCACCGAACTGGCCCGCGGCGCCGAGGAGGCGGCGTGGGAGCACCAGCACCTGATCATCCTGTGCAACTCCGACGAGGACCCGGCCAAGGAGCAGCGCTACCTGGAGGTCCTGGAGGAGCAGCGTGTCCTCGGCATGCTGATCAGCGCGGTGGACGTGGAGGCCGCGGGCGTGGACTGGCTGCGCCAGCGCGGCACCGCCGTGGTCCTGGTGGAGGGCACCCGGCCCAACTTCTGCTCGGTGCGCGCCGACAACGCGTGCGGCGGCGAGCTGGCCGCCGAGCACCTCATCGAACTGGGCCACCGCGAGCTGATCTACGTCAGCGCCTCCCTCGCCATACGGCAGTACGCCGAGCGGCTCACCGGGGTGCGGCGTGCGATGGCGCGGCACGGGCTGCCCGAGGAGGCGCTGACCGTCATCGAGCGGGGCCTGAAGGGCAGCACCGCGGACGGCAGGGTGGCCGGCGAGGAGATCGTCGAGCGCAAGCTGTCCGGCACCGGCGTGGTGTGCGGCAACGACATGGTCGCCCTGGGCCTGACCACCGCGCTGACCAGGGCGGGAGTGCGGGTGCCGCGCGACATGTCGGTCATCGGGTACGACGACGTGGAGCTGGCCCAGCAGGGCCCGCTGGCGCTCACCACGGTCCGTCAGCCCAAGCAGAGCATGGGCCGTACCGCCACGCAGCTGCTCATCGAGGAGGCCGAGCAGGCCAAGCACGCCCACCAGCAGGTGGTCTTCCAGCCCGAGCTGGTGGTGCGCGAGTCCACCGGGCGGGCCCCGGGGGCCCGCCGTTCGGCGCGCTCCGGGAAGGCGCCGCGCAAGCCGGCGGCCGGTGCGCCGCTGAGCTGAGCCGGGGCGGGTCCCGGCGGGGGCCTGCCGTGCGCGGGGCCGGCGGGGGCGGTGGAGTGAACCGTGCACGCCCCTTGTCGGCCTCGGAGCGGCTCGCTACACTCCCGACTTGAAACATTTCAAGTTCCGGGCCGCGCTTTCCCCGCGCCGCCCGACGCTTCCCAGATCCCGCGCCGTCGCGCGCACCGGGCAGGACGAGCCCACTTCCTTCACGGGAGCCTGAAATGAACCTTCGCAACAGAGCGGTGTCCGCCGCCGGGGCGGGCCTCGTCGCCGTCTCGGCGCTGACCCTCTCCACCGCACCGCCGGCCGCCGCCGGCAACCCGCAGCACGTCGCCGTCGGCGCCATCCGCTGGGACGGCCAGGTCGGCGACTCCGCCGTGGGCGAGCTGGCAGGTGTCGGCCCCGACGAGGAGCGGGCGCTCGGCCCGGCCAAGTGGCGCAGCCACGCCCCGTACTACGCGGTCGACACCGGTACCGACTCGATCAGCATGAACGGCGCCACCCAGCAAGTGGTGGACCAGGAGATCGAGATGGCCAAGGACGCCGGGATCGACTACTGGGCCTTCGACTGGTACGGCGACGAGACCGGCCTGCAGACCGCCCGCAAGCTCTACCTGCAGAGCGCGCACCGCAACGACGTCAACTGGAGCGCGATCCTCTTCACCCACCCGCTGTCCGCGCCCGACCTCGACACGCTGGTCACGCAGTTCCAGGCGCAGAACTACCAGAAGGTCGACGGCGGCCGCCCGCTGCTGTACGCCTTCGACTACCCCGACCTGGTGAACGCGGCGCAGATCACCGAGCTGCGCACCAAGACCCAGCAGGCGATGGGCGTGACCCCCTACGTCGTCGGCCTCGACACCACCGTGGCCGGGCAGATCGGCGCCGACGCGGTGAGCAGCTACGTCACCGGTGGCGGCGGCCACCAGGCGTACGCCCCGCACGCGGCCGCCGAGCAGGCCGCGTGGAACAGCGCCAAGGCGAGCGGCCGCGACGTCATCCCCTGGGTGACCTCCGGCTGGGACCCGCAGCCGCGCGTGCAGCTCTCGCCGCCCTACCCGTGGGCCTCGTACCCGGGCAACGAGGGCATCACCCAGGCCACCCCGGGCGAGCTGGCCCAGCACCTGCAAGGTGCGATCGACTGGAACGCCGCCAACGCCTCCTCGGCGCCCGCGCAGTCGGTGCTGATGTACGCCTGGAACGAGTTCAGCGAGGGCGGCTCCATCGAGCCGGTGCGGTCGGGCCCCGGCTCGTCCTGGGACCTGCTGGACGCGGTCGCCACCGTGACGAAGGGCGGTTCGGCCGACAACGGCGCGAGCAGCGGCACCCCGCTGGTCACCTCGGACACGCCGGGGACGCTGCGCAACGACTACAGCGACTTCGTCGGGATGAGCTTCACCACCGGCGCCTCGCCCGTCACCGTCACCGAGCTGGGCCGCAAGTACGTGCCGGGCAACTCGCAGGTGCACGTCGTCAAGCTCATGAAGGCCGACGGGTCCGAACTGGTCAGCGTCCACCTGGACATGGCGGCCGGGTCGCCGGACGCCGCCGGGTACACGTACACCCCGGTGCCCGAGCAGATGACGCTCGCCCCGCACACCACGTACTACGTGCTCTCGTCCGAGCTGTCGGGCGGCGACCGGTGGTACGACGCCGACTCGGCGGTCACCACGAGCGGCGCCGCCACGGTCGGCGGCGGTGTCTACCGCCAGCTCGACGCGGACAACAACCCGGTCTACCACCCGTACGGCACGGCGGGCCACGGCTACGGCCCGGTCAACCTGCGGTACACCAACTAGCGGGCACCCGGCCTCCGGTGGGGGCCGGCACAGGTCCCCGCCGGAGGCGTCACCGCTTTCACCGCTTCACCACTCTCATCGTTTCTCATCGTTTTCACCGCGCTCATCAGTGAAATGATTCAACACCAGTCGTATGCACGCGGCCGGTACGGACGGACGGACGACAGGCCCGCGGCAGGCGGGCCGGCTAGGGGCAGGACATCATGACGGCACAGGACGCCCACGGCGGGCAGCAGCGCCGCGACGGCCACGACGGCGCGACCGGCGGCAGCGGCGACGGTGACGGCGGCGAGACGGTCGCGGCCCTGCTGGCGCGCTCCCGCCGGCTCGGCGCCGACCCGCGCAACACCAACTACGCGGGCGGCAACACCTCCGCCAAGGGCACCGGCACCGACCCGGTCACCGGCAAGGACGTCGAGCTGCTGTGGGTCAAGGGCTCCGGCGGCGACCTCGGCACCCTCACCGCCGCGGGCCTCGCCGCGCTGCGGCTCGACCGGCTGCGCGCCCTCACCGAGGTCTACCCCGGTGTGGAGCGCGAGGACGAGATGGTCGCCGCCTTCGACTACTGCCTGCACGGCCGCGGCGGCGCCGCCCCCTCCATCGACACCGCCATGCACGGCCTGGTCGGGGCCGCGCACGTGGACCACCTGCACCCGGACTCCGGCATCGCGCTGGCCACCGCCGCCGACGGCGAGCGGCTGACCCGCGAGTGCTTCGGCGACCGCGTGGTGTGGGTGCCGTGGCGCCGCCCCGGCTTCCAGCTGGGCCTGGACATCGCCGCGATCCGCCGGGACAACCCGCAGGCCGTGGGCTGTGTCCTCGGCGGGCACGGCATCACCGCGTGGGGCGACACCAGCGAGGAGGCCGAGGCGAACTCGCTGCACATCATCCGCACCGCCGAGGCCTTCCTCGCCGAGCACGGCAGGCCCGAGCCCTTCGGCCCGGTCCTGGACGGCCACGCGCCGCTGCCCGAGGCCGAGCGCCGCGAGCGGGCCGCCGCACTGGCCCCGCTGATCCGCGGCCTGGCCTCCACCGACGCCCCCCAGGTCGGCCACTTCACCGACTCCGAGGCCGTCCTCGACTTCCTGGCCCGGAGCGAGCACCCCCGGCTGGCGGCGCTCGGCACCTCCTGCCCCGACCACTTCCTGCGCACCAAGGTCCGCCCGCTGGTCCTCGACCTGCCGCCCGCCGCCCCCCTGGAGGAGGCCGAGGCCCGGCTGCGCGAGCTGCACACCGCCTACCGCGCCGACTACGCCGCCTACTACCAGCGGCACGCCGTGCCCGAGTCGCCCGCGATGCGCGGCGCCGACCCGGCGATCGTGCTGGTGCCCGGCGTCGGCATGTTCTCCTTCGGCAAGGACAAGCAGACCGCGCGCGTCGCCGGGGAGTTCTACGTCAACGCGATCAACGTCATGCGCGGCGCCGAGGCGGTGTCCTCGTACGCGCCCATCGAGGAGTCGGAGAAGTTCCGCATCGAGTACTGGGCGCTGGAGGAGGCCAAGCTCCGGCGGATGCCGCAGCCCAAGCCGCTGGCGACCCGGGTGGCGCTGGTGACCGGGGCGGGCTCCGGCATCGGCAAGGCCATCGCGCACCGGCTGGTGGCCGAGGGCGCGTGCGTCGTCGTCGCCGACCTGGACGCGGGAAGCGCGGCCGCCGTGGCGGACGAGCTCGGCGGGCCCGACCGTGCGGTGCCGGTCACCGTGGACGTCACCGACGAGGCGCAGATCGCCGCGGCCTTCCACGCCGCGGCCCTCGCCTTCGGCGGCGTGGACCTGGTGGTCAACAACGCCGGGATCTCGATCTCCAAGCCGCTGCTGGAGACCACCGCCCGGGACTGGGACCTCCAGCACGACATCATGGCCCGCGGCTCCTTCCTGGTCTCCCGCGAGGCCGCCCGCGTCATGCTGGCGCAGGGGCTGGGCGGCGACATCGTCTACATCGCCTCCAAGAACGCCGTCTTCGCCGGTCCCAACAACGTCGCCTACTCCGCCACCAAGGCCGACCAGGCCCACCAGGTGCGGCTGCTGGCCGCGGAACTGGGCGAGCACGGCATCCGGGTCAACGGCGTCAACCCCGACGGCGTGGTCCGCGGCTCCGGCATCTTCGCCAAGGGCTGGGGCGCGCAGCGGGCGGCGACCTACGGGATCGACGAGAGCGAACTCGGCGCCTTCTACGCCCAGCGCACCCTGCTCAAGCGGGAGGTGCTGCCCGAGCACGTGGCCAACGCCGTCTTCGCCCTGACCGGCGGGGAGCTGAGCCACACCACCGGCCTGCACATCCCGGTGGACGCGGGTGTCGCCGCGGCCTTCCTGCGCTGAGAGGTCCCCACCCGTGCCCTCCCCTTCCCCCGCGGCTTCCCCCGTGGCCTTCGCCGCCGCCGACCTCGGCGCCACCAGCGGCCGGGTCGTCGTCGGCCGCGTCACCCGCGACAGCCTCGCGTACGAGGTCGTGCACCGCTTCCCGAACACCCCCGTCCGGCTCCCCGACGGACTGCACTGGGACGTGCTCGGCCTGCACCGCGAGGTCGTCGCCGGCCTCGGCAAGGCGCTGCGTCAGACCCCGCTCGCCTCGGTCGGCATCGACTCCTGGGCCGTCGACTACGGACTGCTCGACGCCGACGGCGCCCTGGCCGGCGCCCCCTTCCACTACCGCGACCGGCGTACGGAGGGCGTGCCGGAGCGGGTGTGGGAGGCGCTGGACGCGGCCGAGCTGTACCGCGTGACGGGTTTGCAGCACCTGCCGTTCAACACCGTCTTCCAGCTCGCCGCCGCCCGCGGCACCTCCGCCCTGTCCAGGGCCCGGCATCTGCTGCTGCTCCCGGACCTGCTCACCCACTGGCTCACCGGCAGCATCGGGGCGGAGGCCACCAACGCCTCCACCACCGGCCTGTACGACGCGCGGGCCGCCGACTGGTCGCCGCCGGTCCTGGCCGCGCTCGGACTCGACCCCGCGCTGCTGCCGCCGCTGCGCGACCCCGGGGACCCGGCGGGGGTGCTGCTGCCGCACGTCGCCGAGGAGGTGGGGGCGGCGGGGCCGCTGCCGGTCACCGCGGTGGCCTCGCACGACACCGCCTCGGCCGTCGCGGCGGTGCCCGCGCAAGGGGACGGCGCGGTCGCGTACGTCTCCTGCGGCACCTGGTCGCTCGCCGGGCTGGAGCTGGAGCGGCCCATCCTCACCGAGGCCGCGCGCGGCGCCAACTTCACCAACGAGCGCGGCATCGACGGCACCGTGCGCTTCCTGCGCAACATCATGGGCATGTGGCTGCTGGAGGAGTCCCGCCGCACCTGGGCGCTCCAGGACGGTACGGCCCCGGGCCACGAGGAACTCGTCGCGCGGGCCGCCGCCGCGCCCGCCTTCGCCGCCGTCATCGACCCGGACGACCCGGACTTCGCCGCGCCCGGCGACATGCCCGCCCGCATCGACGCGTACTGCCGCCGCACCGGCCAGCGCCCGCCCGCCGACCGCGGCTCGCTCGTCCGCACGGTGCTGGAGGCGCTGGCCCTGGCCCACGCCCGCACCCTGCGGGCCGCCGCCCGGCTCGCCGGGCAGGAGATCCGCACCGTCCACCTCGTCGGCGGCGGCGCCCGCAACGACCTGCTGTGCCGGCTCACCGCCGACGCGACGGGCCTGCCCGTGGTGGCGGGCCCCGTCGAGGCCACCGCGCTGGGCAACATCCTGGTCCAGGCCCGCGCCCGCGGCCTCGTCCACGACCGCCACGACCTGCGCCGCCTGGTCGCCGCCACCCAGCCGCTGCGCCGCTACGAACCCTCGGGCCCGCGCGGCCCGTGGGACGCGGCGGCCGCCCGGCTCGGCCTCGGCCTCGACTGACCCGGACCGCCCGCACCACCGCGACCACCCCCGGAAGGACAACCCCCTGTGCGCGTCGCCCTGTTCGCCACCTGCGTCAACGACGCCGTGCTGCCACGTGCCGCCATCGCGACCGTCCGGCTGCTGGAACGGCTCGGCGTGACGGTGGACTTCCCCGCCGCCCAGTCGTGCTGCGGCCAGCCGCAGTTCAACACCGGCTACCGGCGGATGACCGAGCCCCTGGTGCTGCGGATGGCGCGCGCCTTCGAGGGCTACGACCACGTCGTCACCCCCTCCGGGTCCTGCGCGGCCATGGTCCGCGAGAACTACCCGCGGATCGGCGCCCGCGCGGAAGGCGAGGGCCGCGGCCCCGAACTCGCCGCCGCCGCGGGGGAGATCGTGCCCCGGGTACGGGAACTGACCGAATTCCTGGTCGACGTGCTGGGCGTCACCGACGTCGGCGCGTACTTCCCGCACCAGGTCGCCTACCACCCCTCCTGCCACGGCCTGCGCACCCTCGGCCTCGGCACCCGGCCGCTCGCCCTGCTCGGCGCCGTACGCGGCCTGGAACTGGCCGAGCTGACCGGCGCCGAGGAGTGCTGCGGCTTCGGCGGCACCTTCGCCGTCAAGAACCCGGACGTCTCCGCGGCCATGGGCGCCGACAAGGTGCGCAGCGCCCTGGACAGCGGCGCCGACGTGCTGTGCGGCGCCGACAGCTCCTGCCTGCTGCACCTCGAAGGCCTGCTGCACCGGCAGGGCGCCGCCCTTTCGGCCGTGCACCTCGCGGAGATCCTCGCCGCCACCGAAACCGACCCCTGGAGCCCCGCATGAGCGGTACGTACCTGGGCATGCCGGCCTTCCCGAAGGCCGCGAAGACCGCCACCAAGGACGCCGGGCTGCGCGCGAACCTGCGGCACGCCACCCACACCATCCGCGACAAGCGGGCCCGCGCCGTGGGCGAACTCGACGACTGGGAGGAGCTGCGGCAGGCCGGCCGCCGGATCAAGGACCACACCCTGCGCCACCTCGGCACCTACCTCACGCAGTTGGAGGGCGCGGTCACCGCCGCCGGCGGCACCGTGCACTGGGCCGCCGACGCGGACGAGGCCAACCGGATCGTGGCCGGCCTGGTGCGGGCGACCGGCGAGACCGAGGTCGTCAAGGTCAAGTCGATGGCCACACAGGAGATCGGCCTCAACGCGGCCCTCGCCGAGCAGGGCATCACCGCCTACGAGACGGACCTCGCCGAGCTGATCGTCCAGCTCGGCGACGACCTGCCCTCGCACATCCTGGTGCCCGCGATCCACCGCAACCGCACCGAGATCCGCGACATCTTCGCCACGAGGATGGCCGAGTGGGGCCGCCCCGCCCCCGACGGCCTGACCGACCGGCCCGCCGAACTCGCCGAAGCCGCCCGGCTGCACCTGCGGGAGAAGTTCCTGCGGGCCAAGGTCGCGGTGTCCGGCGCCAACTTCATGATCGCCGAGACCGGCACCCTCGTGGTCGTCGAGTCCGAGGGCAACGGGCGGATGTGCCTGACGCTGCCCGAGACACTGATCTCCGTCGTCGGCATCGAGAAGGTGCTGCCGCGCTGGGAGGACCTGGACGTCTTCCTCCAGCTGCTGCCGCGCTCGTCCACCGCCGAACGGATGAACCCGTACACCACCATGTGGACCGGCACCACGCCGGGCGACGGCCCGCACGACTTCCACCTCGTGCTGCTCGACAACGGCCGCACCGCCACCCTCGCCGACGACGTGGGCCGCCAGGTGCTGCGCTGCATCCGCTGCTCGGCCTGCCTCAACGTCTGCCCCGTCTACGAGCGGGCCGGCGGCCACGCCTACGGCTCCGCCTACCCCGGCCCGATCGGCGCCGTCCTCACCCCCCAACTGCGGGGCACCCAGAGCGAGGTGGACGCCTCACTGCCCTTCGCCTCGTCGCTGTGCGGGGCCTGCTACGAGGTGTGCCCGGTGGCCATCGACATCCCGGAGGTGCTGGTGCACCTGCGCGAGCGGGTCGCCGAACAGCCCGGCCACCGCGCCGAGCGCGCCGCGATGCGCGCCGCCACCTGGCTGCTCGACCACCCCGCCGCCCTGGCCGCCGCCGAACGCGCGGCCTCCGCGACCCGCGGCCTGCACCCGCGCTCCCTCCCGCTGCCCGGCCCGGCGGGCGCCTGGTCCGCCGAACGCGACCTGCCCCGGATGCCGGCCCGGCCCTTCCGCGCGTGGTGGCGGGACCACGCCGCGTCCCGTGAGGAGCAGACCCCGTGACCAGCAGCCGTGACGCCATCCTGGCCCGTATCCGCGAGGCGACGCGGAACGCCCCCGACCCCGCGATGCCGCCGACGGCGGGCGGGCCGCCCGCCGCTCCGCCCGCGGCGTCCCCGGAGAGCCACCGCGCCCTCGTCGCCCTGCTCGCCGAGAACCTCGCCGACTACCGCGCCCACGTCCACCACGCCGCCGAGGCCGAGGTGCCCGCGGTGGTGGCACGGCTGCTCGCCGCCCGCGCGGCGCGCAGCGTCGCCGTGCCACCCGGGCTGCCCGCGGGCTGGGTCGCGGCCGCGGACGGCGTCGAGGTCCGGCAGGACACCCCCGAGCGGCCGCTCACGGCCCTCGAACTGGACGGTGTGGACAGCGTGCTGACCGGCTGCCGGGTGGCCGTCGCCGTGACCGGCACGATCGTGCTGGACGCCGGCCCCGACCAGGGCCGCCGGGTGCTGACGCTCGCCCCCGACCACCACATCTGCGTCGTCCGCACGGCCACCCAGGCCGTGGCCACGCTCGCCGAGGCCCTCCCGCGCCTGACCCCCACCCGCCCCCTCACCTGGATCTCCGGCCCCTCCGCCACGAGCGACATCGAACTCGACCGCGTCGAGGGCGTCCACGGCCCCCGCACCCTGGACGTCATCCTGACCGACTGACCCCCCGCGGTGACGGCACCGGCCGGGCGGCACCAGCGCCGCGCACCCTCAGCTCCCGTCCGGCTCTCCCTCCGTCCGCTCCCGGTCGGGCGGCCCGGCAGCCGAAGGGCCGTGGCTGCTGTGGCTGCCGTGGCGCAGCTCGTCCCGCACCCGCCGCCAGGCCCGGATGATCGGCGGCACCTTCGACAGCACCTCGTCGATCTGCGTCAGCAGCAGGGTGAGGCAGCCGAACGACGCGAGAACGAGGAGGGTCACCTGATCCCAGCTCATGGCGCGACCCCCGCTAACCGAGCACGCCGTGAGCAGCGAGCCAGTCGAGGGCGACCACTCCCAGCCGGTCCGGCGCCTGGAGCAGCGCGCTCTCCACGGCACGGAGATCGCCCAGCTGCGGGGGAGCGGACTGCCGGTCCAGCGCGGCGAGACGCTCCAGCGCGGCATCGACGACGCCGGGCCAGCCGGGCATGCCGAAGTGGTGCGAGGCCTTGAAGACGGCGGTGAACGCCCGGTGCAGCAGGGCGTCACGCCACCCCTGGCGGCGCATCAGGTTCTCGGTGA
Organism: Streptomyces sp. NPDC004031; assembly: GCF_053604375.1. Taxonomy (NCBI): domain Bacteria; kingdom Bacillati; phylum Actinomycetota; class Actinomycetes; order Kitasatosporales; family Streptomycetaceae; genus Streptomyces; species Streptomyces sp. NPDC004031. The sequence continues at coordinate 55,245 of NZ_JBSGHL010000042.1, read as the reverse complement.
TCCAGACCTGCTCCTCGACGTTCCGGACGAAGTCGGCCACCGGTCCGCTCGCGGCCCGCAGCGTGAAACGGGAGCCGCCCGCCCACGGGAGGTCCGGATCCGAGGCGACGACCGTGAACGCGCCCAGCCGGTCCGGCCCGCCGTCACGGGCGGCGGCGAGCGCCTTGCGGGCCCGCCGGTACAGGTCGGCGCCCTGCGCGAGGACGTCACCGGCGCCGGGCCCGCCGGGCGCCGCGCGGATCGCGTCGAGCGGTTCGCCCAGCAGCGCATCGGCGGCCAGCCCGGCGGCCGCCGCGCTCAGCAGGACCTCCTCGTCCCCGGCATCGATGCCGAGATGGGCAAGCGCGGCGGAAGCCTGCTCCTCCAACCCGGGGAACAGCGGCGGCGGTTCCTCGGGCGGTGGCGCGAGAAGCGCGGCGAGCCGCGGCGACAGGGGACCCGGACCGGGCACCTCGATGCTGACGTCGTGCTCCAGCAGGTCCTCGAACACGGCGTCCGGCCCGCAGTCGATGTGCGTCGTGTCGTGCCGCCCCGAGCAGCCCTCGGGGCACTCCAGCTCCTCGCACATCTCCGGCTCCGCGGGCTGCGCCTCGTTGACCAGGTGATAGGCGAGCCTGTCGGCCACGGCGCCGCGGGCGGTGATCATGGCGCCGCTCAGCAGCATCTCCGCGTGCGCCAGCGGACGGTCCTCACGGTCGACCGAGGGCGGGGGCTCCGGGGTCCCGGGGATCCAGGTGTGGGCCGACTCCAGCGATATCGACAGCCACGCGATCCGCGACGCCGGGACCTCCTCGTCCCCGGCCAGCTCGGCGACCTCCTCCGCGGCCCGCCGGACCGCGTCGAGCCGGGCCATGTGGTGCTCGCGCACCGACTCCCAGGACTCCGACTCCTTGCGGACCTGCTCGGCGCTCCGCACCAGCGCGGCGTCCCGGGTCTCCCGCGCCCGCCCGACCAGGCGGCGCAGACACGGCAGGCACGCAGCCAGTCCCGCGTCCGGAGCCGGACCCAGCGGCCGGGCGCCGAGATCCCGGCCGAACGGGGCACCGCACACGCAGCAGTCCAGACCGGCCAGCTGCCGGCTCATCGGTGCGGCGGGCACGGCGGCGCGGATCGTGCTGTGCGCGTAGACAGGGATGTGCACGGGGCGAACTCCTCGGGGTGACGTGCTCCGCTGGTGTCCTCACCATGCTCACCTGGGAGTTCAGCGGCTAGTCAGAAAGCGGGGCGCCGGGCGCCGAACTTGACGGAAGCTGACGGCGCCGGACGTCGCAGCGGCGAAACTTGACACCCGGCCGGAGCGTTCACCGGCCCTGAGCGAGGAGGAGCCAGGTGGCGGACACCCCCAACGGGTCACGGCCGGAAAGCCTGCACCCTGAACTGGCCGAGGCGTTGCAGGAACTGCACCGGGCGGCGGGCGAGCTGAGTTTCCGCAAGGTGAGCACGCTCATCCGCGAACGGGAGGACTCGCTGTCCGGCCCCAGCCACGAGACCGTGCGCTCCTCGATCAGCGGAAAGCAGCTGCCGCGCTGGGAGACGGTGCACGACATCGTCATGGTCCTGGCGGGCCTGTGCAGCCCCCCACGCCCCGAGGAAGCCGAGGTCGGACGGTTCCTGCTGCTGTGGCGCGCGGCCCGCGAGGGGGAGAAGGGCGCCCGGAAGTCGTTCCGGGAACTGGCCAACGGCGGCTGGGGCGGCGAGGACGGCACGTGGACGCCCGAGATGGTCGCGGGTCTCCTGATCAACCCGTTCAGCGCCGTCCAGATAGCCCCCGGCCTCGCCGTCCCGCACGAACCGATCATCTCCGAGGACGAGTGGATCCGCGCGATGGAGAAGCTCATCGAGGAGGACGGGGCCGAGTACGCGCTGAGGATCCTGCTGCACACACTGAAGGGCGACTACATCGGAGCCACCGAGGGCACGCCGTTCGGCTACCAGGACCTGGACCGTGAGGCGATGGACGCGTACGCGGCCTTCCAGCACGGCTGCCGGGAAGCGCGCCGCCGCCTGCGGGCGGAACCCAACCTCCTCGCGGAGTCCATCCGCGCGATGCGGGCCGACGAGACGATGGACCGCGACGACCGGGCGCAGATGCTGGAGAACGAGTCGGATCTGAGCCTGATGCGAGAGATCATGATCGTGACCCCCGACACCTGGGACGACGTCTCCGAGGAGGCCCACCACATGGTCCTCGGCTACCTGATCCGGCAGATAGGCCCACCCGGCCCCCTCAGCCTGCCCGACGCGGACCGCTTCCCCATCCTCTGGCGCGTCCCCGAACCCTCCCCGCCGCCCGCCGCCGCCCCGGGCGAAGGGACGGCGGGCACCGGACCGTCTCCGGCTCAGTAGCGCAGGACGGCCGCGACGCCGCCCGCGGCGAGCAGGGTGTCGTCGGGGACGAAGAGCACCTCGGACCCCGCCTCCACCGCGTTCTCCACGAGCTGCTCGACGATGTCGGTGGCCAGGCCCTCGGTGTCGGCGGGGGCCTGCGCATCGCGCCGCGGGTCGGGGAGCGTGACGGGCTCCGGGTAGGGCTCGACGGCCAGTTCGCGGCCGTCGTCGGTGATGTGGCCCGCCACCGCGAGGCTGTCCTCGACCACCAGCAGCTTCACGCGCTTGTCGGCGGTCGCGGTCCATACCTCCTGGGGGCCGCCCGCGTACTTCTGCTGCGCGCCCGCCGTGCCCAGGTCCTCCAGGACGTCTGCCACCTGCCGGTCGTGGAAGTCCCGAAGCAGCGGCTCGACCCGCTCGGCCAGGACGGACGCCGGGTCGTTGTCCATGCCGGTCAGCGGGAGGGTGCCGGCGATGCGGCCGCGGTGGGAGGTGAGGCCGGTGAAGACCGACAGTGCCTTCTCGCTGCCGACGACGAACAGCGGCGCGCCGTGGTGCTCGTCCAGCACCGGCGTCAGCCGGGCGTCCACCGTGCGCAGATACTGCTTGACCCGCTCGCCGTGGCTCTCGTACGGGGCCGCGTGCGGGATAGGCCCGGGGAGGGCGTCCTCCGGTGACGGGATCTGCGGGGCTTCGGGGAAGCCGTGCCGCGTCACCTCGACCAGCTCGCGTACCGAACCCTGGTAGAGCCGGCACGTGCCCTGGTCGAGGACGAGCACGAGGTACGGCCGGGCGCGCTGCTCGGCTGCCACCGCGTACCGCGTCAGAAAGGCCGTCGCGAACTCCACCCGCGGTACGACCGCGGGCGAGGTCAGCTGCCACAACTGCACCGGCTCGCCTGCCGCAGCGTGTACGACGAGCGCGCCCGCGGGGTGGAAGGGCGCGCCCGCCTCCTCGATCGCCTCCGGGTCCAGGATCCGGTCGCGCAGCTCCAGCCGCGCCTCGCGGGGGACCTCGGGGTCGTCCGCCAGCTGCCTTCTGGCCTGCACGACGAGGTCGCGCAGCAGGATGCGGTCCTTCTCGCCGAACGGGCGGTCGGGATCGGTCGGCATCGCCAGCGTGATCGCGGGATAGGGCCGCGGCCTGCGCAGGCCGTCCAGGGTCTCGGGGGTCAGATCGGACGTGTGCACCATGCCACCTTCACTGGTTTACGGCGACTTTTCGGGCAGCTGGGCGGGCTCTACGGGGCCCAGTGGCCGTTCGGTCCGCGGCGCTCGCGCGGCTGCTGCCGCTTGGCCTGGACAGGGTCCGTGGGCTGCCGCTCCGCATGCGGGATCTGTGTGTGGAAGTAGAGCTGCTTCCCCTGCCCCCGCGCTCCCAGACCGTGATGGCCCTTGACCGGAGAGTTCTTGCGCATGGCCCTCAGCTCCTCAGCGGGCTTCCTCGCGTACGGGGAGCCGAGCTGACGGGCACCCCGTCTCTTCCCTTCACGCTACGCCGTAGCCGCGGGTGGTGCGACATGGCCGCGGGTCGTCATGGCACCTAAAATGATGATGTACAGGGGCCTTTCGCCTGCGCCTACCTTGTACCTACCTTGCACCTACGGATGACGCGCCGGTGAGCGAGGGGAGCAGCCATGGCACACCACCACAAGTCCAACCGCGCGGTCGAGGGCGACCCCGACACGGGTCACAGCCGCGGCCTGCCGGAACGCCCTGACGCGGACCGCCTGCAGACGCGTACCGAAGCAGACCGCCGCGCGGTGGCCGGCGCGGAGCCTTCCTCCGCCGAACAGGCCGCCGCGGACGGCGACATCGCCGCCTGGACCCGCCGACTCCGCAGCGAGGCCCCCGCCCTGCCGCCCGAGCAGGCGCAGAATTTCGTCCACGACCTCTACTTCGGCGCCCAGCGCGCCCTCGACCGAAAGGTCTGGGAGGCCGACTTCGAACGCGACGAGTAAGGGCTGTCCCATCCGACGTTCCCCTCGCACGTGAGGCGTGAGGGTGTGGACGGGCGCGCAACGACAAGAGCCTCTGAGCCGCGGTTTCGCAGCTCAGAGGCTCTGTAGTGGCCCCTCGGGGAGAGGGGCCGAGGTCCCGGTTTAGAGGTCGAAGTAGAGCTCGAACGTGCCTCTGACCTGCACGTACGGGCTAGGGAGGTGGGGCCGTTTCACATCCAATGCACATTCGGCGGTCTTGACGATGGGCTGTGACGAGAAGCGCTGAGCGGCGATGAGAGCACCGTGACGATTGCGATCGTCGGCCGCTACGCAGGGTCCTGGAGGTGTGCCGCGGTTGCTCGCGTGGACGGGGCTCGTCGTTCAGCGAGGGGGGACGCCGTACGGCCGGTAGCGGGGTCGGTGCTGTGGGGGGCTATTGCCGGATCCACCCACGACACTAGCTGGGTGTCCCCGGCCCACCATCCGACCCGCACTTGCTTCTGGTAGGACCCGCGACAGCCGATGCGGTGGAGAATCATCAAGGCCAGGTAGTGCCGGGATAGCCGCTCGCCAGGGGGTGACGCAGCCCGAAGGTGGTCCTCACCGCGAAAGGGGAGGTCTCTGTTGGCTGACCTCCCCAGGGTTCGCGTGGCTACTAGCCGGCGACCGAATAGTGCGATGCAAGGGTGTGATCGCCCCCAAAGGGGCAAAACCTCACCTGATCGGGCAGGGGCGGAGCTCCTGGGCTTGGCGCCCACAGGTTCACCGCGTCGAGGGTGCCTTCGCTGGCACCGGCAAGGGGCACTCCCCGCTCGGCCGTCTGCGGTGCAGAGCGGTATTGGTGCCCGAGCCGCTCCTGGACGTACCCGCCGACGCGCCGGTCGTCGTCGGAGCCAACGGTTCGCCTTCCTCAGCGGCGGCGGTGGACCTCGCCTTCGCCGAGGCCGACGCGGCGCCACGATCGTGGGCGTAGCTGGACGTGACCAAGCCGACTACGTGTGAGGCAAGTTCCGCCAGAACACCACGCTGTTGCTCGCCGAACAGCTGGCAGGTCACAGCCGCCGCTACCCCGACACCAGGGTGCGCGAGGAGATCCTGACCGGCTGCCCGGCGGCATTGCTCGCGTCCGCGGCCCGTTACGCCCGCCGCCTTGTGGTAAGCCGCAACGGCCGCGGCGGATTCCTCGACCTCCTCCGCGGTGGTGAACCTGAAATGCGCGCCGACGCATCCCACTCCACCGTTCGGGTTCCGTTCCACCCTGCGAGGGAGGCGGCTGCGGTGCCGCGCGTGGCTCGCGCGACACCGACGACGGCCGAGCGGATGGGGGAGTACAGGATCAGGTACCGGGGCTCAGGGTGTACAGAGCACGATCGTCCACACCGAGGGCTCGCATCAGCTCAGTGGTGGGGATGCGATACCGATTGCCGATTCGAAGGACCTTGCAGGGGAAAGCATCCTGCCTGGCGAGGCGGTATGCGGTCGTCAGGCAGATGCCCAGCGCGCGGGCCGCGGTCTGAATGTCGACCACCACAGGGAGATCGAACGCCTCCATGAAGCTCAGCGGACCGCACGTGTCGGCGCTCATCGGGTCCCTGCCCGGCGGCGCCGGTACCCGCCGGCCAGATGGCGGTCCACCGGCCCGGGTCGGCACTTGGCCCTTTGGTCGCACTCTGCCGCCTTGGTGAGCATCGTCAAGGCCTGCCGACCCAGGCTCTCGCGGGAAACGGTGAAACGCAATTGCGCCCGCAGCCCGTCAGTGCCCTCGTGCCGGGTGACCTCGACTTGGAGTTGCCGCGGCTGCTCAGGGTCCGGCAAATCGTCGCGCGGCACGGCATGGTCGTCCGCGAGGTGTTCCAGGGCAGCCGAGGCAGTTTCGCGCGCGCTGGCCCTGGCGAGGCGCCATGCTCGGCTGCGCACGGCCTTGAGCAGGTCGTCCATCGTCGGTGGCTCGTCGCTCCGCAGCCCCTCCAACAGGCCGAGGACCATTTCTGCCTCCACGTCAGCTCGGTCGGCGCGCAGTCGGTGGCTGATCCGGTATGCGGCGCCGGTCAGTCTCGGCAAAGCGAACCAGATCAGTAGCAACCCCCACATCTCGGATGGCTCGGACTCCTCCCGTGCGCCGTTCAGGGTCGCCTGCCAGATCGGAGCGGCCAAAGCCGGATCCGGAGTTGGCCCGTAGAGGGCCTGGTGTGCCTGGGCAGGCGTCAGCCTGACCGCCGCACCGTCGTCCGTGATTACGGTCAGTCGGACCGCCTCCGCGACTCGGGGATTGTCGAAATACTCTGCTACGGCAGCAAACACGCTGCTGGTGCCGGCAACGGTCAAGGGTCAGTCCTCTCCTGCCGCCCGCTTCGACGCGGACCTGTTGCTGAGTGGTACCGAGTGCTACGCAGTGGTAGCGAGTGCCAGCCCGTGAACTTGATGGGCCGGATCGGTAAAGAGACCGAGAGGCCCTACCGAGGGGTGCCCACCCGAAGACGGGCACCCCCGACGAGGGTCAGAGCTCCGGCGGCGCCGGGTTGTCCGCAGCGGGCTCGGGCAGTACGGCCGGAGGCAGCGGCAGCTCCTTCTCACGGGTGCGGCGCTTGGCCGTCGGCGGCATGCCGCCGGAGGTCCGCTTGGCGCGCCCGCCCCGGCGGGCGGGCAGTCGGTTACTCAAGGGTTCGTCCTTCCTGGTCCCGGGACTTCCGGGACCGATCCGTCGTCGCCGGGACCGGCGAGCACGTGACGCCATGTTGCCCAGCGGGCCCACATCCGGAGGGGAGGAGAACTGAGGAATCTCTGAGTTCGATCTGAAGGGGGCGCAAAGGAGCACAACTGTGTAAACGGGCACCCGGATACGCACAGATCTCTATGGTGTCGAAGCTGTGAGCCGGGATGGTCTCCGCGAGGTGGAGGAATCGAACGTGGATGGACGTGTGCTTGGCGTGGTGTCTGTCGGGCCGTCGGGTCCTGCTGATGGCCCGACGGTGATGGGAACCACCAAGCCCGCAGCTCTGTTTGCGTTACTGCTGACCTCGCCGAACGGTCGGTGCCCAGTACCCGATGTGTTCGACTGCCTCTGGCCTGGGCAGGTCTTCGCACGCAGTCGGCTGGACCAAGCGATGCGGGTGCTGCGCAAGGCGCTGGGAAATGCGCTCTTCCTGCGCACGGAGTGCGGTGTGTGTGTCATTGATCCACCGAGGGACCAGATCGATCTCTACCGTTTCCGTGATCTGTTGGCCAGTGCCGAACGGCTGCTGGGGAAGGACCGGTTCAACACCATCTCCGCTGCGATGGCTCAGTGGCCGCAGGAGACAGGACCACTGAGCGGACTGACGCAGGAGTGGGCGGTGGCGCGCCGGGCAGAGCTGCGCCAGGAATGGCTGGCGGCGTTGCGGGCCCAGTTCGAGGCTGCTCAACGGGCGGGTCTGAATGAGTGGTTGCGGGCCGAGACGGACCGTTTCTATCGCGAACTGACGGATCAGCCGTGGCTGTTCACGTATTACCTGAGGCAACACGGCAGTTCGCTGTCGCCGACGAGACTGGAGAAGGAGATCAAGCGTTGGATCGATAACTTCAAGCGGCCGAGTGAGGATCTGCAGGAGATCATCGGCCAACTGCGCGGAAACCGCGCGACTCCACACACCGTCCTGCGCTATGTGCCGCGTCAGCTGCCGCCGCAAGGACGGCCGGCACTCGGTCGGAGAGGGGTGATCCGCGAGGTAGTGGAGACGGTACTGCGGCAGCAGGAGTGCGGTCGGCCCTCCACAGTGGTTATCGGTGGCATGCCCGGGATCGGCAAGAGACTGGTGGTGAACCTCGCCGCGCACCAACTGCAGCATTCGTTCCCGGACGGGACTCTCTACGCAGACCTCGGCGGCATCGCAGGGAGAGGGGAACAGCCTGCTGACCCCGAGTATGTCATCGACCGGTTCCTGGCGGAGTTCCCGCTGCCTACCTCGCCGGTCGGACTGGCTCAGAAGAGCGCGGCACTGCGTTCGGTGCTGGCGAACCGGTCCGTGCTCATCGTGCTGGACCAGGTCTGGGACGACCAGCAGGTGCTGCCGCTGCTGCCCGGTACTGGGGCCAGCGCGGTACTGATCGCAAGCAGCCGGCGTTTGGAGGCGCTGCGAGCCGGCCAGCGGGTGACGGAGTGGACTCTCGGCGAACTGGATCACGAGGCCGCCACAGCCCTGCTCCATGAGTACATCCCTCTGGCTGACCGTCGAAAGGCCAGTGAGGAGATCAAGGAACTGGTCAAGTTCTGCGACGGTCATCCGTTGGCGCTCACTGTGGCGGTCCAGCGGCTGGACGGCCAGGCATATGCGGCGATCCAGAACCTGCACCATCAGCTCAGGAAGGAGGAAGAGCGACTGGACGCCCTGGACAACCCTCGGTCCCAGCTGTCCGTCCAGGCGGTATTGGCGTGCTCGGTGGATGCCCTGTCCGAGGAAGCCCGCTGTCTGCTCTGGCAGCTTGCCGTGCACCCAGGGCCGTCGATCGGATGGGCGGCGCTGCTGGACCTCGGTATGGCGGCTGGCGGACTGCACACCGACCGGGCGCTGGAGGAGTTGCGGGCGGCGCACCTGGTGGAACTGCTGTCAGGCCGTTACCGGGTGAATGAACTGGTGAGGACTTTTGCCCGCCTTCGTGTGCAGCCTGTCGCCCTGGCCCCGGGGGCCGGGTTCGAGGAAGCCACTGTTCGGCAGATCCTGGAGCACCAGTTGCAGAATGCCTGGGCCTGCGACCGGTGGCTGGACGAGCAGCGGTGGCTGCCGGTCGGCGAGCCACAGCAGATCACGGTGGTCCAGCCAGAGGGTGTGGACCACGCGCTGGCCTTGATCGAGGAGGAGTACGACACCTTGGTGCGCGGCATCGAGTTGTCGATCGCGCGCGGCCTTTCGCGCTACACCTGGCTGTTGCCGATGGCCCTGGTCACCTACCAGTGGCGCCGCCACCGATTCGAGGACGCTCAGCGATTCCTTGCTCGGGCTGCCGAGGCCGCGCAGCAGAGCGGCGCGCCACCGGTCGACCAGGCCATGATCTGCCGGATGCGCGCAGGGACCAGCTGGCATCAGGGCCACTTCAACCTGGCGGCCAACCAGTTCCTCGGGGCGGTTCGACTGAGCGGCCATGACCCCAGCCAGGTCGGCAAGCTGAGCCTGGCTCGGTCGCTCCATGCGCTTGCGCTGGCCCGGCGCAAGCAGGGCCGGGAGTCCGAGGCGGAGCGGTGCGAGCGGTCTGCGCTGGAGGTCTACCGGGAGCTGGCCGACGAAGCCGGGACGGCGGCCGTGTTGAACGGCCTGGGCACACTCCACCACGACCGGGGCGAGCACGAGGAAGCCCTCAGGCTCTGCACCGAGGCGCTCGCTCTGGTCCACGGGACGGCGGACCGGAGCGGCGGCGCCGATGTGCTGCGCACCCTGGCAGGAATTCGCTTCGCCCTGGGTGAGCAGGAGCCGGCCTTTCTGCTGTTCCAGCAGGCGATCGAGATCTACCGCGACCTCGGTTCGTGGATCGGCGAGGACCGGGCACTCTGGCTGTACGCCGACACGCTGGTGGCGGCAGGGCAGCCGGTTGATGCGGTGGTCGTCCTGGAACGGGTACTGGTGCTGCGCGAGCAGATGGGCGGTGCGGGCCTCACCGAGGTGCGGGACCGGCTGGAGTCGCTGCGGTGACGGCCACGGGGCTGATTGCCTCACCACTTGGGTGGGTGAGTCCGGTAGTACTCCGTCGGGTCGGGTTCGAGTGGTTTCACCGGCCGAGGACCGTTCACCACCGGCAGGTAACAGCGCAGGGAGTCGAACACCTCGCGCACCGAACCGGGGCGGTTCTCCGGCGCAAGCTCGACCATGGCCAGGGCGAGCGCCTTGAACGGGTCCGGTACCAGGGCGAGTCGATCTGCCGTCATGACGATCGGGCGGCGGGCTGTCTTCCCGGCTCGTGTCCCCTCGTAAGGAAGGCACATGACCGTGAGCTCCAGAAGCAGGCAGCCGAGGGAGAAGATGTCTGCCTGCGCGGTCACTCCGGCGGTGGTCGCGTCGAGCTGTTCAGGGGGCGCGTATTCGATCGTGCCGCACCCGTACCGGGTGCCCTGACGAGATCGGATTGCGAGGCCCAGGTCGATCAGCCGCACACGTCCGGAGTGCTCCACCATGACGTTTTCCGGCTTCACGTCGCGGTGGACGAACCCTTTGCGGTGGACGTCGTCCAGGATCTCGCAGAGTTGGCCGATGAGCGAGGCCACCGTGGCCGGCTCTCTGACCGGCCGGGATTTCGTCATCATGTCGTACAGCAGGACGCCGTCCACGAATTCGAGAACGATGCCGCGGCGGGCTCGATAGTCGCCTATACCGAACAACCGCAGCGTGCCGCTGGGGCCGGGGGAGAGCAGGTGGTTGTAGGCCCCTTCGCGGGTGATCTCTTGTGCGAGCTCGGCGAATCTTTGTTCGGATTCGAACTCCCGCTTCCGCTGGAGCTTGACGGCCACCCGTTCGTGGGTGCTCCGGCTCCGCCCTAGATGGAGGTCACCCTGGGCGCCACCGCCGATCTGTTCGAGCACCTCATAGTGCTCCTCGATGTCCCCGAAGTTTCTGAATTTCCTTGCCATCAACTGTCTTCCTGTGTGAGCTGAGGTCATTGTGTCCGAATCATGGCTTCCCCCGGAGGGGGTTCGCCGAATGTCCCGCCGCGTCAAGGTGTCCGTAGGCATGTTCAAGGGCGGCGATTTCCGCTGCCCGGCAGCCGACGCCCTCAAGGCGCGCGGCTACCGGACCGTTCCGACGATTCGCCGCCCTCGGGAGCGGCTGGAACAGTTCGCCCTCGGCCCGTTCATGGCAGCCTGCGACGCTCGTCTTCGGACCGGTGGCGAGCCGGTCGAGCTGTCCTGGGAAGCGACGCCGAGCCATGACGGCTTGCGGCAGTGGACGACACACGCACTGGCGAGCTACGACACCGCTTTCCCGACGGACCCTGACCTTCCGCTGTCGGAGGTGCAAACGCCTTGGTGCTACAGCCACTTGGCGACCGAAACCGAGTCGCGCGACGGCGGCGAATACCAACTGTCTGTCTGGGGCCGGTGCTTACAGTCCGATGACGGCACAGTGCGAGAACTACGGCTTCCGGTGAACCGGCTGAGCAAGAAGCCTCCCCCGGACAGCTTCGTCGCGGCAGCGGCTCTTGTGCTCGCCGAGGGCGCTCCCGGGCCTACCCCACAACGCGTGAGGATCGTCGAGTTCGCCTTGCTGGACGCGCAGGTCCGTCCGCTCTTCGACGGCACCAGGGAGGAGGCGTTGGTTGCTTACCGGACCTATGGGCGGGCGGCACTGAACGAACTGCTGGACAGCCAGGAGTATCGCCCAGGCGCTGCCTGCGCGGACTGCGCGTACGCGTCCGTATGTCCGGTGCTGCGGCGTGCACCCGGCCTGCTGGGGATGGAGGAGCGAGGGCGTACCCGGCGAGTGTGGTCGGTCACGAACGGCCGGAACTACCGCGTCTGCCCGGCCCGTGATCAGATGCGTCGGCTGCACCTGCCGCTTGCCGACGAGGTGGAGCATTCCGTGGTGACCGAGCGTGGTCGGGCTCTGCACGCATATCTCGCCGAGCGGCACGGCGACGGTCCACCGCGTCCGTGCACCGTCATGGTTCCGGAGCAGTGGGTACCCGAGGAGTTCGAGCTGCCCGAGCACGAGCGCGCGCTCGGCGTCATCCTGCTGCGCAGGCATGCCGCGGTCTGCCCGATGCGTCTGGTCCGCGACGCCACCGATGTGCGCAGTGAGCCACGGGTGGTGCGCTATGACACCGCTGCCGAGGTGGTGGTGGTCGCCAAGCCTGATCTGCTCTATCGGGACAATGGCGCCTGGGTATGGCGCGAGACCAAGACGTCGCAGCGTGAGTGGCGTGCGAACAGCCCGTTGCTGGAGCAGCATCCGCAACTGGCCCTGGCCACGTTGCTGCTTGCCCGTGGCGATCTGGGAGGCACAGCGGGCCAGGCCCGGATCGAGCTCGAGGTGCTCCGACCAGGCGGAGCGGACCTGGAGACCATCGACCCGTTCGTCCCCGAGGTGCAGGCCGCCGCCAACACGATCGTGCGAGGGCTGGTCGACGGCTGGCTGCGGGACGAGGAGTATCCGGCGCGCCCCGGACCATCCTGTGCTCGCTGTGAGACGGCACGCTGGTGCTCTTCCGGGGCTGCCTCCGGGGTGGGCCGATGACGCGGGACGGGGCCGTGCTCTTTCGTGAGCTTGCCAAGGTCGTGGCTGACTTGGGGGAGGAGACGGGACTCAGATCGTTCCAGTTGCCGTACCCGGCCGCCGCGCAGCTGGCACTGGACCGGGCGGTACTGCGTTGCCTGGACCTCGGTATCGCCGCGCCGAAGAGCCTGCCGGAACTGCTGCAGTGGTGCCGCTACAAGCCGGCCGATGACCCGTTCTTCGCGGTCCCGGACACGCTGGTTCTCCCTGACACCAGGTTGGTGCATGGGGAAGGCCTGCTGCCGTCGCGTAGTTGTGCGGAACTGGCGTCAGCCGGAACGGATGACGGCCCGGAGGAGACCGCCCGGAGACTCCTGGCCGAGCTGGCCGGCAGGTGCGGTCCGATCGAGCGGTTCCACCGCAGCCGGCAGTTCCTGGCGCTCAACCCCGTGATCCGCCGGGACGACCCTTTCGGGCCCGATTGGAGCAGGGAGATCTGGTCCCGCGTGAAGGACTTCTACCGCCCGGTACCGGAGAGCCTGACCGCCGGAGGCACCCTGTTGTGCTGCGGCAGCTGTCGGTTGCCGGCCTTGCTGGACGGTGGCCGGGTACCGGACCGGGGCGCGCCGGTCTCCGGGCCGAGCACCTGGTGCGAGGGAGAGAACTGCCCGCACGGGACCCCGATGGAGTTGATCCGCAAGCCGGGCGACGTCCTGCTGCTGCGCAAGCCGTTGCGGATCTACCTCTCGCTCCCGTTCCGACTGGAGCTGGCGGTGCTGGGTGAGCTCGACCGTGCGGGCATCAGCCACCGGGCATTGACCGGCGAGCTGGCCGGCTACCAGCTCCGAGACGACGACTTGGCGGTTCGTCAGGTGTACATCCGCGACCGGGTCCAGCCCTCGCTGCTGGCGGAGAGATTCACCGGCGACATGGAGCCGGCCCTGGTGGTGGTGCCAGAGGCGCTGGCCGGGTCCGTCGGCTATCGAACGGCATTCAATCAGATGACGTCTTCTTCGGATCGCATTCAGCTGACCGGGCCGGCCGATCTCGTCGCCCGGCTGTGCGAAGACCGCGCTCCCGATCGATCCGCGACGCAGGGAGAGCAGGTTGCGTAGTCTGACGCCGGTATTGCACGAGACAGTACGGGAACTCCAGCGGTACAGCGGATCGCCGTTGCCCACCCCGACGGCGGAGTTCCTCTGCCAGGTCGAACTCGGCCTGTACCTCCAGCAGCAGCTGATGCCGGATTCTCCGGCGGGCGAGGCCTGGGTGCTCTTCAGCGGGTACGGGTTCGCCAAGGCATACGGGATCCTGCTCCCGCCGGATGCCGAGCGGACTCTCAGGGTTGCCAGGTATTCGCTCTGGACCCTGGCAAGACGCCGGGCCTGGCGGGAAGCTCTGGACCGCTATCAGCGGCTGGCCCAGGCGCTGCGCGGCTACGACGTGACGCTCGTCGACTCTGCGGCGGTCCGTCAGGAGACCTGGGTGGGGAAGCAGCGGTGGCAGGCCTACGACCACCTGCTGACGGCGGCTCCTCCGTTGGCTGGCCGCAGGCGCCCGGTCGCCGGCTCCGGGCCCCATGCCTTCCCCGTCGGCCGTACGTTGGCGGTGGTCGACCTTCCGGAGGTCACGCCGACCCCCTTGGTGGCGCACGATCTGGACCTGATCCCGGCAGGCGGGGGCGAGCCGCTGACTTTCCGAAGGGCGGAGCTGGCCCGCACCGCAGCCGCCATGGATGCCGAGGACCGACGCCGGGGCGAGCTGAAAAAGGCCACCTGGGCCGAACGGTTGCGGGGATTCGATATGTCGATCGCGGAACTCGGTACGTTCCGCCAGTCCGACGAGTTCACCGTGGACGGGATCCAGCACCTGCTCGGCATCGTGGGAGCGGGCAAGAGCACGCTGCGGGACATCATCGCGGTCCACCTGGCACGGCAGGGGAAGCGGACCACCGTCGTGGTCCCCGACGTGGCCGAGGTGTTGAAGCTGGTCGAGCTCTACAACCGGTACACCGACGGCGCTGCGGCGCCAGTGCTCGGCTCGTCCGGGCGGGAGCGCCACGCGCAACGCCTGCACCGCAGGCTGGCCGGCCGTGGTGAGCATCGGCTACTGGCGCACGACGACCCGGCCTTCGACTACCTGGGGACGTCCTGTGTGCTGAACCTCAAACTGCGTGGCGGGACGGGCGAGCCACTCGCGTATGGCGAATCGCCGTGCAGCCGGTTGCGCCGGCCGGCCGATCCGCGGCGCCAAACCCGGCGCGTCCGCTCCACCGAGTGGCAAAGAGAGTTCCTGACCTGCCCGTACTGGTCCGCCTGCCCCCGGCACCACGGTCCGCGAGCCTTGGTCGGAGCTGAAATCTGGGTCGCCACCCTGCCCGGCCTGATCGATTCCGCGCCGCCGTACCCGCAGAACGGAGAACGCATTCGCTTCCTCGAACTCGCCTGCCGGCGCAGCGATCTGGTGATCATTGACGAGGTGGACCGGGTTCAGATGCATCTGGACCGGATCTTTGCTCCGGCGGTGCTGCTGGCGGCCGACGAGGAGCGGGGACTGATCGACCAGCTGAGCCGGCACAAGATTCGCGAACTCGCCGCCGGCGGCCGGACTCAACTGTCCGACCGGGACGTGGAGATCTTTTGCGCCGCGGTCAACACGGTGGTAGCGGCCACGGACCGCCTGCACGCAATGCTGGTGGCCGAGTTCCCCCTGCGTCGCTGGGTGGGCCGCGGGTACTTCAGCGCCTGGACGCTTCAGTTGAACATCCTCAACGAGCGCTTCGCGCTGCCCGAAGACGCGGCGGCGGACCATCCACACCGTGTCCTGCTGGAGAAAAAGCAGAAGTTGCTGGAGGCTTTCCGCGACAATCCGTTCGGCGATCGCCACCGGTACTCCGAGGTGAACACCTCGGACTTCACAGTGCTGCTCAACGAGGTATTGCACACTGGGAATCCGGAGCAGACGCGGACGCGGCTGCTGACCTTCGTGGACAAGTTCCTCCAGTTGGACAAGACATTCATGGCGGAACGCGAGGAGCAGCACAAGAAGCAGTTCGAGCAGTGGAAGGAGAAGGAGGAACTGCGGAAGCACAGGCCACGCCGAGGTAAGCGGGTTGCCAAGGAGGTTCCGCCACCTCAGACGCCCGAGCAGTGGCGTGACAGTATGGCCGATCGGTTTGAACTCACCCTGCTGCTCAGCGCACTGGAACCCCGGTTGGCCTTGATCAACGCCATGTACCCGCGGGTCGAAGCCGCACTCAGCCTGGGCTTCAACGACATGTACCGGCGCCCCAACGACTACGCCCCGATGGTCCCGGAAGCACCGATGGGCAACGTGCTCGGATTTCAGTTCTTGGTGCATGGCCAAGACGGCGAAGGTGTTCGGAGCGGAGAGCTGACCTTCTTCCGATGCAGCGGGGTCGGCCGTGAACTGCTACGGGCCATGCCCGGTTTGGCCGGGGTGGACGGTCGACCGGGCGCACACGTACTGCTCATGTCCGGGAGTAGTTGGGCGGGCCAGTCCAGCCGCTACCACGTCCAGATCCCTGTCGGCGTCGTGATCGAGCCACCGTCCAGGGTGATGGACCAGATCGCGGCCGAGAGCACGATGCGCTTCGAATTCATCGACGACGGGCCGGGGAAACTGCGCGTCTCGGGCAGCGATCCGGCCGACCGGCCGGACAAACTGCGGCGCATCGCGACCTGGCTCGGCGTTGGAGCAGAAGACATCGAGGACGGTGGTCCACTCGAACAGGAACTGCTCTCACTCCCGCCGGAACGCGATCAGATCCTCCTTCTGGTGGGCAGTTACCAGGAGGCGCGCTTGGTGGCGGACACGCTTCACAACCTCAACGAGCGCTGGCGCCACAAGGTGCTCTGCCTGGTCTCGGACGACGACGAGATCGAAGAGGAGGACGAAGCCCCCTCCGCTCAACGGGCGCGGACGCTGCGTCGCGGCGACGTCGAACGTCTACGGGATCTCAAGGCGGACATTCTGGTGGCGCCACTGCTCTCGGTCGAACGCGGGCACAACATTCTCAACCGCCGGGACGAGGCGGCCATCGGGTCGGTCTACTTCCTGGCCCGCCCGAACCCGCACCCCGACGACCTGTCGCTTGCGGTGCACGCGGTCAACGACTGGATCGTGCGCGCACAGGCTGACGGGCTGTTCGGCGAATGGGTGCGCCGGGGGTCCAGCCTGGAGGAGGGCGCCGAGGCGGTCCGAAAGGAAGCGAGGTCCTGCTGGTACCGGGTGCTGCAGCGGTCCATGGCGTGGAGCCGGCTTGAGGAGGACCGAGCACAGGTCACCTGGGACATCCTGGTGCTGATGTGGCAGGTCATCGGTCGGCTCGTGCGGGGCGGGGTTCCGGCGCGGGTGGTCTTCGTGGACTCGGCTTTCGCCCCGAACCGTGCCTCCTGCCCGCCCGTCGCGGACACCTCGAAGTCCAGCCTGCTGCACAGCATCCTCGAGGTCCTCGACCCGTACTTCCAGGACGGTCTGCTGCCCGCCGGCGAGGAGTTCATCGTCCGCGCACTCTACCGACCGTTGTGGCGAATGCTTGGGCGCTGCCTGGCAGAACCTCTGCCACCGGCCTGAGGCGACGTCGGTGTGGCCGTTCTTCTCTCTCTACCCCATCCCTCCCACGAGGAGCATCGAGGAGCACCGTCATGTACCACGCCATCCGTACCGTGGCCTACGAACCGGACCCCGAACACGGGGCATGGTTGGAGAACCTGCACGTTCTGCGACTCGGCGACGAGTTGCAGAACGAATTGACGAAATATCACAAAACCGCGCGTGGTGAGCACCTGCAGCTTCCCCTCGGCCGGCTCCACTCCCTGCTTCGCGCCTGGGCGCCCGGCGTGCTGGCCATCGACCACCACGCCGGGCGCGACGGTCGCCTGCTCCGGCTGTATGCGCGCGAACCTGTCCCGCAGCAGGTCCTCGCGCCGCTGATCGGCACGTGGGCCGCAGGCCTGCCCAGTGGCGAGGAGGACGAAGCGGTCGATCTGGAGCAGGCATTGCAGGCCGGAGCGAAGGGGAGTGGGGTGGTCCTGCCCAGTTGGGAGACCGAGCACGTCGATCTGACTGAGACGGTCGTTTCGCCGGGGGGCACCGCAGAGCCCCTGAGCCGGCTCTACCGGCTGCTCCCGGAGGCGGTGGCTTTCCGGCTGGCCGGCTCCTCCTTCCGCGCGGGCGGCATGAACCTGCGGTTCCGGGTCGTCAGCACGGGTACCGGCGGCGTCGAGTTGCTCTCCTGGCCGCCGTTGCGGTACGAGCACCGCAAACAGATCTGGTACTACTCGGCCCAGCTGACCGTCAGCGTCCACACGGTGCCATTTGCCCGGCGGTTCCGGGTCCACGTCGCTGCTGGAGTACGTCGCTGGGCCACTCGGCTGGACATTGCGCGACGGAGACTGAGCGGCGCGACCGTTCTGCTGGACACTCCGCTGCCGTGGCCCGAGGGGCCGGACCGCGGCTACCGGTTGATGGTCAACACCCTCGGGTACGACTGGGGCACCAGGCAGCTTGCCTGGAAGCGTCGCAGTCCTGTGCTGCTCCTCTCCGACTTGGACATCACCCGCCGGTTCCCGGAGCCGGAGCAGCTGTTCACTGCCCCCGAGAAGTGGCTGAACGGGAAGCAGGATGTTGCCGCCGGAATCGTGTACCACCAGGTCCTCGGCCCGCACGAGGTCGGGGCCGGTCTGATGCCGCAGGAGCGCGCGGGACTGGACGCCTGGGTGGAGCAAGGGCTGCGGCCCGTTCTGCGCCGGGTCAAGGACTTGCGCCGCGTCACCCGGCGGAACACCCCCGCTCTGCTGCCGCGCACGGGCGCGAAGGACGAGCCGGGCAGTAGGGAGGCTCAGCTGGCCCTGGTACGCCGAGCGGCGCTTGGCCGTGCCCTGGACGGCCGGTCGCTGGAGGTGGAGATCCGGTGGCAGTCGGCACAGACCCGGGACGCTCTTCTCGCGGCGCTGCCGAAGGTCATCGGCCTCGGTCCGGGAAGCCGGAGTACCGGAGCAGACGGGACCAGTTGGACAGCCGACGGCGTGCGGATCGTCGTCCGCACCCGGCCGACCGGTGAGCTGGCGACCGCGCTGCACATTCCCACGGACCGGAAGCGCCGTCAGGCCGTCCGGCTGGCCGAAGCAGTCTCAGAGCGCTGTGACCTGGTCGCGGAGGCAGACGACGGGGATTCCGGCGGGGTCAGGTTGGTGCTGGCCGAGATCGACGGGAAGCAGCACTTCGACTCGGTGCCAGGCTCCGATCCCAAGCACGCGCTGCGCCTGGCGTGGGGGCGCCAGGGGAAGCTGACGCAGTTCATCACCCTTCCCGAGCCCGGGACAGCAGCTCTTGAGCATCGGGCCAACTGGGCGTGGCTGGATGCTTTCCGGCAACTCGGTGCGATCAGCCCGCCGACCCATAGGGCAGGTGGGGGGATCCCCGGAGACCTGCAGTATGCCGCTCTCTGGCTGGTGCGCTACACGAAGGACGGGCCCACCCGGTGCCCGGCTCGTCGCCTGGTCGCCGTGCGAGTCCGCGCCGACAGTGACACCGGAACAGTCGAAGGCTGGGACGCCGGACGGGCGGAGTGGGTGCCATACCCGAGGATGCTGCTCTCCCTCGTGGAGGCCGAGGCCGGCCGACCCGCGCCGACCGATCTGGAACGCGAGATCCGGACAGTCCTCTTCCAACTCCGTGACCGTCCCACCCTGTTGCTGGTCAATTCGGGGAACTTGCGGCAGTGCTGGCCGCGGCTGCGCAATGGCGCGCTGACCCGGGACATGCTCGGCTTCGGCACCAACCCGGACCAGCGCCTCACCGTCTACGGGCAGGACTTGCGAATGGTTCTGGTCCGCGACGAGAACGGGCGGGGCGAAGTGCCTGAGTGGTACGCCCACAACGAATCGGCCAGGATCGGGTTCTCCGAAGGCGTCTGGGCCTCGTCCGACGATCCCGACAACCGCGTCTTCGCCAGCACGACAGGCACTCCGCCTACGGCAGCGAAGCCGAAAGGCCTGATGAAGCTGACTCCGCCACCGGGAGGTCGTACCGTCCCCGGGGCAACGGCATGGAACCCGAAGCTCCTCGAAATCACCGTCCTGAGCTGCCGCTTGGCTGAAGCGCCAGTCGACTGGGCCACGTTGACTCACCAACTCCGTCACCACGACGACTATCCGCCGCTGGCCTACCCCCTCCCCCTCCACCTCGCGCGACTGGCGAAGGAGTATGTTCTCCCGCTCGCTCCGACGGACCGAGGGCCCACTGAGTGACGGGGGTGTGGCTCGGGCCGAGAGTGAGCTCGAAAATGGCTCTGACTTGCTCATTTGTGGTCTTGAGAGGGATCGTTCACAACCGGTGCACACAGCGGATACGTCGAGGATGGCTCCGCCGTTGGACAAATGCTGCGCGCGGCGAAGGTCAGGTCCAGGACATTGCTTGCGGCTCCCAGGTGCGTTGCCGCGCAGCGCCGGTGAGGAGTGGGTCGGCGAAAGTCGTGACCACGGTGACAACTTCGGAGAACTGGGTGGGGTGATGGGCGGCTGACGAGCCTTGGCGGCGCAGCCAGGCTGCGTAGGGGGCCTGGCGACGTGTCGACAGGTCGGTGATCGCGCTGCTGAGCGGGCGCAGCCGAATGCCGCGGTGATCGGCGGTCGCGGTGAGCGCGTCGCTGAGTTCATGACCGTCGAGCCGGTGGCGGGTGATGAGTTGGTGGAGGTCCGCGTAGTCGCGGTCCCGGGTGTTGAGATCGCCGAGAGCGACGGCAGTGGAGAGCTTCTCCGCGATGACGGTGGCGATCGGGTAACCGTAGACCGGGAAGGGCGTTCCTCCCAGGGCCTGGGGGTAGTCGATCAGTGCCGGCTCGGGCGTGACCGGGTCGCCGAAGCTGATGTCGAGTTGGAGCTTGAGCTTTGCCCTGCTGACGCTTGTGGCCATGGCCAGGCGGAGCCCGTGGTATTCGTCGTCCTGGCGGATGGGCACGGTGGTCAGGCTCGTGGGGTCGAAGACGACCCCGTCGTCGGCCTCGGTGGCAGCTATCGCCGCGATGCGGCGGGTGATCTCGGTTTCGTCACCGGAAAAGGAACGGCCGAGGATGTCGATGTCCCGGGTCATTCGCCGCGCGCCGAACTGGGAGAGCAGGAGGCCGCCCTTGAGTACGAAGTGCCGTCCGCCCTCCGGGTGACTGCTCAGCCGGAACAGGAAGCGTTCCAGGACGTATTCGAGCATGAGCTGGTCGCTCGGACGTCCGCTGTGGCGGGCGAGGTTGCGCAAGTCGTTGTAGATGCGCCCGGCGGTAGTGTCACGGGTCGGGTTGGGCATCAGGCAAGCACCGCTTCGATGGCCGGTCGGATGGTGGACATGGCACCGAGTGTCTGGGCGGCGTCCTGGAGGTCGGCGGCGCCGCTCTGGCCGTGTCGGCGGAGGTATCGGTTCAGGGCGCCGAGGGCCAGGGGCCTGCCGGCGGTGCCGCCGAGGCGCATGGCGTCCACGACGGAGCGCGCGGGACTGTAGACGGGGATCGTCTCGCCCGGAGCGGCCTCGAACCGGTCGATGGCGTATGCGAAGGTGTCCGCCGCGTATTGGGACGTGCGGGTCGTGGGATAGGTGATCGCCGGTCGGTGCGCACCGCGCGGCACCGCGATGTGGACCTCGTACGGGATGTCGTCGATCAGTTCGTGCAGCGCCAGCGCGGACTCCCCGCACACGACCGCCTGCGGAGCTCGGGCGCAGACGGCGAGGAGGTCGATGTGGGCTGTCGGTGCCGCGTCCACTCGGCGGTAGACACCGCGGGAGATCTCTTCCACCTCTTCAGCAGAGGCCAGGGCGGCCAGATCACGCGAGGGGAGACCCACCGAACGAGCCTGACGCGCGGTGAACGTCGGAGGCAGGCTTGCCAGGCGCTGCGTGAGGCGGAGGCTGAACTCGGGCACGTATCAAATCCTACCCCCACTTGCTTCAGTGGGAAGGATTTGATACGTGGTCGCGCTGAAACGAAACCCCCGATCCGAAGTCCGACAGCCGGGGCCTCGGGCTTTGCGTCGCGAAACGCGACACCCTGCCCGAACTCGTTCGAGTCTGGCCTGGTCGCAGTACTTGTCGACGATCCGGGATCGAACTCAGTGCACTCCCATTTCACATCGCGAGCGCCAGAGTGCACGGCGTGACTCGGGAAGCCAGTGTTTCCGCAGGTCAGCGGCGCGCTGACCTGCGGAAACGGCAGGAGATCGAACTGCGTTTCCGCAGGTCAGAGGTACTTCTAGAGGTCGAAGTAGAGCTCGAACTCGTGCGGGTGCGGGCGGAGCTGGATCGGGGCGATCTCGTGGGTGCGCTTGAAGTCGATCCAGGTCTCGATCAGGTCGGCGGTGAAGACGCCGCCGGCCTGGAGGTATTCGTTGTCCTCCTCCAGGGCGGTGAGGACCGCGGGGAGGGAGGTCGGGACCTGGGGGACGCCGGCGTGCTCTTCGGGGGCCAGCTCGTAGAGGTCCTTGTCGATCGGCTCGGCGGGCTCGATCTTGTTCTTGACGCCGTCCAGGCCGGCCAGGAGGAGGGCGGAGAAGGCCAGGTACGGGTTGGAGGACGGGTCGGGGGCGCGGAACTCGACGCGCTTGGCCTTGGGGTTCGAGCCGGTGATCGGGATACGCATCGCGGCCGAGCGGTTGCGCTGCGAGTAGACCAGGTTGACCGGGGCCTCGAAGCCGGGGACCAGGCGGTGGTAGGAGTTCACCGTCGGGTTGGTGAAGGCCAGCAGCGACGGGGCGTGCTTGAGGATGCCGCCGATGTAGAAGCGGGCGGTGTCGGACAGGCCCGCGTAGCCCTGCTCGTCGTAGAAGAGCGGGTTGCCGCCCGACCACAGGGACTGGTGGACGTGCATGCCGGAGCCGTTGTCGCCGAAGATCGGCTTGGGCATGAAGGTTGCGGTCTTGCCGTTGCGCCAGGCGACGTTCTTCACGATGTACTTGAAGAGCATCAGGTCGTCGGCGGCGGCCAGCAGCGTGTTGAACTTGTAGTTGATCTCGGCCTGGCCCGCGGTGCCGACCTCGTGGTGCTGGCGCTCGACCTGGAGGCCGGACTTCTCCAGCTCCAGGCTGATCTCGGCGCGCAGGTCGGCGAAGTGGTCGACCGGCGGGGTCGGGAAGTAGCCGCCCTTGTAGCGGACCTTGTAGCCGCGGTTGTTCTCCAGGGCGCCGGTGTTCCAGGCGCCGGCCTCGGAGTCGATGTGGTAGAAGGACTCGTTCGACGACGTCTGGAAGCGGACGCTGTCGAAGACGTAGAACTCCGCCTCCGGGCCGAAGTACGCGGTGTCGGCGATGCCGGTCGACGCGAGGTAGGCCTCGGCCTTCTTCGCGACGTTGCGCGGGTCGCGGCTGTACTGCTCACCCGTGATCGGGTCGTGGATGAAGAAGTTGATGTTCAGCGTCTTGTCGCGGCGGAAGGGGTCCACGCGCGCCGTGGACAGGTCGGCGCGCAGCGCCATGTCCGACTCGTGGATCGCCTGGAAGCCCCGGATGGACGAGCCGTCGAAGGCGAGTTCCTCGCTCGGGTCGAACGCCGATGCCGGGACCGTGAAGTGCTGCATGACACCGGGCAGGTCACAGAACCGGACGTCGACGAACTTGACGCCCTCGTCCGAGATGAACTTGTTGACGTCGTCGGCGTTCTGGAACATCCCACTCCTCCTAGGCCCGGCCGACCGGCCGGGGCTGGCGATCGAGGTGCGGCCACTGGGCGCGCCCACACTGCCATGACCTTAAGGACCTGGCATTTCTCAAGCATGACCCATTTGTTTCGTAGGTGTTAACCGGGTGGTGGCGCACCGGGTCCCCGGGGCGCGGCGCTGGGCCGTCCGGGGGTTACCGTGGTCGGGTGGACAACAGGGAAGTCATCGGATCGTGGCTCTCGGGGCCCCGTGCGGCAGCCGAGAAGATGGGCGTGGAATTCGGGTACCGCGGTGAGCGCCTCGGGCTCCCGGAGAACGGGCCCGGCTCCATCGCCTCCGTCGGCCGGCGTATCGCCGCGCTGTTCATCGACTGGTTCCTCAGCGTACTGATCGCATACGGTCTGCTCGCGCACCGTCACGCCCATCTGGCGAACAACTGGGCGCTGCTGGTGTTCGGCGCGGTGAGCATGATCGGTCTCGCGCTCGTCGGCGCGACGCCCGGCAAGCTCATCATGCGGACCCGGGTCGTGCAGATCGACGGCAAGCGCCTCACCCCGCTGGGCGCGGTCCTGCGCACCGTGCTGGTGCTGCTGGTCGTCCCGGCCGTCGTCTTCGACCGCGACACGCGCGGCCTGCACGACAGGGCCGTCAAGACCGTCCAGATCCGCGTCTAGCCCGCCGGGCCGTCCGGTCCGGCCCGCGAGCGGCAGGGCCCGGACGCCGGAAAGGGCGCCCCCGTGCCGGGAGCGCCCTTCCGGGTCAGGTGAGGGAGAGGTCAGCGGCCCTTGGGCATCCGCATGCCCTTGGGGAGCGGGCCCTTCGGGATGGGCAGCTTGGACATCGGGTCGCCCAGCGCGCGCAGCCGGTCGTTGACCTGGGTGGTCTGCGGGCCGGTCAGGGTGCGGGGGAGACGCAGCAGGGTCGTCCGCAGCTTCTTGAGGGACAGCTCGCCCTCGCCCGTGCCCACGATGTAGTCGTGCACCGGCACGTCGTAGACGATCCGGGCGACCTTCTTCTTCTCGTTGGCCAGCAGGCCCTTGACGCGGTTCGGGTTGCCCTCGCCGATCAGCACCACGCCGGCCTTGCCGACCGCCCGGTGCACCACGTCCTGGCTCTTGTTCATGGCCACCGCCGGTGTCACGGTCCAGCCGCGGCCCACGTTCTGGAGCACTGCCGCGGCCGCGCCGGGCTTGCCCTCCAGCTGCCCGAAGGCGGCCTTCTCGGCGCGGCGGCCGAAGATCACCGCCATCGCGAGGAAGGCCAGCAGGAAGCCCAGGATCCCGGCCCAGATCGGATGATCGATCAGGAATCCGAGTGCGAGGATGACACCGAAGGTGACGATTCCCACAGCCGCCACGATCAGCCCGACCTTGGGGTCGGCCTGCCGGGTCATCTTGTACGTCTGAGCGATCTGTGCCAGTCGCCCAGGGTTCTCGGATGTCTTCCTCGCCATGGGGCAAAGGATACGTGGCCGCGAGCTCGCCCGTCACGGCGACCACCTGCTGTGCCGGGGTCCGGCTCAGTCGCGTACGGCGTCCTCGCGCGCGGCCGTGGCCAGGGCCGCCGCCGGGTCCGGGACGGCGCCGGTCGTCAGGGCCGCCATCTCGTGCTCGGCCTCCCGGCGGTCCCGGGCGCGCTGCCGGTCGGCGACGACGGACGCCCAGGCGTTGCGCCGGGCGGTCTGCTGGCCACCACGCAGCAGAAACGATTCGACAGCTCGCAGCGCGCCGGCCACCGGCGTGTGCGTGGGCAGGTGCAGATGCAGGTGCGGACGGGCGTGGACCGACTCGGACGGCATGGCGTCCCCCTCAGAGGCAACGAGACGAACCGGAGTGCGCGGTGCTGTGTCGTACGTGGCGCGGACGGGGTGGGCGGACTCCCGTACCGGCCGTGAGAACCAGGCTCGCGACAACGTGTTACCAGCCGGTGACCACCCGGTCAATCTCACATGAAAGCCCCACCCCCGCCCGCACCCCGCCCCGCCAGGTCACTCTTCCGGCAGCCCGGCAGGGCCAGGTGAGGGGACTCACACCCGAGCCCCCCGGCGGCTCAGCCCGCGTGCACCGCGCCGGGCACCGCGCCCAGCCGCGCGCGGCGGTCGACGGCCTGCTGGAAGAGGCGCCCGGCGCGGTAGGACGAGCGGACCAGCGGGCCCGACATGACACCGGCGAAGCCGATCTCCTCGGCCTCCTCCTTCAGCTCCACGAACTCCGCGGGCTTGACCCAGCGCTCCACCGGGTGGTGCCGCACGGAGGGGCGCAGGTACTGCGTGATGGTGATGAGCTCGCAGCCCGCGTCGTGCAGGTCCTGCAGCGCCTGGCTGATCTCGGCGCGCTCCTCGCCCATGCCCAGGATCAGGTTCGACTTGGTCACCAGGCCCGCCTCGCGGGCCCGCGTGATCACTTCCAGGGAGCGCTCGTAGCGGAAGCCGGGGCGGATCCGGCGGAAGATCCGCGGCACCGTCTCGACGTTGTGCGCCAGCACCTCCGGGCGCGCCCCGAAGACCTCGGCGAGCTGCTCGGGCACCGCGTTGAAGTCGGGGATGAGCAGCTCGACCTTGGTGCGTCCGGCGGCCCGGTCGGCGGTCATCGCGTGGATCTGCCGCACCGTCTCGGCGTACAGCCAGGCGCCGCCGTCCGCCAGGTCGTCGCGCGCGACACCGGTGATCGTGGCGTAGTTCAGGTCCATCGTGACGACGGACTCGCCGACGCGGCGCGGCTCGTCGCGGTCCAGCGCCTGCGGCTTGCCGGTGTCGATCTGGCAGAAGTCGCAGCGCCGGGTGCACTGGTCGCCGCCGATCAGGAACGTCGCCTCGCGGTCCTCCCAGCATTCGTAGATGTTGGGACAGCCGGCCTCCTGGCACACCGTGTGCAGGCCCTCGCGCTTCACGAGCGACTGCATCTGGGTGTACTCGGGGCCCATCTTCGCCCGGGTCTTGATCCACTCGGGCTTGCGCTCGATGGGGGTCTCGCTGTTGCGGACCTCCAGGCGCAGCATCTTGCGTCCGTCGGGTGAGACTGCGGACACGACCGGCTCCCTAAAGCTGAGATTGTGCCTGAGGCTTTGATTCTTCGGTGAACGCCAGCTTACGCCGCGGAATTCCTGGACGGCTCGTCGATGACCCGGGGCAGCGGGACGGCCGTGGTCAGGACGTCCGCGAGGTGCTTCTCGACGACCGGCAGCACCTCGGCGACGGTGACGTCCCGGCCCAGCTCCTCCGCGAGCGAGGTGACACCGGCGTCCCGGATGCCGCACGGCACG
Source organism: Streptomyces sp. NPDC004031 (assembly GCF_053604375.1). Taxonomy (NCBI): domain Bacteria; kingdom Bacillati; phylum Actinomycetota; class Actinomycetes; order Kitasatosporales; family Streptomycetaceae; genus Streptomyces; species Streptomyces sp. NPDC004031. The sequence goes on along the minus strand of NZ_JBSGHL010000042.1, from coordinate 28,883 downwards.
ATGCGGTCGTACCAGGTGGTGTCGGGGTCGCAGTTGAGGGCGAAGCCGTGCATGGTCACGCCCTTGGCGACGCGGATGCCGATCGCCGCGAGCTTGCGGTCCTCGCGCCGCTGGCCGGCGTTGGAGGGCGCGTACTCCGGGCCGTTGAGCCGCGGGTCGAACTCGTCGTCGGTCAGCCGCGGGTCGAAGTCCAGCGTCAGCCCGCTCGGCCGCTTCTCGACCGGGTCGCCCAGCACCCACACCCCGCTGCGCCCCTCCACCCGGGAGGTCTCGACGCCGAAGTCGGCGGCCACCCGGATCAGGGCCTCCTCGATCCGGCGGACGTGCGCCACGACGTCCACCGGGCGCGGCAGCTTCAGGATCGGGTAACCCACGAGCTGGCCGGGGCCGTGCCAGGTGATCTTGCCGCCGCGGTCGACGTCCACCACCGGGGTGCCGTCCAGCGGGCGCTCGCTGTCCGCCGTACGCCGCCCCGCGGTGTAGACCGGCGGGTGCTCCAGCAGCAGGACGGTGTCCGGGATCTCGTCGGCGAACCGCGCCGCGTGCACCGTGCGCTGTTGCTGCCACGCCTCCTGGTACTCCACGGCGTCGGGCCCGAAACCCAGGTGAACGAACTTCAGCTCACTCACGGCGACTCCTTCGCGGTGCGGCGGCGCGGCCGACGCGGGTTGTCGTGAGGCGCCCCGTCAACTGTACGGCGGACGCGCGGAGCAACCCTGCGCGGGGCGGGCCCGCCGGGCGTGCGACGGCGTGACCCATACCACGGTGACCACCACCGGCGCGGGTTGCTTACCCGGCAATGCGGACCGTTGTCGCTCAATCGGACGAATACGGGGCTCTTGTGGCGAGCCGGACGGCCCCGGCCGTTACATTCGCGCCGATCCGACGTTGCCGCATGGGAAGAGGGCCGTACCGCCGATGGCCGACAGTGTCACGCCGCGCACCCCGAACGCGCCCTCCGCCGTCCCCGCCCCCGGGCCCGGACGCCCCACCGCCACCGGCCACCACCCGCCGCCCGCGCAGTCCGCACCGGACACGGCGGACGCGGCGCAGCAGACGGCCCTCGACACCGACCCCGAAACCGGCCAGGACCCGCGGACCGGCCCCGCCGAACCCGGCGGGCCCGCCGGCACCGGCCGCGGCGAACGCACCCAGCACCGCAACGCCCGGCTCGCCGCGCTCATCGCCGAAGCAGGCTTCTCGCACGCCGGCCTCGCCCGCCGGGTCGACCGCCTCGGCCAGGAACACGGGCTCGACCTGCGCTACGATAAGACCTCCGTGACCCGCTGGCTGCGCGGCCAGCAGCCGCGCGGCACCACACCCGCGCTCATCGCCGAGGTCTTCACCCAGCGCCTCGGCCGCCGGCTGTCCGCCCAGGACCTCGGGCTCGACGCGTGCGCGCCCGTCTACGCCGGACTCGAATACGCCGCCGGCGCCGCCGAGGCCATCGACATCGTGAGCGGCCTGTGGCGCAAGGACACCGGCAACCAGGCCGAACTGCGCAAGATCGCCTTCTCCCCGGCGGGCCTCGTCGTCCCCAGCCGCGACTGGCTCATCGGCGCCGCCGACGACTCCGTGAGCCGCCTGTCCACCCCCGTCCCGCAGTCCCGCACCACCGCCGTCCCGCGCACCCCGCCGCCCGGCACCGCCACCGCCGCACGCCCCCCGGGCCTCCTGCCCGGAGGAGCGTACGGCGGCCCCGCGCGCGGACCCGTCGCCGCGTACGGCCCGGCCCGTCCGGGCGCCGACGGCGGGGCGCGGGTGCCCGCGCAGAGCCGCGGCCCGCAGCGCGGCGCCGGACCGGACGGCCGCGCCCTCCCGCCCGCCGCCGTGGGCCGCGTCGGCGCCGGGGACATCGCGGCGCTGCGCGCCGTCGGCGACCTCTTCCGCACCCTCGACCACGCCTACGGCGGCGGCCACGCCCGCCAGGCCCTCGTCCGCTACCTCGAACACGAGGCCGAACCCATGCTGCGCGGCAGCTACGGCGAGACCCAGGGCCGCCGGCTCTTCGCCGCCGTCGCCGACCTCACCCGGCTCGCCGGGTGGACCTCCTACGACATCGGGGCGCACGGCCTCGCCCAGCGCTACTTCGTCCAGGCGCTGCGCCTCACCCAGGCCGCGGGCGACCGCGTCCACGGCGGGTACGTCCTCGTCACGATGAGCCGCCAGGCGGTCTACCTCGGACACGGACGCGAAGCCGTGCAGCTCGCCCGGGTCGCCCAGCAGGGCGTCGGCACGTCGGCGCCGCCCGCGGTGCGGGCACTGCTGCACGCCGCCGAGGCACGCGGACACGGCGTCCTCGGCGAGACCCGCGCCTGCACCGCCGCACTCGCCCGCGCCGAACGCGCCTACGCCGCAGCCCGCCCCGGCGACGAACTGCCCCCCTGGGCGCGCTTCTTCGACGAGGCCCAGCTCGCCGACGAGTTCGGCCACTGCCACCGCGACCTCGGCCAGTACCGGGCCGCGGTCGCGCAGGCCGAACGCTCCCTCCAGCTGCGCGCCGCCGGATACGCCCGCAGCCGGCTCTTCTGCCGCGCCGTCCTCGCCTCCGCGCGGCTCGCCCTCGGCGAGGTGGACGCGGCGTGCGCCCTCGGGGCGGAGGTCGTCCGCGGGGCCGCCGACATGCGGTCCGCTCGCGCGGCGGACTACGCGCGGGACTTCGCGCGGCGTCTCGACCCCTACCGCGACACCTCCGCCGCCCGCGCCTTCTTCACCCGCACATCCCCCGCGGGCCTCCCCCTCTGACCCCGCGCCTGCGCTCCCGCGCGGGGCGAGCGTTTTTGGGGGCGCGGGGAACTGCGCGCTCAGCCACGACGGTGGCGCGGGTCGTCACCGGCCCGAAGGGGCACTTCGGTCCGTCCCGGACCCCCGGCCGGTGGTGGGTTGCTCGCTCCGTTCTCCCCCAGAGCTTCGCCTGGGGGTACCCCCACGCGCCCCTGGTGGTGCCCCGCGCGGCAGCGCAAGCCGCCGGGGTGGGGTCAGGCTGCGGCCTGGTGGGGGGAGGGGGAGGGGAGGGCGTCACGGGCCACCGTGGAAGCGGCGCGGCGCGCGGAGATCAGCGCGCCCTGCACCGTGCTGGAGGTGCGGTGCGAGCCGCAGACGTAGAGGCCGTCGAGGAGCCGCACGGGCCGGTGCAGGTCGTGCGGCGCGGGCATCGCGGCGACCGCCTCGGGGTCGGTGCGGACCCCGAGCAGCTCCCACTCGTCCGTCGGCGTGTCGTACAGCTCCGCGAGATGCGCCCGTACGGTCTTGTCGGAGTCGCCGTCCGGCGGTGGGCCGAGGACGACCGAGGTGATCAGGGGGCGTCCGGCGGGCGCGCGGGTCGGGTCGATCGCCGAGGCGGGCAGCGAATGGGAGACGGGCCCGAGCCGGTCCGCGTCCAGGACGAGCACCGGTTCCCGCAGGGGCGCGGCCGGCGCGGTGTGGTGGTAGACCGTCACCTGGTGGAAGCCCGGCACCCGCAGCCCCGGCAGCAGGTCCGCCGCGGCCCGCGCGCCCGTGGCCACGAGCACCGCCCGGCAGGGCAGTTCCGTGCCGTCCGCGGTGCGCACGCTGTGCACCGCGACCCGCTCCGCGCGCGTACCCAGCCGTACCGTGCCCGGCGGCAGCGCGGCCGCGAGGCGTTCGGGCAGGCTCGCCGCGCCCCCGGCCGGTACGCAGGTGCGGCCCCGGGCGAAGCCGCGCAGCACCAGGTCGGCGACCCGGCTGGACGTTTGGAGCTCGGGGTCGCACAGCAGCGCGGCCAGCAGCGGTCGCAGGAAGCCCTCGACGCTGCGCGGCGCGAAGCCGCGCCGGGCCAGGGCCTGCGCGGCGGTCGTCTCGGGACGCGCGGCGAGCCGCCCGTCGGGTGCTCCGGCGAGCCGCCCGAGGGTCGCGGCGAGCCGGGCGCGGTCCAGCGCGGAGCCGAGGCCCGCGGCCCGTATGCCGCGCGGGTCGCCGACCCGGTAGCCGCGTCCCCCGGCGCGGACGAGCGCGCCGGGCGCGAGCGCGGCGAGCGGCAGTCCGCGCAGGCCGGGCACCCGGTGGAATTCCGGGTAGGAAGTGTTGAGCAGTTGCGGCCTGCGGTCGAGCCGGAAGCCGTCGACGGTGTCGGTGGCCATCCGGCCGCCGACCCGTTCCGTGGCCTCCAGCACGCCGACCGTCAGGCCCGCGTCCAGCAGATGGTGCGCTGCGGCCAGGCCCGCGAGGCCCGCTCCGATCACGATGACGTCCACAGGTGCCGTGGTCTTGCCGCGTGCTGACAGCACGATGTCCCTCCCCGAGGTTCGGGTCGACTCCCCGCTCGTAAGGCGCCCGCGCGGGGCGCGCGACCGGTGCGGCTCGGTCGGTGGGGCGCGCGCGGCGCGGAACGCTGGTAAGGGTCATGCCCTCATCAAAGGTCCTTGATGCGGGCGCAACCGGCCTGATCCGGCCTTATCCGGTACGCAACGCCGCCCGGATCGCGTCGTCGATGCCGGGCTGCGCGAAGGTGAAGCCGGACTCCAGCAGCCGCGCGGGCAGCACCCGCTGGCTGCCCAGCACGTCCCCGGCGAACTCGCCGAGCGCCGCCCGCAGCACCGGTGCCGGTACGGCCGCGAGCGTCGGCCGGTGCAGGACGCGGCCCATCGCCGCGGTGACCTCACGGTTCGTCAGCGGCTCGGGCGCGGTCAGGTTGACCGGGCCGGTGAGGGCGGGCGTGTCGAGGATGTGCCGCAGCGCCGCGAGCTCGTCCCGCAGCGAGATGAAGCTCCAGAACTGCCGCCCGTTGCCGAGCCGGCCGCCCAGGCCCGCCCTGAAGATGGGGAAGAGCCGCCCCCACGCGCCGCCCTCGCGCGCCACGACCAGGCCCGTACGGGCGAACGCGGTACGGATCCCCGCCGCCGCGGCCGGCTGCGCCGCGGCCTCCCAGTCGCGGACCAGCTCCGCGAGGAAGCCGTGCCCGGCGGGGGCGGATTCGTCGACGGGCCGGTCGCCCGTGTCGCCGTAGTAGCCGATCGCGGAGCCGCACACCAGGACGCGCGGGGGGACGTCCATCGCGGCGAGCGCCTCGGCGAGCGTCCGGGTGCCGACGACCCGGCTGTCGTACAGCACCTTCTTGCGGGCCGCGGTCCAGCGCCGGTCGCCGACGCCGGCGCCCGCGAGGTGGACGACGGCCTCGACGCCGGTGAGGTCCCGCGGGTCGAGCCGGCCCGCCGCCGGATCCCACCGCACCTCGTCCGGGCCCGCCGGCTCGCGCCGGACCAGCCGTACGACCTCGTGCCCGTCGCGCTCCAACCCCGCGCGCAGCGCACCCCCGATGAGTCCCGACGCACCTGTGACGGCAATCCGCATGCCCTCATCCTCTCCCGGAGCGCACGCCCCCGCCGCCGGGCACGCGGTTCTGCTGCGTCGTTCTGTTCCGCCGTCCGCTCCGGACGGGTCCGCGCCGCCACGCGGGGCGCCCCGCAGCGGCGAGCTCAGGCGTACGCGTCCCACAGACGCGGCAGCCTCGCCGCCATCGCCGTGGAGTCGTCGAAGTCGAGGGCCTCGCCCTCGGGGTCCTCCTGGGGCGGCAGCCCCAGGTCGGGCAGCGGGAGCGCGGTGAGCCGCTCGTACGCCTCGTCGGCTGCGTAGCCGACGTCCTCCGCGTCGCCGTCCGTGTCGGGGTCGAAGCCGGGGACCAGCTCGGCGAGGTCGTCGGGCGCGGCGAGGGCGCCCTCGAAGACGTGCCGGCCCTGGGAGATGAGCCAGCAGCGGAAGTAGTCGAAGGACTCCTCGTCGGCGCCGCCGAGCATGATGTCGGCGGCGGCCCACAGGTCCCAGTGGAAGGCCCGCACGAAGCGGGTCTCGAAGTGCCGTGCGAAGTCGAGCACGGCCTCCGGGTCGAGCCGGGTGAGGCGCTCGACGAGCAGGTCCGCGTGCTCGTCCGGATCGCCGCCCGCCGCTTCGCGCGTGCTGTCGACGATCTCCCAGAACTCCGTCTCGTCCATCACCGGTCCAGCTTCCCGGTTGCCGCGGGCGCATGCACGCGATCTCCGCCGGACGCGTCCGTGTCGTTACGCACACCGGTGCGCGGCACGGCGCGCGGCCCCGGCCCCGCGCCCGGCCGGCACGCCCGAAAGGCCCGCCCACGGGGCGTACGCCCGAAAGGTGCGTGCGCCCGCGGGGTGTGCGGCTCAGCGACCGCGCAGCCGGTGGCGGTAGCGGACGGTGCGGCGCAGCGGACGGAAGCCCAGCGTCGCGTTGACGGTGAGCAGGTGGCGGTTGTCGTCGGGGACGGCGGTGTACAGCTCGGTCAGGCCCGGCTGCGCGGCGGCGGTGCGGCGCAGCAGCTCGGCCGTCATCCACAGGGCGAGGCCGTTGCCGCGGTGGTCGGGGACGACCGCGGCGTCGTACTGGCGGGCGCGGCGCGCGCCGTCGCCGGGGAGCAGCACGGTGGCGTAGCCGACGAGGTCGCCGGTGTCGTGCAGCGCGGCGACGGTGAGCAGCCGGTCGCCGCGGCGGGCGGCCAGCTCGGCGGTCTCGTGGACGCACGAGGGGTCCCAGCGGGTCGCGCCCGGGGCGAGTCCGGCTTCCGGGGGGAGCGGCGGGAGGGTGCGCAGGGCGGCGGTGAAGCCGTCGGCGAGGGTGTCGGGGGCCGCGCCCTCCCAGGCGGTGAGCCGGTAGCCGGGGTGCGGTACGTCGGGGAGCTTGGCGACGGCGGCGGGCAGGTCGTCCAGCGGCAGCCGCTGCCAGGTGCGGCGCAGGACCGGGACGAAGCCGCGGGTGGCGAGGAAGCCCTCGCCGGAGGTGCCGGACGTGACCTCGCCGACGAGGCTGCCGCAGCCCTCCGCGGCCGCCGCCTCGGTGACGGTCGCGAGCAGCCGTGAGCCCGTGCCGAGCCGGCGGTGCGCCGGGTGCACGGTCATCCGGATCTCGCCGACGGCCGCGGTGCCGTCCGTGTCCGCCGGGAGGCGGAGGGACGCGGTGGCCACCGGGTCGGAGGCCGCGCCGCGCAGCAGCCACAGCACCTGCCGGCGGCCGCTGCCGGTCGTGGTCAGCCGCGCCCGGACCGCGGCGTGCGAGGGCACCGGCTCACCGGGCCGGTCGTGCGCGAACGCGGCCGACTGCACGCGGTACCAGGCGTGCAGGTCCTCCGCCGTGGGGGCGGCCAGCGGGGTGGGGTTGGCAGGCATCCGGGGCAAGCTAGCGGGTACGTGTAACACCCCGCAATCCCTTTCGGGCCAACAATGCTGCCCAATTCCCCCAAGCGTCAGGGCACTTGGGCCAGGACGGGCCGCGGCCCGCCGAACGGCGCAGCGCGGGTACGGGGCACGTGGCCCCGTACCCGCGCCGCGGGCTCAGAGGCCGTAGCGCTGCGCCGCCTCCTTGACCTTCGACGGCTCGATGTCACCGCGGCGGGCGAGTGCCGCGAGGGCCTGGACGGTCAGGGACTGCGGGTCGACGCCGAAGTGGCGGCGGGCGGCGTCGCGGGTGTCGGACAGGCCGAACCCGTCCGTGCCGACCGACGTCCAGTCCTGCTCGACCCACGGGGCGATCTGGTCGGGCACCGCCCGCATCCAGTCGCTGACCGCGACGACCGGGCCCGGCGCGCCCTCCAGCGCCCGTGTCACGTACGGGGTGCGCTCCTCGCCGCGCAGCCGCGCCGCGTCGCACTCCATGGCCTCGCGCCGCAGCTCGGTCCAGGACGGCGCGGACCACACGTCGGCGGCCACGCCCCAGTCGTCGGCGAGCAGCCGCTGCGCGTCGAGCGCCCAGTGGATCGCGGTGCCGGAGGCGAGCAGCTGGAGCCGCGGGGCGCCGGCCGCGGCGCCGGCGGCCTCCTGGTAGCGGTAGAGGCCCTTGAGGATGCCCTCCTCGGCGCCCGCGGGCATCGCGGGCTGCACCTTCGGCTCGTTGTAGACCGTCAGGTAGTAGAAGACGTCCTCGGCGTCGGGCCCGTACATGCGCCGCAGGCCCTCGCGGACGATCACCCCGACCTCGTACGCGAACGCCGGGTCGTAGGAGAGCGCCGCCGGGTTGGTGGAGGCGAGCAGGTGGGAGTGGCCGTCGGCGTGCTGGAGGCCCTCACCGGTCATCGTGGTGCGGCCGGCGGTCGCACCGATCACGAAGCCGCGGCCCAGCTGGTCGGCGAGCGCCCAGAACTGGTCGGCGGTGCGCTGGAACCCGAACATCGAGTAGAAGATGTAGAACGGGATCATCGGCTCGCCGTGCGTGGCGTACGACGTGGCCGCCGCGGTGAAGTCGGCGAGCGAACCGGCCTCGGTGATCCCCTCGTTGAGGATCTGGCCGTCCTTCGCCTCCTTGTAGTAAAGCAGCTGGTCGCGGTCGACCGGGTCGTACGTCTGGCCCTTGGGCGAGTACAGGCCCGCGGACGGGAAGAGCGACTCCATGCCGAAGGTGCGCGCCTCGTCGGGGACGACGGGCACCCAGCGGCGGCCGGTCTCCTTCTCCCGCATCAGGTCCTTGACCAGCCGGACGAACGCCATCGTGGTGGCGATCTCCTGCGTGCCCGAGCCCTGCTCCAGCGCCTTGTACGCCTTGTTGTCCGCGGCCGGCAGCGGCAGCGGCCGCGCGGTGACCCGGCGGGCCGGGGCCGGACCGCCGAGCGCGGCGCGCCGCTCGCGCAGGTAGCGCATCTCGGCGGAGTCCTCGCCCGGGTGCCAGTACGGGACGGTGTCCCCGGCCAGCGCGCTGTCCGGGATCGGCAGCTCCAGCAGGTCGCGCATGGTGCGGAACTGCGTGAGCGTGAGCTTCTTCATCTGGTGGTTGGCGTTGCGCGACTCGAAGCCCGCGCCGAGGGTGTGGCCCTTGACGGTCTGGGCCAGGATCACCGTCGGGGCGCCCTTGTGCTCGACGGCCGCGCGGTAGGCCGCGTAGACCTTGCGCGGCTCGTGCCCGGCGCGCGAGGTCTGGAACAGCTCCAGCAGCTTGGCGTCGGCGAGCGTGCCGCCGAGCGCGCGCAGCGCCGGGTCGGCGCCGAAGAAGTGCTCGCGGATGTAGGCCGCGTCGCGAGTGGCGTACGTCTGGAACTGCGCGTCCGGCACCTCGCGCAGCCGCCGCAGCAGCGCGCCCTCGGTGTCCTGCGCGATGACCGCGTCCCACGCCGAGCCCCACAGGGCCTTCACGACGTTCCAGCCGGCGGCGCGGAACTGCGCCTCCAGCTCCTGCACGATCTTGAAGTTGGGGCGGACCGGGCCGTCGAGGCGCTGCAGGTTGCAGTTGACGACGAAGGTCAGGTTGTCCAGGCCCTCGCGTCCGGCGAGCGCCAGGGCGGCGGTCGACTCGGGCTCGTCCATCTCGCCGTCGCCGAGGAAGGCCCACACGCGCGAGTCGGAGGTGTCCTTGATGCCGCGGTGCTCCAGGTAGCGGTTGAAGCGCGCCTGGTAGATCGCGGACAGCGGACCGAGGCCCATCGAGACGGTGGGGAACTCCCACAGCCACGGCAGCCGCCGCGGGTGCGGGTACGAGGGCAGGCCGTCGCCGCCGGCCTCCTGCCGGAAGCGGTCGAGCTGCGCCTCGGAGAGCCGGCCGTCGAGGAAGGCGCGGGCGTAGATGCCGGGGGAGGCGTGGCCCTGGATGTAGAGCTGGTCGCCGGAGCCCCCGCCCTCCTTCCCGCGGAAGAAGTGCTGGAAGCCCGTCTCGTACAGCCACGCCGCCGACGCGAAGGTGGCGATGTGGCCGCCGAGGCCGAGCTTGCTGCCGCGGGTGACCATGGCCGCGGCGTTCCACCTGTTCCAGGCGGTGATCCGGGCCTCCAGCGCCTCGTCGCCCGGGTAGGCGGGCTCGGCGGCGGTGGGGATGGTGTTGACGTACTCCGTCTCCAGGAGGGCGGGCAGCGCCGGGCCGCCGCCGGGGCCGGAGGTGTCGCCGGCCGAGGCGTGGTCGAGGACGCGCCGCATCAGGTACGCGGCCCGGTGCGGGCCGGCGGCCTGGGTGACCGCGTCGTACGACGCGAGCCATTCCGCGGTCTCTTCCGGGTCCCGATCGGGGATCTGATCGAGCTGACCTGGCCGGGTACGGCCTACGGCGTCAGGCATGGGGTGCCGCCTTCCGGACGGAGGGAGGTGATGAGGAGCGAAAGGGATTCGTCGGCAGACAGGGCTCGCCCTCTGGCATCGACGATACCTCCGCGATCGATGATCGATCAATGCTGGTCAGGGGGTGAATCCAAAGTCGGCACGGGGTGCCAGCCTTCAAGGCACGCCGTGCCGTCACGGCTCCGCCTTCGAATCGTGCCGGACCCTCCGCGGACCCCGGACGATTATGCGGCCGTCGGCATGCCTATACCTGCGGAGCGCAGCTCATCACATGCGATTTGATGAGCGCGCAGATCTCCGGGTCGCGCCGCGTGAACGCGTCCACGATCTCCTGGTGCTCGGCGGCGTACGCCCGCGGCGCGGGGCTCAGCCAGCGGATCGACAGCGTCGTCCACACCTCGATGCCCAGCGCCTCCCACGCGTGCAGCAGCACCTTGTTGTGGGTCGCCCGGACGATCTCGTGGTGGAAGGCCACCGTGTGCCGGGCCTGCGCCTCGCCGTCCAGCTCGGCGTCCGCCACCCGCAGCGCCTCGACCTCCCGCTCCAGCGCCGACGGGTCCGCCGCCAGCCGCGGGGCCGCCAGCTCGGCCGCCACCTGCTCCAGGCCCGCCCGCACCGGATAGCTCTCCCGCAGCTCGGCCGCGGTCAGCCGGCGCACCCGCACGCCCTTGTTCGGCGCCGACTCGATGAGCCGCAGCGTCTCCAGCTCGCGCAGCGCCTCACGCACCGGCGTCTGGCTGACCTGCAGCTCGGTCGCGATCCGGCGCTCCACGATGCGCTCGCCCGGCTTCCAGCGGCCGCTGACGATCCCCTCCAGGATGTGCTCGCGGATCTGGTCGCGGAGGCTGTGCACGACCAGGTGGGGGACTGCGGCATGGGTCATGGGGCGCGCTCCTTCACGGGTGGCGTGCCTTAGACGATACGACGCGGAAGCAACCCTGCCTCTCACCGGACCGCATGTCAGACGGCTGCGCCCCCGCCCCGGAGACCGGGACGGGGGCGCAGCCGTGTGCTGTCGGCCGTGCGGAGCCCTTACAGGCCCAGCTCGACCTCGAACTCGCCTGCCTCCAGGATCTCCTTGACCGCCGTCAGGTAGCGGGCCGCGTCGGCACCGTCCACCAGCCGGTGGTCGTAGGACAGCGACAGGTACGTCATGTCGCGGACGCCGATCGTCGTGCCGTCCACCGTCTCCAGGACCACCGGGCGCTTGACGGTGGCGCCGATGCCGAGGATCGCGGCCTGGTTCGGCGGCACGATCACGGTGTCGAAGAGCGCACCGCGCGAACCGGTGTTGCTGATCGTGAAGGTCGCGCCCGCCAGGTCGTCCGGGGTGATCTTGCTGGCCCGGACGTTGGCCGCGAGCTCCGCGGTCTTCTTGGCGATCCCCGCGATGTTGAGGTCGCCCGCACCCTTGATGACCGGGGTCATCAGGCCCTTCTCGGAGTCCACGGCGATGCCGATGTTCTCGCTGTCGAAGTAGGTGATCGTGCCCTCGTCCTCGTTGATCCGGGCGTTGATCACCGGGTGCGCCTTGAGCGCCTGCGCGGCGGCCTTGACGTAGAACGGCATCGGCGAGAGCTTGACGCCCTCGCGCTGCGCGAACGCCTCCTTGGCCTGCCCGCGCAGCCGCATCAGCCGCGTGACGTCCACCTCGACGACGCTGGTCAGCTGCGCCTGCGAGTGCAGGGCCTTCATCATGTTGTCGCCGATGACCTTGCGCATCCGGGTCATCTTGACCGTCTGACCGCGCAGCGGGGAGACCGCCGGGGCGGCCTTCGGCGCGGCGGCGGGCGCGGCCGGGGCGGCAGCGGCGCTCGCGGCGGCCTTGGCGGCCTCCGCGGCGGCGATGACGTCCTGCTTGCGGATCCGGCCGCCGACGCCCGTGCCGCGCACCGAGCCCAGGCTCACACCGTTCTCGGCGGCGAGCTTGCGCACCAGCGGGGTCACGTACGCGCCCTCGTCCACCGGGGAGGTGGCCGCGGGAGCGGCGGGAGCGGCCTGCGGCTGGACGGGAGCCGGCGCGGGGGCCGGAGCCGGAGCCGCGGGGGCCGGAGCGGGCGCGGCAGCAGCCGGAGCCGGCGCGGCGGGGGCCGGAGCCGGGGCGGCCGGAGCGGGCGCGGGAGCAGCCGGGGCCGGGGCGGGCGCGGCAGGCGCGGGGGCGGCGGCGGGCGCGGCGCCGGCAGCGCCGACCACCGCGAGCCGGGCGCCGACCTCGGCCGTCTCGTCCTCCTGGACCAGGATCTCCAGCACCGTGCCGGACACGGGCGACGGGATCTCGGTGTCGACCTTGTCCGTCGACACCTCCAGCAGCGGCTCGTCGGCCTCGACGCGCTCACCTTCGGCCTTGAGCCAGCGGGTGACGGTGCCCTCGGTCACGCTCTCGCCGAGCGCCGGCAGGGTTACGGAAACCGCCATGGTTGCGGTTACTCCTCTGCAATCTGTGCGGATGGGTGGCGTGTTGTGAGGGTCAGTCGTGCGAGTGCAGCGGCTTGCCCGCGAGTGCCAGGTGGGCCTCGCCCATGGCCTCGTTCTGCGTCGGGTGCGCGTGGATGAGCTGCGCGACCTCGGCCGGCAGCGCCTCCCAGTTGTAGATCAGCTGGGCCTCGCCGACCTGCTCGCCCATCCGGTCGCCCACCATGTGGACGCCCACGACGGCACCGTCGCGGACCTGGACGAGCTTGATCTCGCCCGAGGTCTTGAGGATCTTGCTCTTGCCGTTGCCCGCCAGGTTGTACTTCAGCGACACGACCTTGTCCGCGCCGTAGATCTCCTTGGCCTTCGCCTCGGTGATGCCGACGGAGGCGACCTCGGGGTGGCAGTACGTCACGCGCGGCACACCGTCGTAGTCGATCGGCACGGCCTTCAGGCCCGCCAGCCGCTCGGCCACCAGGATGCCCTCGGCGAAGCCGACGTGCGCGAGCTGGAGCGTGGGCACCAGGTCGCCGACCGCCGAGATCGTCGGGACGTTCGTCCGCATGTACTCGTCGACCAGGACGTAGCCGCGGTCCATCGCGACGCCCTGCTCCTCGTAGCCCAGGTTCTGCGAGACCGGGCCGCGGCCGATGGCCACCAGCAGGATCTCGGCCTCGAAGGTCTTGCCGTCGGCCAGCGTCACCTTCACACCGTCCGCGGTGTACTCGGCGCTCTGGAAGAAGGTGCCCAGGTTGAACTTGATGCCGCGCTTGCGGAAGGCCCGCTCCAGCAGCTTCGAGCTGTTCTCGTCCTCGACCGGGACCAGGTGCGGCAGGCCCTCGACGATCGTCACGTCGGTGCCGAAGGACTTCCACGCCGAGGCGAACTCGACGCCGATCACACCGCCGCCCAGCACGATCGCCGACTTCGGCACGCGGTCCAGGGTCAGCGCGTGGTCGGACGAGATGATCCGGTTGCCGTCGATCGTCAGCCCCGGCAGCGAACGCGGTACGGAACCGGTCGCCAGCACCACGTGCCGGCCCTGGATCCGCTGCCCGTTCACATCCACCGAGGTCGGCGACGACAGCCGGCCCTCGCCCTCGATGTAGGTCACCTTGCGCGAGGCGACCAGGCCCTGCAGGCCCTTGTACAGGCCCGAGATCACGTCGTCCTTGTACTTGTGGACGGCCGCGATGTCGATGCCCTCGAAGGTGGCCTTCACACCGAACTGCTCGCTCTCGCGAGCCTGGTCCGCGATCTCACCGGCGTGCAGCAGCGCCTTGGTGGGAATGCAGCCGTTGTGCAGACAGGTGCCCCCGAGCTTGTTCTTCTCGATCAGGGCGACGTCCAGTCCCAGCTGCGCGGCACGCAGAGCGGCCGCGTAGCCGCCACTGCCGCCGCCGAGGATCACTAGGTCGTAAACAGTGCTGGCGTCGTTCGCCACGTCACGTCCTCCATGCATGGGTTCGCCGGAGCCGGTCCACCATGACCGGACGGCGGCTTTGGTTCGGCCGCTTTGTCTCAAAGGGGGGCCCTGTCGTGCCGAGACAACATCTTCGCACTTCTCGCGCCCTCGCGGGGCACCGGCCCTGCCCGACGGAACACGCGGTACGGCCCCCGACATGCCGTCGGGGGCCGTACGCGTGACACATCTCACCCGCTGCCCGCTTTTGTCAGAACCCGCCCCCGCGGCGCCCTGCGCGGGCTGTACGGGGGAGGTGACGGGCCGCGCTCAGAGCAGCTCGCCCTCCGCGGTCCGCCGGGCCAGCGCGACCAGGGTCCGTACCGCCGAACCGGTGCCGCCCTTCGGGGTGTAACCGGACGGTCCGCTCTCGTTGAAGGCCGGGCCCGCGATGTCCAGGTGCGCCCAGGTGATGCCCTCGCCGACGAACTCGCGCAGGAACAGCCCCGCGACCAGGCCGCCGCCCATCCGGACACCCATGTTGGCGATGTCCGCGGTGGGGGAGTCGAAGGTCTTGCGCAGCGCCTGCGGCAGCGGCATCGGCCACGAGTCCTCGCCCTCGGCGAGCGCGATGCCGTGCACGGCGGTACGGAAGTCGTCGTCGTTCGCCATGATCCCGAACCGGCCGTCGCCCAGCGCCAGCACCATCGCGCCGGTCAGCGTCGCCACGTCCACGATCGCGTCCGGCGACTCCTCCGAGGCCCGCACCAGCGCGTCCGCCAGCACCAGACGGCCCTCGGCGTCGGTGTTCAGCACCTCGACCGTCTTGCCGCCGTACATCCGCAGCACGTCACCGGGACGCGTCGCGCCACCGCCCGGCATGTTCTCGGCCAGCGCCAGCCAGCCGGTCACATTGACCTCCAGACCGAGCTTCGCGCTCGCCACGACCGCGGCGAAGACCGCGGCCGCGCCGCTCATGTCGCACTTCATCGTCTCGTTGTGCCCCGGCGGCTTCAGCGAGATGCCGCCCGAGTCGTACGTGATGCCCTTGCCGACGAAGGCCAGCGACCGGTTCGCCTTCGGGTGCGTGTACGCCACCCGCACCAGCCGCGGCGGCGTCGCCGAACCCTGGCCGACGCCCATGATGCCGCCGTAACCGCCCTTGAGCAGCGCCTTCTCGTCCAGCACCTCGACCTTCAGGCCGAACTCCTTGGCCGCGGCCTGAACCTCGGCGGCGAACGCCTTCGGGGTCAGGTCGTTCGGCGGGGTGTTCACCAGGTCACGCGCCCGGTTCACCTCCGCCGCCACCGCGACCGCCCGCTCCACCGCCGCCTTGAACGCCTTGTCCCGCGGCTTCGCCCCCACCACGGCGACCTCGCCCAGCGGGGCCTTGCCGGCGTCCGCCTGGTAGGCGGTGAACTTGTACGCGCCCAGCAGCGCGCCGATCCCCACCGCCTCCACCTGCGCCGGCTCGTCCGCCGGCAGCGCGTACGCGGCCTTCTTCGCACCGGCCAGCGCGCGGGCCGCCGTACCGGCGGCCTTGCGCAGCGCCTCGGGGTCGAAGCCCTCGCCTGCGGCGGGCGGCTCGCCCAGCCCCACCGCGACCACGACCGGAGCCTTCACGCCGTCCGGCGCGGGGAGCTTGGTCAGCTCACCCTCCGCGCCGCTCGCGCCGAGCGTCTCCAGGGTCGCGCCGAGCTTGCCGCCGAAGGCGGCGTCCACCGACTCCGCGCCCGGCGCGAGCACCGGGCCGCCCTTGGCGGCCTTGCTCACCCCCACGACGACGGCGTCCGCGCGCAACGCTGCGGCGGCGGAGGTACTGAGTGTCAGAGCTGTCACGGTCGGTAGGGTCCTATTCGGTCGAGGTCCGCATCGATGGCCGGTGGGTGGCCCGGCCGGGCCGTCTCCGCATCGTATTCCGCCGCACCATCGGGGCATTTCGCGGGCGACCTGCCGAGCGTACGCCGCTCCGCGGCGGGTGACGGTTCCGCTCCGTGGTGCGGTGACCGTTTTTCCGCCGCCCGGCGCCGCGGGGGCTCGCGGCTGCGCCGCGGGGCAGCCACCAGGGGCGCGGGGAACTGCGCGGCCCGCCCCACCGGCCGGTGGGGCGGAACCGACCGCAACTGCCCCTTCGGGCCGGTTGGCTACCCGCGCCCCGGTGGGGGTTGCTCGCGCAGTTCCCCGCGCCCCTGGAAACGGGTGCCCTGCGGCGCAGGCGGGGGCTCAGCGGAGGGCGAGGGGGAGGAGGGTCACCGTCAGCGCGGATTCGGCGAGGGCGCCGAAGACATCACCGGTCACGCCGCCGAAGCGGCGCACGCAGCGCCGCAGGAGCGCCTCCGCCGCGGTGAGGGCGAGGACGACCGCGAGGGCGGCCCGCAGCGGGGTGAGGCCCCCGAAGGGGGCGTACGCGGCGGCGGCGAGGGCCGCGCAGGCCGCGGGTACGGCGAGGGCCGCGGGTACGGGCACCGTCCCGGCGACCGCCGCGCCGAGGCCCTCCGGGCGGGCCGGCGGGACGCCGGCCCGGCAGGCGAGGGTGAGCGCCACCCGCGCGGTGACCGCCGCGGTCACCGCGGCCCCGCACCCGTACCGCCACCCGTGCCCGTAGCACTGCGCGACCGCCGCGACCTGCGCGAGCAGCACGAGGACGAGCACGACGACGCCGAACGGCCCCACGTCGGACTGCTTCATGACGCGCAGGGCGTCCTCCGCGGGCTTGCCGGAGCCGAGCCCGTCCGCGGTGTCGGCGAGCCCGTCGAGGTGCAGCCCCCGGGTGAGGACGGCGGGCGCGGCCACCGTGCCCACCGCCGCGAGCAGCGGCCCCGCGCCGAGCGCCCACAGCAGACCGCCGCAGCCCGCGGCGGCGAGCCCCACGACGGCGCCCGCGAGCGGCGCGGCCAGCATGCCGCCGCGGGCCGCGCCCCGGTCCCACCGGCGGACCCGTACGGGCAGCACGGTGAGGGTGCCGAAGGCGAACCGCAGGGCGTCCGAGGTGCTGGGCCGGGAGTCGTCGTTCACCGCGCGAGGTTATCCGCCCCGCCTCCCCGTCCTGCCGCGCGGGCCGCGGTGAGCACCAGGACGAGGCCGATACCGGCCAGGTGCTCGTAGCCCGCGAGATTCGGGATCGACACGACCTCCAGCACCATCGCGGCGACGATCGCGCCCGCCGTCCACCACGCGCGGTGGCGCAGCGCGACGTACACCCCGAGCGCGACGACCGCGGCGGACGGCCCGGTGTCGCGCACCAGCAGGTCCGCGTGCGGCAGGGCGAGCGGCCAGCGCGGGGACGCCCACAGGCTGTAGCGGGCGAAGCCGGTGCCGGCGAGGGTGGCCAGCAGCGCGACGGTGAGCGTACGGCGGGGGCCGATCGTCGCCTCCGCGATGCCGAAGACCACGACGACCTGGAGGACCAGGCCCCACACCGGCAGTTCGGGGTCCGGCAGGAAGAGCGACACGGGCGTGCGCAGCAGGGCCTGCCACCACGGCAGGCTCGCGTAAACGCCGCCGGCGCGCTCCACCCAGCCCGCCGTGGCCTGCCGGTGCTGGAGGATCTGGAGGACGAGGATGCCCGCGCACGCGGTGAGCGTGACCGGGACCCCGCGCAGGCCGCCCGCGCGGAGCCGTTCCCACACGTCGGGGAAGAGCTGCCGCGCCTCCGCGACGGGCCCGCGGTGCCGTGTGTCCGCCGGCTGCGCGCTGCCCGTTCCCATGGCTGGGAAGCATAAGGCGTAATGTCCTATTTATTGCATTACGCCGTGGTGCGGCGCGCCTACGCGGTCGCGTCCTCCTCCAGCGGCTCCGGCTCCGGGTCCCCGGCGGCCTCCGGAGCCTCCTCCAGGGGGAGTTCGGCGGAGAGCGCCGCCGCGGACCGCACCAGGGGGAGGGCGAGGAGGGAGCCGACGCCGCCGCCCAGGTGGAGGCCGTGGTCGAACAGCGGGTCGAGCGAGACCCGGTCCAGCGCCTTCGCCTGCCCCGGCTCGCCCGTCGTGTGCGCGGCCAGCCACCAGTCCGGGGCCCGGAAGGCGACCCGCTGGCCCACCAGCGCACAGGCCGCGCTGACGACACCGTCCAGCACCACCGGCATCCGGCGCACCGCCGCCTGCAACAGGAAGCCCGTCATCGCCGCGTAGTCGGCGCCGCCGACCGCCGCGAGCAGTGCGATCTGGTCACCCAGCACGGGGCGCGCCCGGCGCAGCGCGTCACGGATCGCGGCGCACTTGCGCATCCACCCGAGGTCGTCGATACCGGAGCCGCGGCCGGTCACCACGGAGGCGTCCGTGCCGCACAGCGCGGCGATCAGCACACCGGCCGCCGTCGTACCGCCCACGCTCAGATCGCCGAGCAGGACGAGATCCGTACCGGCGTCGGCATGCCGGTCGGCCAGGGCCATGCCGTGCCGGAAGGCCTCCTCGGCTTCCTCACGCGTGAGGGCGTCCTCGACGTCGATACGGCCCGAGCCGCGCCGCACCCGATGCGCCGTCACCTCGGCGGGCAGCTCCGCCGGATCGCAGTCCAGCGCCATGTCCACGACCTCGACGGGCACGTCGCCCATCTGACGGGCGATCACGCTCACCGGGGCCGTGCCGTCGAGCACGGCCCGGACCAGCTCGGTCGCCGTCCCCGCGGGCCGCGTGGACACGTCCAGGGCGGCGACACCGTGGTCCGCGGCGAAGAGCACCACGCGCGGCGAGGTGATCGGCCGCGCGGGCACCACGCCCTGCACGGCAGCCAGCCAGTCCGCGATCTCCGCGGCCTTCCCCAGCCCTGTCGCGGGCCGCACGAGCGAGGTCCAGCGCTCCTGGGAGTCGCGCCGGGTCCGGGCGTCGGGTCGCTCCACGAGGGAGCCGAAGTCGTCGAGTTCAATCCCACTCACCCGCCGAACGTTACCGCCCCCGTCCGGCGGGACGACCTTCCCCCTGCGCGGGGGCCGCCGCGGATGCCCTGCCGGGCACGCGTTTTCGGGGGCGCGGGGAGCTGCGCGCTGGGCCCCCACCGGGGCGTGGGTAGTGATCCGGCCCGAGGGGGCAGTTGCTGTCGTGTCCGGATCACCGGCCGGTGGTGGGTTGCTCGCGCAGTTCCCCGCGCCCCTAAACAACGCCTGCCCGGCGGCGCAGCCGTGCCCCAAAAACGCGTCCCCGGCAACGCAGCCGTGCCCCAAAAACGCCTGCCCGGCGGCGTGGCCGCGCCCCAAAACGCGCGTCCCCCGCGGGGCAGGGCGCGGCCCTGAAAACGCGTGCCCCGCGGCGGGGGGGGTGAACCCCCGGGAGGGGGTCAGCGGAGGGGGAGGGGGAGTCCGGAGACCGTCAGGAGGACATGTTCGGACTCCGAGGCGATCGCCGCGTTCAGGATGCCGAGCTCGTCGCGGAAGCGGCGGCCCGACGCCGTCGCGGGGACGACCCCCGCGCCCACCTCGTTGGTGACGGCCACGGCGGTCCGCCGGGTCGCCCGCCACGCCGTGACCAGCTCGTCCACCCGCGCCCGGACCCGGCGCGCAGCGCCCCCGCGCCAGGTCGCGTCGTCCCACGCCCCCTCCTCGTCGAGGACGTGCGTGAGCCACAGCGCGAGGCAGTCGACGAGGAGGGGCGGGCCGGCGGCGTCCGCGAGGAGGGGGACGAGGTCGCGGGTCTCCAGCGTGCGCCAGCCCGCCGGGCGGCGTTCGCGGTGGCGGGCGACGCGGTCGGCCCATTCCGCGTCGCCCTCGCGGGTGCCGCCCGTGGCGACGTACACGACCTCGGGGAAGGCGGCGAGCCGCCGCTCCGCCTCGGCGGACTTGCCGGAGCGGGCGCCACCGGTCACGAGGGTGCGGCGCGGTACGTCCGGTACCTCGTGGTAGTCCCCGGCGGTGAGCGTCGTCCCGTCGGGCACGGCCCGCGCCCCGTACGCGGCGAGCCGGCGGCCGAGTTCGGGCTGCGGGGGCGCGTCGTGGCCGATGTGGAGGGCGACGACGTCGGTCGTGCCGGTGACCGCCCCGGCCGCCCGCAGCCGGGCGAGCGCGTCCGGCCGCCCGACCGCGTCGAGCAGCACCAGGTCGTACGGCGGCTCGCCCGAGCCCTCCGTGAGGCCCGCGGGCGCGCAGCCGGGCGGCAGGTACAGCAGCCGCAGGCCCGACGGGGACTCGACGCCGTAGCCGGTGCCGGGCGCGTCCATGGCCAGCGCCCGCACCTTGTGGCCGGTGATGAGGGTGAGCCGCTGCCCGTCGGGCACCCGGGCGGGCGCGGGCAGGCCCGCGGGGATCTCCACGGCGGGCCCGTCGTGCGGGTGCGAGAGCAGCACGAGCCGCAGCCCCGCGAGGCTGTGCCCGGCTCGCGCGGCGGCCAGCGCCACTCCGGGGGTGAGGTCGAGCAGCACCACGTCGTCGACGAGTACGGCGCTGGGCGCGCGTCCCCCGTCGCCCGTTGCGAGGGCGCACGCCGCGCAGGGGCAGTCGGGGACGGGCAGGCCCGCGGGCCCCGCGGTGCCGAGCAGAGTCGCTTCCACGGACACGATCGTCTCGCGTCCGGCCGCCCCGGGCGCGCGGGGTCCGCCATGTGGCGACCGTCCCCACCCGCGCGTCCTGCGGCTACGCTGCCAGGGCAGGCCCCGTCAGCAGACGTACGAGGAGACCTACATGGCGTGGACGTGGCGGTTCGAGACGGCCGACGGCACCGCGGTGGAGCCCGCGGTGCAGCCCGAGGAGTTCACCACACAGGGGGACGCCGAGTCATGGCTCGGCCTGTACTGGAAGGAACTGCTGGAGGGCGGCGCGGAGCAGGTCGTCCTCAGCGACGGCGACACGAAGATCTACGGCCCGATGAGCCTGCACGCCGAGGTCTGAGCGCCTGAGCGCCTGAGTGTCTGAGCGCCTGGGCGCGTGGCCGCCCGGACCCGCCCGCTAGTCGAGCGAGGACAGCGTCACCTCCGCGGTCTTCGTCGAACCGTCCCGGTCGTAGGTGACCTTCACCTTCTGGCCCGGCTTCAGTTCGGCGAGGGCCGCGGTCAGCGACTGGACGGTCGTGACCGTCGTCCCGCCCAGCTTCGTGATGACGTCCCCGGACTCCAGCCCTGCCTTCGCGGCCGCGCCGCCCTTCGTGACGGCCACGACCGCGACCCCGGCGGGCTGCTGGTCCGGGCCCACCACACCGCGGACGGTCACGCCGAGCGCCGCCCGGCCGGAGTTTGTCACCTTGCCGTTCTTGATGATCTGGTCGGCGATCCGCTTGACCGCCGACGCCGGGATCGCGAAGCCGATGCCGGGCGCCGCCCCGCTGCCCAGCTGCGGGTCGGTCGCCGCGAGCGTCGGGATACCGATGACCTGGTTGTCGAGGTTGACCAGCGCGCCGCCGCTGTTGCCCGGGTTGATCGCCGCGGACGTCTGCACCATGTCCGGGATCGTCGCGCCCGTCCCGCCGCCCGACGCGCTTTCGCTCACGGTGCGGTCGGTCGCCGACACGATGCCCTGGGTGACGCTGCTGGACAGGCCCAGCGGATTGCCCATCGCCAGCACGATCTGGCCCACCGCGACCTTCGACGAATCCCCGAACCGCGCGGGCTTCAGCCCGTCCGGCGGCGAGTCGAGCCGGATGACGGCGAGGTCGTTCGCCGGGAAGGACGAGACGAGCTTCGCGGCGAGCGGGCTGCCGCCCGTGGCGAGCGACACCTGGAAGGTGGTGGCGTTGCCGATGACGTGGGCGTTCGTGACGATGTCGCCCTTGTCGTCGTAGACCACGCCGGAGCCCAGCTCCTGGTCGGTGGTGATCTGCACGACCGACGGCAGCACCTCCTTGACGGTGCTCTCGTAGGCCGACTGCAGCTCGCCGCCGCCCCCGGAGGCCGCGACCGCCGCGGCGCCCGCGGCGGGGGCCGCGCTCGTCGGGTCCTCGGCGCCGCCGCCCCCTGAGCCCCCCGAGCAGGACGTCGCCGTGCCGACGAGGACCGCTGCGCAGGCTGCGCCGGCCAGGACGCGGGGGCTCCGGAGTGCGCTCATACCCCGAGCCTCGCCCGTCCCGCGCCCCCGCACCCGCCCGCGACGTCCATCCGGGTCCCGCGCCCCTGAAAACGCTCACCCTGCGTGCCGGACGCGGAGAACTGCGCGCGCAACCACCCACCGGGGTAAGGTCGCGCGGCCCGCCGTAAGGGGCGGCGGCCCCGGGGGGCCGGGCTACGCCCGGATGCCGCAGACGTGCAGGAGCGCGGCGACCGCGCGATAGGGGTCGGTCCGCCCGGCGGTCTCCTCCGCGTCGAGGAGGGCGGCCAGAGCACCCGGCGCCGAAGGCGCCATCGCGTGGTCGGGCGCGGCGTCGGTGAAGACCCGCACGCCGTACCACGTGTGCAGCGGCACGTTGATGCCGGTGAGCGTCGCGGTGAGCGGACCGAGCCGGTCCGCCCTGGTCGCGAGCCCGAGCCGGTTGACGTACCCCTCGGAGGTGAACGCGTGCAGCGCGGAGGGGAAGTCGCCGAGCAGTCCGGGCCGCATGGCGAGCGCGTCCCCGTTGCGGACGAGCAGGGACAGCAGCCCGCCGGGTGCGAGGACCCGCGCGAGCGCGGCGAGCAGCGGCTCGGGATCGGGCACGTACATGAGCACGCCGTGGCACAGGACGACGTCGAAGCAGGCGGGCCCGAAGTGCCGGCCGGTCTCGCGGCCGTCGCCCTGGAGGACCACGACGCGCGCCTGCACCTCCGCGGGCTCGGCCATGACCGCCGAGCGCAGCACGCCGATCATCGCCGGGTCGGGTTCGAGGCCGGTGACGAGGTGCCCGGCGCGGGCGAGGCGTATCGCCTGGGTGCCCTGCCCGGGGCCGACGTCGAGCACGCGCAGCCGGCGGCGCGCGGCGTGCGCACCGCCGGGGGGCGGGTAGTGCAGCGCGAGCTGCTCGTCGAGCTGCCGGGAGACCAGCTCCTGGCGGACGGTGTTCCGCAGTCCGCCGAGGTTGCCCAGCCAGGTGTCGGCGCCGCCGTGGAAGCCGCTGGGGCCGGGGGGCCCGGCGTCCAGTCCGGCGTTCAGAGCTTGGCGCCGCGCGCGACCTGCGGCTTCGGCAGCCGCATCCGGCGCATCTGGAGCGTGCGCATCAGGCCGTAGCTGACCGCGCGCTTGGTGTTCTGGTCGGGGAAGCGCTCGGCGAGCTGGCGGCGCAGCGAGATCGCGGTGATCACCGAGTCGATCACGATGAGCACGATGACCAGCAGCCACAGGATGAGCGAGATGTTCTGGAGCGCGGGCAGCAGGCTGCCGATGAGGATGAGGATCGCCATCGGGAGGAAGAACTCGGCGACGCGGTAGCGCGAGTCGACGAAGTCGCGGGTGAACTTGCGCACGGGCCCCTGGTGAGCGGCCGGAAGATTGCGCTCGTCGCCGTTGGCCAACGCTTCACGGCGCTTCGCGAGGTCCTCGCGGCGCGCCTCGCGCGCGGCCTTGACCTGCGACTTGCGGTCGGTCGGCATGTTGAGCGCCTTGCGGCGGCCGCTCTGGGCCTCGCTGCGCTTGGGCGTGGGGCGACCCTTGGGAGCCTGCGGGTCGCGGGTCTGGTCCTCAAGCACGGTGGCTACTGCTTGGGCCTGCTCATCTGGGGTACGACGTCGGAACACATCTCCCAGGTTACGTGGTTCCGCCGCGCTACCCCAGCCCCTCACCTACTCCTCGGGGCGGGGGACACCGAACCGTGATCGTCCTTGGGGAGGAGCGCATCCGGTCCCGAACAGTGCGGTAATGGAACCAGGGCCCGTAGGCTGGGGTCTGTAGAGGTGCTGGAGCAGTTGCCGGAGAAGGGGGCGCGCGAGGCCCATGAGCGGTGTCATGAAGCGGATGGGACTGATCTTCCGCGCGAAGGCCAACAAGGCCCTGGACAGGGCCGAGGACCCGCGCGAGACGCTTGACTACTCGTACCAGAAGCAGCTGGAGCTGCTGCAGAAGGTGCGCCGGGGCGTGGCGGACGTCGCCACCTCCCGCAAGCGGCTGGAACTGCAGCTCACCGAACTGCAGAAGAAGTCGGCGACCTACGAGGACCAGGGCCGCAAGGCGCTGGCGCTGGGCCGTGAGGACCTGGCGCGCGAGGCCCTGTCGCGCCGCGCCGCCCTCCAGCAGCAGGTCACCGACCTGGAGACGCAGCACACCCAGCTCCAGGGCGAGGAGGAGAAGCTCACGCTCGCCTCCCAGCGCCTCCAGGCCAAGGTGGACGCCTTCCGTACGAAGAAGGAGACCATCAAGGCCACCTACACCGCCGCCCAGGCGCAGACCCAGATCGGCGAGGCCTTCTCGGGCATCTCCGAGGAGATGGGCGACGTCGGCATGGCGATCCAGCGGGCCGAGGACAAGACGGAGCAGCTGCGGGCTCGGGCCGGCGCCCTGGACGAGCTGATCGCCTCCGGCGCCCTCGACGACCCGTCGGGCCTGGCCAAGGACGACATCCAGGCCGAGCTGGACCGGCTGTCCGGCGGCAGCGACGTCGAGCTGGAGCTCCAGCGCATGAAGGCGGAGCTGGCCGGCGGCACGAGCACCCCGGCGATCGAGGGCGGTCAGCAGGGCCGGGACGCCCAGGGCCGGCCGCAGGACACCCCGAGGTTCGACAAGCAGTGACGACGGGCGGTGGGCCGCGCACCGGGTACGCCCGGCGGCGGACACCGCGCCGGCGTGGCCGGCCCGTCCCGCGCCCGTACGCCCCAGGCTCCGGTATCTCTCGACCCGCCCGGTCCCCGTACGCCCGCAGGGGCGCGCCGCCGTTCCCGCACTTCCGCAGCCGTACCGCCCTTTAGCCGCAATGGAGCCGCAACGGAGGAGGCCGTCATGATCGCGCGGATCATGGGGGAGGGCCAGGTGAGGTTGGCGGACGCCGACGTCACCGAGCTCAACAAGCTGGACGACGAGCTGCTCGCCGCCGTCGAGGCCGGCGACGAGGAGGGCTTCCGCCGCACCCTGGGCGCCCTGCTCGACGGGGTCCGCCGCCTCGGCGAACCACTGCCCGACGACGCGCTGGAACCCTCCCAGCTGATCCTCCCCGCCCCCGACGCCACACTCGACCAGGTCCGGGACATGCTGCACAACGACGGGCTGATCCCTGGCTAGGACCTCCCGGCGGGTGGGGCCGTCCGCGCGGCTCTCGCGCCGGGCGCTGTGGACGGGGCTGCTGCTGTGCTGCGCCCTGTCCGTCCTGCTCGCCCTGCTCGGGGTCGTCGACGGCTGGATCATGGCCCTCGTGGCGTGGGGCGGCACCGCCGTCGCGTTCGGCGACGCCCTGCGCAGCCGCCGCGCCTACGCCGCCTCCGCCGCCGAGCGGGAACGCCGCGAGGCGCTCGCCCGCGACGAGGAGGCCCGCCGCCGGGTCGCCGAGGAGCGGCTGCGCATAGCCCGTGAGCTGCACGACGTGGTGGCCCACCAGATCGCGCTGGCCAACGTGCAGGCCTCCGTCGCCGCGCACGTCATGGACCGCCGCCCCGACCAGGCCCGGCAGGCACTCACCCACGCCCGCGAGGCCAGCCGCTCCGCCCTCGACGAGCTGCGCGCCACCGTCGGGCTGCTGCGGCTGCGCGGCGAGCCCGACGTCCCCATGGAGCCCGCCCCCGGCCTGGGCCTGCTCGACCAGCTGCTCGACGGATTCCGCCGGGAAGGCCTCCAGGTCACGGTGGAGTGCCTGTCGTCGCAGGCCGGAGGGCCAGCGCCGGAGCAGCGCCCGCCGCTGCCGGTCAGCGTGGACCTCACCGCCTACCGGGTGATCCAGGAGTCCCTGACCAACGTCCGCAAGCACGCGGGGCCCGGTGCCGGGGCGGTGGTCCGGATCCGGCGCGAGTCCGGTGCGCTGGAGGTCGTCGTGGACGACGACGGCACGTCGGCCGTGCCGGCGGCCTCGGGGGTGCCGGCCCAGAAGCGCGCCGCGGCGACCGCCGCCGAGGGGCCCGCCGGGGGCGGGCACGGGTTGCTGGGGATGTACGAGCGGGCCAACGCGCTCGGCGGCGTCTGCCGGGCGGGCGCCCGTCCGGGCGGGGGGTTCCGCGTGTGGGTGCG
This sequence comes from Streptomyces sp. NPDC004031, assembly GCF_053604375.1. Lineage (NCBI taxonomy): Bacteria > Bacillati > Actinomycetota > Actinomycetes > Kitasatosporales > Streptomycetaceae > Streptomyces > Streptomyces sp. NPDC004031. Next base: position 3,103 of record NZ_JBSGHL010000042.1, on the reverse strand, counting down.
GCTGCCCCTGGCGGGGCGGCCGTACGTCGGTGCCCCCGCGGAGGGGGCGTAGCCCCGGCCGCCGGGTTCCCCACGGGGTGGGGGTGCCTGTTTCGACGGGACCGTCCGCCGGTGGTGGGCTGGTCGCGCAGTCCCCGCGCCCCTGAAAACGAGTGCCCGGCACGGAAGAGCCCAGCACATCAGGGGCGCGTGGGGGTACCTCCCAGGCGAAGCTCTGGGGGAGAACTGCGCGAGCAGCCACGACGCGCGGAAGATCGCGCAAAGCACCTCCGGGGGCAGCCCGAGGCGCAAAAAAAGGGGGGGAGCCGGCTCACGCGAAGAGCCGGGACGGGATGAACGGATTCGGCGGGCGCATGCCCCTGAGGCAGAGATACCCCGCGGTGGACACCGCGAGGCCGGCCGCGAGGCCGACGTCCACCGCCCATTCCTGCTCGGCCGTGAGTTCGGTGACGCGTACCGCCCGCCCCTCGGGCATCGTCAGCAACGCAGCGGTCAGCAGCCGCGTGGCGAGGCGGCGCGAGGTCGCCGCGAGGGCGTGGACGCCGTGGTCGTCGGCGTAGCAGTACCCGCTGCCCGCGAGGTCGTCGACGACGAGCAGGCGGAAGTGGCGGAGCAGCTGCTCGTGGTCGGGGCCGCGGGCCCCACCGCGGGAGCGGCGGTCGACGGAGTCCATGAGGTCGCGGTGCCGCTCGGTGCCCTCGTGCACCGCGCCGTCCGGCGGCGGCAGCCGGGACGGGTCGACCACGCCGGTCAGCCGCATCGCGGGGTGCAGCGTGAAGCCCGCCCTGCGGTACGTACGGGCCGCGACGGGGTTGCGGGAGCAGCAGATGATGCCGCGCAGGCACGCCCGGCCGTGCACGAGGGCCCGTGCCATGAGCGCCTTGCCGACGCCCTTGCCCTGCGCGCCCGGCGTCACCACGAGCAGCGACAGCCCCCAGGTGCCTTCCCGGCGGGAGGAGAGCACAGCGCCGACCGGGCCCGCCGTCTCGTCCTCGGCGATCCAGCAGCCGCCGGGGTCGGTACGGGCCAGGTGCCGGGTGCGGTCGTGCTCGCGGGCGTCGGCCGGGCGGGGCGGGGCGGCGGGCCCGGCCGGGAGGGCGTGCGGGGCGGCGAAGGCCGCGGCGGTGATCTCCCGTACGAGCCCGGCGTCCGCGTCGTCGTCGCGTACCGGTCGAAGGATCACCGCCCCATCATCGCGCCCCGCCGCCGCGTACGGCAGGGTTACGGCAGCGCGAGCATCTGCTCCAGGGCGAGCTTGGCGTAGTGCTCGGTCTCGGCGTCGACCTGGATGCGGTTGACCGGCTTGCCGTCGGCCAGCGACTCCAGCGCCCACACCAGGTGGGGGAGGTCGATGCGGTTCATGGTCGAGCAGAAGCACACCGTCTTGTCGAGGAAGACGATCTGCTTGTCCGGGTGCGCCTTGGCGAGCCGCCGGACGAGGTTCAGCTCGGTGCCGATCGCCCACGCCGATCCGGCGGGGGCCGCGTCCAGCATGGTGATGATGTGCTCGGTGGAGCCCACGTGGTCGGCGGCCATGACGACCTCGTGCCGGCACTCGGGGTGCACCAGCACGTTGACACCGGGGATGCGCGCGCGGACGTCCTCGACCGACTCCAGCGAGAAGCGGCCGTGCACCGAGCAGTGGCCGCGCCACAGGATCATCTTCGCGGCCCGCAGCTGCTCGGCGGTCAGCCCGCCGCCCGGCTTGTGCGGGTTGTAGACGACGCAGTCGTCGAGCGAGAGGCCCATGTCGCGGACGGCGGTGTTGCGGCCCAGGTGCTGGTCGGGCAGGAAGAGCACCTTCTCGCCCTGCGCGAAGGCCCACTCCAGGGCCCGCCGGGCGTTGGACGACGTGCAGATGGTGCCGCCGTGCCGCCCGGTGAAGGCCTTGATGTCCGCCGAGGAGTTCATGTACGAGACGGGTACGGTCACGCCGTCCACCCCGGCGTCGGCCAGCACGTCCCAGCACTCGGCGACCTGCTCGGCGGTGGCCATGTCGGCCATCGAGCAGCCCGCGGCCAGGTCCGGCAGGATCACCTGCTGGCGGTCGGAGGTCAGGATGTCGGCGGACTCCGCCATGAAGTGGACGCCGCAGAAGACGATGTACTCCGCCTCGGGCCGCGCGGCCGCGTCCCGCGCGAGCTTGAACGAGTCGCCCGTGACGTCGGCGAACTCGATGACCTCGTCGCGCTGGTAGTGGTGCCCCAGGACGAAGACCTTCTCGCCGAGGCGGGCCTTCGCGACCCGGGCGCGCTCCACCAGATTCGGGTCGGACGGCGCCGGAAGGTCGCCCGGACACTCCACGCCGCGCTCGCTGCGTGGGTCGGACTCGCGGCCGAGCAGCAGCAGCGCGAGTGGCGTGGGCTGTACGTCCAGAGTTTCGGTGGTGGTCACGGGCCGGACGCCCTTTCTTCGACAGCGCAGACCTTTTCGTCTACTTGACGCTATCTATCATAGCCCGTTCGCGTCACATTGACGATGTCCGGACGCGTCAATGTGACGCATTCGATTCGCGGCCACCTGTGCGAGCATGGGGGGACGAACACGCCGCGGCCCCCGCCGCGGGCGCCGGAATGAATCCGGAAGGGCGCCGGTTAGCAGTCGGTAAGCCAGTAGTCCGTACAACCCGGGAGTGAGCAGATGACGGTTCAGGACGAGACCACCACCACGGACGGCATCATCCTGTCCGAGGCCGCGGCCTCCAAGGTCAAGAGCCTGCTGGAGCAGGAGGGCCGGGAAGACCTCGCGCTGCGGGTCGCCGTCCAGCCCGGCGGCTGCTCCGGTCTGCGCTACCAGCTCTTCTTCGACGAGCGCTCGCTCGACGGCGACGTGGTCAAGGACTTCGGCGGCGTCAAGGTCGTCACCGACCGCATGAGCGCGCCGTACCTCGGCGGGGCGTCGATCGACTTCGTCGACACCATCGAGAAGCAGGGCTTCACGATCGACAACCCGAACGCGACGGGCTCCTGCGCCTGCGGCGACTCCTTCAGCTAGGCCTCAGCGCTCCGCGCCGGGTGACCACCAGGGGCGCGGGAGCCGCGCACTGAGCCCACCACCGGCCGGTGGTGGGCTAGATCGGAAGAGCGACCTGTAGGGAAAGAGT
>NZ_JBSGHL010000041.1:0-77168 GCF_053604375.1 Streptomyces sp. NPDC004031 | reverse complement strand
CCGAGGCCATGTTGAGCACCGGGTGCAGTACGGGCTCATGAGTGCGGGAGTCGTTCAGCACCCCTGGGGGGGGCGGCCCGCGGCACCGTGGTCCTGCTCGTGCTGCTCCCGCGGCGGCGGCCGGAAGGGCCGCACCGCGGGTTGTTCACCTAGTGTGCGCCCGCCGCGGCGGCGAGCCGCACCTCAGCGCGCCGCTGGGCGGCCGCGTCGGTGTCCGCCTTCGAGCGCTCCAGCGCCCGCTCGGCCCGTGCGACGTCGATCTCCTCGGCCAGCTCGGCGACCTCGGCGAGGACGGAGAGCTTGTTGTCCGCGAAGGAGAGGAAACCGCCGTGCACCGCGGCGACCACGGTGCCACCGTCGGTGGTCCGGATCGTCACGGGACCGGAGTGCAGCACCCCGAGCACCGGCTCGTGCGACGGCATGATGCCGATGTCGCCGGACAGGGTACGGGCGATGACCATGGCGGCCTCGCCGGACCAGATGCTGCGGTCCGCGGCCACCACCTCGACGTGAATTTCGGCCAAGACGGCTCCTCGGGTCGGCACCCACCGGCGGGCGGGGGTGCGTAAGACAAAGAATAAGGGCTGCGCGAGGGGGGCAGAGCCGGTCCGCCCCCCTCACGGCCCCAGGTCAGCTGACGCCGAGCTTCTTGGCGTTGGCCTTGAGGTCGTCCAGGCCACCGCACATGAAGAAGGCCTGCTCGGGGAAGTGGTCGTACTCACCGTCGGCGATGGCGTTGAACGCCGCCACCGACTCGTCGAGCGACACGTCCGAACCGTCCACGCCGGTGAACTGCTTCGCCGCGTGGGTGTTCTGCGACAGGAAGCGCTCGATGCGGCGGGCACGGGAGACGGTGAGCTTGTCCTCTTCGCCCAGCTCGTCGATACCGAGGATCGAGATGATGTCCTGGAGGTCCTTGTACTTCTGCAGGATGCCCTTGACGCGCATCGCGCAGTCGTAGTGGTCCTGCGCGATGTAGCGCGGGTCCAGGATGCGGGACGTGGAGTCCAGCGGGTCCACCGCGGGGTAGATGCCCTTCTCCGAGATCGGCCGCGAGAGCACGGTCGTCGCGTCGAGGTGGGCGAAGGTGGTGGCCGGCGCCGGGTCGGTCAGGTCGTCCGCGGGGACGTAGATCGCCTGCATCGAGGTGATCGAGTGACCGCGGGTCGAGGTGATCCGCTCCTGCAGCTGGCCCATCTCGTCGGCGAGGTTCGGCTGGTAGCCCACCGCGGACGGCATACGGCCGAGCAGCGTGGACACCTCGGAACCGGCCTGGGTGAACCGGAAGATGTTGTCGATGAAGAACAGCACGTCCTGGTTCTGCACATCGCGGAAGTACTCCGCCATGGTCAGACCGGCCAGGGCGACGCGCAGCCGGGTGCCCGGCGGCTCGTCCATCTGGCCGAAGACCAGCGCGGTCTGCGGGAGGACGTTGGACTCGGCCATCTCCGCGATCAGGTCGTTGCCCTCACGGGTGCGCTCGCCGACGCCCGCGAAGACGGAAACGCCCTCGTGCAGCTTCGCCACACGCATGATCATTTCCTGGATGAGCACGGTCTTGCCGACGCCCGCGCCGCCGAACAGGCCGATCTTGCCGCCCTTGACGTACGGGGTCAGCAGGTCGACGACCTTCAGGCCGGTCTCGAACATCTCGGTCTTGGACTCGAGCTGGTCGAAGGCCGGGGCCTTGCGGTGGATCGGCCAGCGCTCGGTGACCTCGGACTCGGCCTCCGGCTCGTTGAGGATCGCGCCCAGGGTGTTGAAGACGCGGCCCTTGGTGACGTCGCCGACGGGCACCGTGATGCCGTTGCCGGTGTCGGTCACCGGCGCCTGGCGGACCAGGCCGTCGGTGGGCTGCATGGAGATGGCGCGGACCAGGCCGTCGCCGAGGTGCTGCGCGACCTCCAGGGTCAGCGTCTTGGTCGCACCCTCCTGCGTCGGGTCGGCGACGTCGACGTGCAGCGCGTTGTAGATCTCCGGCATGGCGTCGACGGGGAACTCCACGTCGACGACCGGGCCGATGACCCGCGCCACCCGGCCGGTGGCGGTGGTTTCAACAGTCGTGGTCATGTGGTCAGTCACTCCCCGCGTTCGCGTCGGCCAGGGCGCTCGCGCCACCGACGATCTCGCTGATTTCCTGGGTGATGTCGGCCTGTCGGGCCGCGTTCGCAAGCCGCGTGAGCGACTTGATGAGGTCTTCCGCGTTGTCGGTCGCCGACTTCATCGCCCGGCGGCGGGCCGCGTGCTCGGAAGCGGCGGCCTGCAGCAGGGCGTTGTAGATGCGGCTCTCGACGTACCGCGGAAGCAGCGCGTCCAGCACGCCCTCCGCGGACGGCTCGAACTCGTACTGCGCCATCGCCTGCGGCTGCTTGTCCAGCTGGTCGGCCTCCTTGGAGACCGCCAGCGGCAGCAGCCGCCGCTCGACCGGGGTCTGCGTCATCATCGAGACGAACTCGGTGAAGACGATGTGGATCTCGTCGATCCCGCCCTCGGCGGAGTCCTTGAGCACGGACTCGATCAGCGGCGTCGCCACCGCCTTGGCGTCGGCGTACTGCGGGCTGTCCGAGAACCCGGTCCAGGACTGGGTGACCTTGCGGTCGCGGAAGCTGTAGTACGCCACGGACTTGCGGCCGACCAGGTAGTGGTCGACCTCCTTGCCCTCGGCGCGCAGCTTCTCGGTCAGCCGGTCCGCGGCCTTGATGGCGTTGGACGAGTAGCCGCCGGCCAGGCCGCGGTCGCTCGTGACGAGCAGCACCGCGGCGCGGGTCGCGTTCTCGGGTTCGGTGGTCAGCGGGTGCTTGGTGTTGGAGCCGGTCGCGACGGCCGTCACCGCACGGGTCAGTTCATCGGCGTACGGAGAAGAGGCGGCCACCTGGCGCTGCGCCTTCACGATGCGCGAGGCGGCGATCATCTCCATCGCCTTGGTGATCTTCTTCGTGGCGGTGACGGACTTGATCCGGCGCTTGTAGACCCGAATCTGTGCGCCCATGCGATCAGCCCTCGACCAGCAGCGCGCCCGAGGACGTCTCGAACTGCTTCTTGAAGGCGGCGACCGCTTCGGTGAGCGCGTCGATGGTGCCGTCCTCCAGCTTGCCGGTCTCGACGATGCCCGTGAGCAGCGACTTGTGCTCGCGGTGCAGGTAGTCGAGCAGCTCGCGCTCGAAGCGGCGGATGTCCACGACGGGGACGTCGTCCAGCTTGCCGGTGGTGCCGGCCCAGATCGAGACGACCTGGTCCTCGACGGCGTACGGGCTGTACTGGCCCTGCTTGAGCAGCTCGACCATGCGCTGACCGCGTCCGAGCTGCGCCTTGGAGGCCGCGTCCAGGTCGGAACCGAAGGCCGCGAAGGCCTCCAGCTCACGGAACTGGGCGAGGTCCACGCGGAGCCGGCCGGCCACCGACTTCATGGCCTTGATCTGCGCGGAGCCACCGACGCGGGAGACCGAGATACCGACGTTCAGCGCGGGCCGCTGGCCGGCGTTGAAGAGGTCGGACTCCAGGAAGCACTGGCCGTCGGTGATGGAGATGACGTTGGTCGGGATGAACGCCGAGACGTCGTTGGCCTTGGTCTCGACGATCGGCAGACCGGTCATCGAGCCGGCGCCCAGGTCGTCGGAGAGCTTCGCGCAGCGCTCCAGCAGGCGCGAGTGCAGGTAGAAGACGTCGCCCGGGTAGGCCTCGCGGCCCGGCGGGCGGCGCAGCAGCAGCGACACGGCGCGGTAGGCGTCGGCCTGCTTGCTCAGGTCGTCGAAGACGATGAGGACGTGCTTGCCCTCGTACATCCAGTGCTGGCCGATGGCCGAGCCGGTGTACGGCGCCAGGTACTTGAAGCCGGCCGGGTCGGACGCGGGGGCGGCCACGATGGTCGTGTACTCCAGCGCGCCGGCCTCCTCCAGCGAGGCGCGCACGCCCGCGATGGTGGAGCCCTTCTGGCCGATGGCGACGTAGATGCAGCGGACCTGCTTCTCCGGGTCGCCGCTGCGCCAGTTGTCGCGCTGGTTGATGATGGTGTCGATGGCCAGGGCGGACTTGCCGGTCTGGCGGTCACCGATGATCAGCTGGCGCTGGCCGCGGCCGATCGGGGTCATCGAGTCGACGGCCTTCAGGCCGGTCTGCATCGGCTCGTGCACCGACTTGCGCTGCATGACGGTGGGCGCCTGCAGTTCGAGCGCGCGGCGGCCCTCGGTGGCGATCTCGCCGAGACCGTCGACCGGGTTGCCGAGCGGGTCGACGACGCGGCCCAGGTAGCCCTCGCCGACCGCGACGGAGAGCACCTCGCCGGTGCGGTGCACCGACTGGCCCTCCTCGATGCCGTTGAACTCGCCGAGGACGATCGCGCCGATCTCGCGCTCTTCCAGGTTCAGCGCGAGGCCGAGCGTGCCGTCCTCGAACCGCAGCAGTTCGTTCGCCATCGCCGAGGGCAGGCCCTCGACCTTCGCGATGCCGTCTCCGGCAACGCTGACCGTACCGACCTCCTCGCGCGAGGCCGCGTCCGGCTGGTACGACTGGACAAAGGTCTCCAGCGCGTCCCGGATCTCCTCCGGCCGGATCGTGAGCTCCGCCATCTGGGTTCCCTGCTCTCCTTGTTGGGCCCGAAGTCTTCTTGGGGGCGTCGGCCCAACGCGGGCCGTCAGTGCTTGTCTGTGGTGCTTGTCTGCGCTTGCGCGGGCGGTGGTCAGCCGGCGGCCATCCTGCGGGACGCCTCGTCCAGGCGGTCCGCGATCGAGCCGTTGATGACCTCGTCGCCGACCCGTACCCGGACCCCGCCGAGGACCGCGGGGTCCACGTCCAGGTTCAGGTGCACCGGGCGGCCGTAGATCCTGGCCAGGGCGTCCCCGAGCCGGCGCTTCTGCGTCTCGCTCAGCGGGGTGGCCGAGACCACTTCGGCGACCGTCCGGCCGCGGCGGGCCGCGGCCAGCTTGGACAGGGATTCGATCCCGCCCTCCAGGCTACGTCCTCGCGGCGCGGTGACCAGCCTGGTGACCAGCCGTTCCGTGACCGGCTTCGCACGGCCGCCGAGCAGCCGGTGCAGCAGCTCGCTCTTGGCGGCGTCGGTACCGGCCCGGCCGCCCAGGGCGGCCCGCAGCTCGGTGCTGCCGGCGGCGATCCGGCCGAAGCGGAACAGCTCGTCCTCGACGTCGTCGAGCGTGCCGTCCTTCTCCGCCGCCGTGAGGTCGGCGGTGTCGGCCAGCTCCTCCAGCGCGTCCACCAGGTCGCGGGACTGCGACCAGCGGGACCGCACCATGCCGGCGACCAGGTCCGTGCTGTCGGCGCCGAGCTGGCTGCCGAGCAGCCGCGTCGCCAGCTGGGCCTTGGCCTCACCGGACTGCGCCGGGTCGGTCAGGGCGCGGCGCAGCGTGGACTCGCGGTGCAGCAGCGAGGTCACGGCGGCCAGCTCGTCGGCCAGCCGGGTGCGGTCGACCGACGCGCTGTCGGTCAGCGCGTCCAGCCGCTCCCGTGCCGCGGCCAGCGCTTCGCGGCTCGCGCCGTTCATCGGGCCGCCTCAGCCTCTGCGGCCGAACCGTCGAGGCTGTCGAGGAAACGGTCGATCGTGCGGCTCTGCCGGGCGGAGTCCTCCAGGGACTCGCCGACCAGCTTGCCGGCCAGGTCGGTCGCGATGCGGCCGACCTCCTGGCGCAGGGTCACCGTGACCTGGCGGCGGTCCGCCTCGATCTGGGCATGGCCTGCGGCGACGATGGCGTCCCGCTGCCGCTGCCCCTCCTCGCGCATCTCCGCGATGATCGTCGCGCCCTGCTCCCGCGCCTGCTCGGTGATCCGGGCCGCCTCGTGGCGGGCCTCGGCGAGCTGCGCCTTGTACTCCTCCAGCGTGCGGTTGGCCTCGGCCTGAGCCTTCTCCGCCCGCTCCAGGCCACCCTCGATGGCGTCATGCCGCTCCGCCAGGGTCTTCTGGATGTTCGGCAGCAGCTTCCTGCCAAGGAGGCCGAAGACGATGAAGAAGCAGAGCAGGCCGATAACCAGTTCCGCGGTGTCGGGGATGAGCGGGTTCTGCGCCCCCTCCTCCGCAAGGAAGGTCATCATGTCTGAACCTTTCGTCGAGTGGCTTTACGGTCCGGTGCCGGATTCAGCTCTGGAAGATGAAGGGGACGACCAGACCGAGGAGCGCGAGCACCTCGCAGAGGGCGAAGCCGAGGAACATGTTGGTGCGGATGATCGGCATGGCCTCGGGCTGGCGGGCCATGGCCTCGATGGAGTGACCGAAGACCAGACCGATGCCCACGCCGGGGCCGATGGCGGCGAGACCGTAGGCGACCGCGCCGAGGCGGCCGGGAGTCGTGGCAGCGGCGAGGTTAACGAGGTCGGCAGACATTTCCCTGTCTTCCTTTTTGATGCGGTCCGTTGGGGGGCTTCCCAGCGGAGGTCTGTGGTGGGGGTGGTACGCGTGGCGCGAAGCGGGCCTCAGTGGCCCTCGTCGAGCGCTCCCTGGATGTAGATCGAGGCCAGCAGCGTGAAGATGTAGGCCTGCAGGAACTGGATCAGCACCTCGAAGGCCGTCATGAAGATGGCCAGTCCGAAGGATCCGCCGGACACCGCGGTCAGCCAGGTCGGCGTCAGCAGGTACCAGCTCGCGACGCTGAACATGACGATCAGCATGTGGCCGGCGAACATGTTCGCCCACAGCCGGACCGCGAGGGTGAACGGGCGGGTGATGCAGTTCTGGATGAACTCCAGGAGCACGATCAGCGGGACCAGCGGCTTGGGCAGGCCCGAGATCCACACCAGGTTCTTGACGCCGCCCTTGAAGCCGTGCGTCTTGAACGTCAGGTACATGTAGGTGATGTAGACCAGCGCCGCGAGGGCGACCGGGAACGCGAACCGCGAGGCCGGCGGGAACTGCGCGAGCGGGATGATCGACATGATGTTCATGAACCACACGAAGAAGAAGATCGACGTGAGGAACGGGACGAACTTGTCGCCCTTCTTGCCGATCACCTCGCGGGCGATGCTGCGGGCCACGAACGTGTAGCCGATCTCGCCGACCAGCTGGAGCTTGCCGGGGACCAGCTTGGGCTTGCTGAAAGCCGCCCAGAAGAAGCCCACCACCAGCAGCATGCAGATGATCGCGAGCAGCATCGGCTTGGTGAAGTCGAAGCTGCCGATGCTGAAGATCGGCTTGAAGTCGAACGAGTGGAGGCCCGGGGCAGGAAATCCGCAGTCCTGCTTGATGTGACAGCCTGCCTCAGCGAGCAGCGTGTGGGCACTCACCCGTGACTCCTTCGTCGTGACGCATAAGTAACGGCAACCTTGTGTGTCAGCGCGGCTGGTGAGGCCGCTGGTCGGCACTGCGGACAAGGCGTGGCGAAGTCACCACTGTCCGCTGGGAGCCCGCATCGAAGACCGGGAACCCGTATTCCGCGCCGCGTCCGCGGCACCGGATCCGAGTACACCGATGGGCGTGGGGGCAGCACCCTCCACGAGTGTGAGGGGCCTCCACGTCCAGATGCGTTTCCGGACGATAGCAGATGGAATTGCAGCCTCTTTACCCGGCCCTTGGCCACGCCCATGACAGCGCTCCCGGCCAGCCGCGTCATTCGGCCGGCGGAGCGGACGTGACGGACGGGACGGGATCGACGTACAGCATCCGCGAGGTGAGGCTCTGCTTCACCTGGCCGCCCACCCAGGACAGCGCGGTGGCCAGCAGACTCAGGCCGAAGGCCTTGCCGTTGAAGAGCGAGGTGTCCTTGAAGGCCACGACGAAGATGCCGATCATCAGGATCTGCACGGCGTAGACCAGCATGCCCGCGGCCATCGCGACCTGCGGGCGCTCGGCGGTCATGGTCATCAGCGCCCACGAACCGAAGGCGAAGAAGACCGCCACCACTGCCACGGCGACGAGGCCGCCCACCAGGCCCTTCTCGCCGGCGAGCACGGCACTGAGGATGGTGGCGACAGCTCCGACGGGAGCGGCGACCAGCGCGGCTCCCCTGAGGACACGGGCGTCGTTCTGCAGCATGATGACGGCTCCTCCGGCGGGAGTTGGGGCAAGCGGATGTCGTCGGAGACGAGCGTAGTCAGGGAGTGAGGGGGCGCCTCACGCCGGTTGACCGCTCATGCGGTCCAACGACGCCTTCCCTGCTTTCGTGAACGCTATCACAAAGTATTTGATGCGGTCTTTACCATGGACGTGTGCTGCCTGTCACAAGAGTGTGGTCACGACACGCCGTCCGATTTGGGTGAGTTAGCTCTCAGCGGGTCTGACCTGGCCCGGGACGGGTCAGCGGCTCAGCGGCTCAGCGTCGGGTCTCCGCGACCGGCTGCCGGTCGGAGCCGCCGCCGGAGTGCCGGTCGGAACCGCGGCCCGCACGCCGGTCGGAGAGCCGGCCGCGGGCGCCGATCGCCGTCGAGCCGTGCAGCGCCGGGCGCTCCGGCGCGCGCATCTCGCGCTCCGCGGCGGCCGCGCCCGCGGCGAGCCTGCGCCGGCGGCGCCGGTAGCGCGGCGGGACGACGCTCTCCGCCCAGTCGGGGGCGGCGGGCTTGAAGCGCGGCAGCAGCAGCACGACCAGGCCGATCGCGCTGAGCGCGACGATCGCCAGCACGATGCCGAGGCTGGAGTCGTTGACGGAGAAGGCGACCGCGCCGAAGGCGAACAGCGCGGACCAGAAGTACATGATGAGCACGGCCCGGCTGTGCGAGTGGCCGATCTCCAGCAGCCGGTGGTGCAGGTGGCCGCGGTCGGCGGCGAACGGCGACTGGCCGCGCCAGGTGCGCCGGACGACGGCGAGCACCAGGTCGGCGGCGGGGACGGCGATCATCGTCAGCGGCAGCAGCAGCGGCATGTAGACCGGCACCATGAAGTGCACGGCCTCCCGGGTCGACCCGGCGGAGGACTTCAGCGCGTCGGGATCGACCTGGCCGGTGATGGAGATCGCGGCGGAGGCGAAGACCAGGCCGATGAGCATCGAGCCGGAGTCGCCCATGAAGATCCGCGCGGGGTGGATGTTGTGCGGCAGGAAGCCCAGGCACATCCCGATGAGCACCGCGCTGAAGAGCGTCGCGGGGGCCGCGGCCTCGATGCCGTAGCCGTACCAGAGGCGGTAGGCGTACATGAAGAACGCCACCGACGCGATGCACACCATGCCCGCCGCGAGGCCGTCGAGACCGTCGACGAAGTTGACCGCGTTGATGGTGATGACCACGAGCGCGACGGTCAGCAGCGTGGACTGCACGGGGGTCAGCGCGACCGCGCCGAAGCCGGGCACCGGCAGCCACAGGATGGTCAGGCCCTGCAGGACCATGACGCCGGCGGCGATCATCTGCACACCGAGCTTGATGAGCGCGTCCACGCCCCACTTGTCGTCGAGCACGCCCAGCAGCCAGATCAGCCCGGCCCCGGACAGCAGCGCGCGCGGCTCGTTCGACTGCGAGAAGACGTCGCCGATGTTGGTGAGGTGGGCGGCCATGAGCAGGCCCGCGCACAGGCCGCCGAACATCGCGATGCCGCCGAGCCGCGGGGTGGGCTCGCGGTGCACGTCACGGTCGCGGATGGGCGGCATCGCACCGGCGGCGATGGCGAACTTCCGTACCGGGCCGGTCAGCAGATACGTGACGGCGGCGGCCGTGAAGAGGGTCAGCAGATACTCGCGCACGAGCCGCCTCCGACGGTTTCGGGGGCGTAGCGGTGCTGCGCACACGTCCGGGGGTGGTACCTCACAGCGTCACACCCTAGTGGTGGCCGGGCCGGGTCGGCGAACACCTGCTGAGACTCACAGGTGACGGGCACGGTTGCGGACGGTCCGGGCTGTACCCGTACGGTCACATTCCGCCCGTGACGTGCCCCCGCGTCCCGCGCCCGCCCGTGGCCCGCCCGTCCGGCGGCGTGCGCCGGTGTCACGTCTGTACGGTCGCGGCGACGCCGGTCAGCGCGGTCACGGTCGGTTCCAGGGCGTCGTGGATCTCCGCGCCGATGCTGCGGAAGTACGAGATGGGGGCGCCGTACGGGTCGCTGACCTCGTCGGCGTCCGGGCTCGGGGCGAGCAGCCAGCCGCGCAGCGCGGCGGCGGCCCGCACCAGCGCCCTGGCCCGTTCGGTGACGCTGCCCTCGGGCAGCGTGGCGATGTCTATGGCCCGCACCAGGCGGGTGAACTCCTTGAGCGTGAAGGTGCGCAGACCCGCCGCGTGGCCCATGGAGATCACCTGGGAGCGGTGGTCGAGGGTCGCGGTGAGCACCAGGTCGGCGTCGATGACGTGGTCGTCGAGCAGCTCCCGGCCGGTGAAACCGGACGGGTCGGCGCCGTATTCGGCGAGCACGGCGGCGGCGTGCGCCTCCATCGGGGCGCCTTCGTGCCCCCAGGTGCCCGCGGACTCCACGAGCATCCCGGCGGCGCCGTCACCGAGGCGGCGGACCAGGCCGAGCCGGGTCAGCCGCTCGGCCATCGGCGAGCGGCACACATTGCCGGTGCAGACGTGCAGGATGCGGAAGACGTCCGCACCGGCGCCCGGGACGGCGGCCGGCGCGTACCCCGGGTGCCCGCGTATGCCGCGGGCGTCGGGCGGCGTGGTCAACGGCGCTCCTCCAGGTCGGGTACGACCTTGCGCAGCTCCTCCGCGCTGATCGCCCCGGCCCGCAGCAGCACCGGCACCCGGCCGGTGACGTCCACGATCGACGACGGGACGGCGGCCGGGGTGGGGCCGGCGTCCAGGTAGACGGCGACGGAGTCGCCGAGCATGCCCTGGGCGGCGTCGCAGTCCTGCGGCGAGGGCATGCCGGTGAGGTTGGCGCTGGAGACGGCCATCGGGCCGGTCTCGGTGAGCAGTTCGATCGCGACCGGGTGCAGCGGCATGCGCACCCCGACGGTGCCGCGGGTGTCGCCGAGGTCCCAGGCGAGCGACGGCTGGTGCTTGGTGACGATCGTCAGCGCGCCGGGCCAGAAGGCGTCGACGAGCTCCCAGGCCTGCTCGGAGAAGTCGGTGACGATGCCGTGCAGCGTGTTGGGCGAGCCGACGAGCACCGGCGAGGGCATGTTGCGGCCGCGGCCCTTGGCCTCCAGCAGGTCGCCGACGGCCTCGGCGTCGAAGGCGTCGGCGCCGATGCCGTAGACGGTGTCGGTCGGCAGCACGACGAGTTCGCCGCGCTTGACCGCCGAGATGGCTTCGCGCATGCCGGTCGCCCGGTCGGTTGCGTCCGCGCAGTCGTATCGCCGTGCCATGGGATGACCTCCGAAGATTGCTGTGCTGCCGTACGGGCCCGCGCCGCGGTGCGGGGCGCGCGGGGGGCGGGGCGGCCGGTCACGGCCGCGCCTTGCGGGCCGAGGTGAAGCGGGGGCGGTTGTTGAGATCGGGGTGGTCGGCCGCGTCCGCCCAGCCCGCGTCCTCCTTGAAGATCCACGGCACCTGGCCGCCCTGCGAGTCGGCGTGCTCGATCACGACGACCCCGCCGGGGCGCAGCAGCCGGTGCGCGGTGCGCTCGATGCCGCGGATGGTGTCGAGGCCGTCCTCGCCGGAGAAGAGGGCCAGCTCCGGGTCGTGGTCGCGCGCCTCGGGCGCGACGTGCTCCCATTCGGTGAGCGGGATGTAGGGCGGGTTGGAGATGACCAGGTCGACCTGCCCGTTGAGGTCGGGGAAGGCGCTGAGGGCGTCCCCGTGCCGCAGGTCGACCTTGCTGCCCGCGGTGTTCTTCCGGGCGTAGTCCAGGGCCTGTTCGGACAGTTCCACGGCGTGCACGCGGGAGCGCGGCACCTCCTGGGCGAGGGCGAGCGCGATGGCGCCGGAGCCGGTGCACAGGTCGACGATGAGGGGTTCGGCGACGTCCATGGCGCGTACCGCGTCTATCGCCCAGCCGACGACCGACTCGGTCTCCGGACGCGGTACGAACACCCCCGGGCCGACCTGGAGTTCCAGGTAGCGGAAGAAGGCGCGGCCGGTGATGTGCTGGAGCGGTTCGCGGGCCTCGCGGCGGGCGACCGCCTCCCAGTAGCGCGCGTCGAACTCGCTGTCGGCGACGCGGTGCAGCTCGCCGCGCTTGACGCCGTGGACGTACGCGGCCAGCTCCTCGGCGTCGAAGCGCGGCGAGGGCACTCCGGCGTCGGCGAGCCGCTGCGCGGCCTGTGCCACCTCGGCGAGCAGCAGGTTCACCGTGCCCCGCCCCTCAGTTCGTGTCGCCGGCCGCGGCCAGCTTGGCGGCGGAGTCGGCGTCGACGCAGGCCTGGAGGATGGCGTCGAGGTCGCCGTCGAGGACCTGGTCGAGGTTGTAGGCCTTGAAGCCGACGCGGTGGTCGGAGATGCGGTTCTCCGGGAAGTTGTACGTCCGGATGCGCTCGGAGCGGTCGACGGTGCGCACCTGGCTGCGGCGGGCGTCGGACGCCTCGCGCTCGGCCTCCTCCTGGGCGGCTGCCAGCAGCCGGGAGCGCAGGATGCGCATCGCCGACTCCTTGTTCTGGAGCTGGCTCTTCTCGTTCTGGCACGAGACGACCAGGCCCGAGGGGAGGTGGGTGATGCGCACCGCGGAGTCGGTGGTGTTGACGGACTGCCCGCCGGGGCCGGAGGAGCGGTAGACGTCGATCCGCAGGTCGTTGGGGCCGATCTCGACCTCGACGTCCTCGGCCTCCGGGGTGACCAGCACACCTGCCGCCGAGGTGTGGATACGGCCCTGCGACTCGGTGGCCGGCACCCGCTGGACGCGGTGCACCCCGCCCTCGTACTTCAGCCGGGCCCACACGCCCTGGCCGGGCTCGTGGGAGGCCTTGGCCTTGACCGCGACCTGGACGTCCTTGTAGCCGCCGAGGTCGGAGGGGTTGGAGTCGAGGATCTCGGTCTTCCAGCCGACGCGCTCGGCGTAGCGCAGGTACATCCGCAGCAGGTCGCCGGCGAACAGCGCGGACTCCTCGCCGCCCTCGCCCGCCTTGACCTCCAGGATGACGTCCTTGTCGTCGCTCGGGTCGCGCGGCACCAGCAGCAGCCGCAGCCGCTCGGTCAGCTCGTCGCGCTCCTTGTCGAGCTCCTTGACCTCGGCCGCGAAGTCCGGGTCGTCGGCGGCCAGCTCCCGCGCGGTCTCGATGTCCTCGCCGGTCTGCCGCCACGCACGGTACGTGCTGACGATGGGTGTCAGCTCCGCGTAGCGCTTGGTGAGCTTGCGGGCGTTCGCCTGGTCGGCGTGCACCCCGGGGTCGGCAAGCTGCTTCTCGAGGTCGGCGTGCTCGCCGATCAGATCCTCGACCGCCTCGAACATCATCAATCCCTGCGTGGAAGAGTCCGGAAAAGGAGCCGGAAAGAGTCAGTGGGACGACAAAGCGCCGGTCCGGTCGCCCTGGCTCGGGCGACCGAAAACCGGCGCTTGCGGGTCGCTACTTCTTCTTGCCGGCCGCGGCGGCCTTGCCGAAGCGGGCCTCGAAGCGGGCCACCCGGCCACCGGTGTCGAGGATCTTCTGCTTGCCCGTGTAGAACGGGTGGCACTCGGAGCAGACCTCGGCGCGGATCTGGCCGCTGGTCTCGGTGCTCCGGGTGGTGAACGAGGCGCCGCAGGTGCAGGTCACCTGGGTCTCGACATACTCGGGGTGGATGTCGCGCTTCACTGGGTTGCTCCTTGGTGTCGGGAGGGCGCCGGGTCGCTTGGCGGGTTTGCGTCAGCGTGAACCGGGGCCAGCGGACCAGTCTGCCAGCACTGGCCGCATCTCCCAAAACCAGGTCCGGGCGCGGATCATTCCCGTCCCTGACGATCAGGCCTTACCGCAGGTCAGCGCTTTTCCGGCGCGGGCTGCCCGGAGTCGGGCCCGACGACCTTGCCGGCGTCGGTCCGGTCGGCCGCCGAGCCGGTCAGCGCGGAGGGCGGCACGGTCTTGTCGGCGCGCAGCGCGGCCCACACCGTCGCGGCCTTCTTCGGGATGGGCTCCACCCGGTTGCGGTCGGTGGGCGCGAAGCGTACGGGCAGCGTCACCATGTGGATCTGCCCGGACTTCAGGCCGCGCACGCTCTGCGCCAGGCTCATGAGCTTGCCGACCGAGCCGAGGCCCGTGTCGGTCGTCACGGCGCTCGTGGCGGTGTCGGCGACCGAGAACAGCTTGGTGGGGCTGGTGAGCAGCCCCAGGTGCCGTACCCGGTCCATGAGGGCCTTCAGGAAGGCCTGCTGCAGCTGGATACGGCCGAGGTCGCTGCCGTCGGCTATGCCGTGCCGGGTGCGGACCAGGCCGAGCGCCTGGTCGCCGTCCAGGGTGTGGGCGCCGGCGTCGAGGTCGAGGTGGCTCTTGGGGTCGCGGATCGCCTGCGTGGTGGTGAGCGGGACCCCGCCGAGGGCGTTGACCAGGTTCTTGAAGCCGGTGAAGTCGACCTCGACGTAGTGGTCCATGCGCAGGCCGGTGAGCTTCTCCACGGTCTTGACCGCGCAGGCCGGGCCGCCGACGGCGTAGGCGCTGTTGAACATCGCCCGCGGCGCGGCCGGGGCGGTGCCGCCCTTGGGCTTGGCGCACTCGGGGCGGTGGACGAGGGTGTCGCGCGGGATGCTGACGACGGTGGCGCGCTTGTGGCCCTTGGCCAGGTGGACGACCATCGCCGTGTCCGAGCGGGCCGAGCCGCCGTCGTGGCCGTACTCGCGGTTGGCGCCGGAGCGGGAGTCCGAGCCGAGCACCAGGATGTCCATCGCGCCGTTGCCGAGCTTGACCGGGCGGTCGTCGCCGAGCGCGGCGTCGATGTCCACGCTGTGGATGTTGCCGTTGAGCCGCGTGTACACGTACCCGGCGCCGCCTGCTCCCGCGAGCACCACGCCCGCCGCGACCCACGCGGTGATCCGCAGCCCGCGCCGCCGGCGCTTTCTCGCCCCCAGGGGCGAGGCGCCGGCCGGAGGCCTGGGGCCGCCTGTACCGGACATTCCTCCATCGTGCGCCGCACCTGCCGGGGTCGGCATCCGCAGGAGTCCGGCGCCGTCCGCGTACCCCCAGGTCAGGGGGTACGCGGACGAATTTTCCGTCACTCGTGGTGACAGGACGGCGACCCGGTCGGCGGTGCGTGGCCTCAGCCCAGCAGGGAGTAACCGCTCCAGCCGTGGCCGATCTGGACGGCGGCCGCGTAGGGGGCCGTGGCCGAGCCGGTGCCGTGGTAGATCCACAGCAGGCCGGCGGTGTTGCGGGCCAGCAGGTCGGCGTGCCCGTCGCCGTTGACGTCGCCGACCGCCGCGAGGGCGTCGTAGGCGTTCCAGCCGGTGCCGAGCTTGGTGCGGGCCGCCCACACCGCCGGGGCCTTGCCCGTGCCGCGGTAGAGCCACAGGGTGCCGGAGCTGTCGCGGGCGACGGCGTCGGGGATGCCGTCGCCGGTCAGGTCGCCCTTGGCCCAGATCGCCGAGCCGAAGATCTTCCAGCCCGCGCCGATGAGGAACCGGGTGCCCCAGGTGGTGGCGGCGGCGCCCTTGTAGAACCACGCGTTGCCGCTCGTGTCGGTCGCGACGAGGTCGGGCCAGCCGTCGCCGTCGAGGTCGCCCGGCAGGACGACGGAGACCATGGCGTTCCACCCCCCGCCGGTCACCAGCGGGTCCCGGCCGGGCTCGGTGATGTGCAGGTGGCCGTCGGAGGTGCGCGCCAGGACGTCCTGCACGCCGTCCGCGTCGAGGTCGCCCTGCCGCAGCAGCGTGGTGGACGGGTAGCTGCCGTACGCCTGGCGGGCCCCCAGACCGCCGGTCAGCCCCGGGTAGACCCAGCCGTTGCCGCCGCTGTCGACGGCGAGCAGGTCGGCGTAGGCGTCCCCCGTCGGGTTCGCGTCGTCCATCCGCGGCAGGATCGCCCCGGTCAGCGCGGAGACCCGGCCGAAGACGCCGTAGGAGCCCTTGACGACGCAGTTGCCGACGTTCCAGGACATCACCCCGGCGAGGCGCCCGGCGACCACCAGCGGGCCGCCGGAGTCGCCCGAGCAGCCCGCCGTCGTCCCCGCGTCGGACCCGCCGGCCGGGGGGCCCGCGCACACCATGTCGGAGGCGTTGAAGGCGCTGCCGTCGGCCGCCGCGCACACACTGTCCGCGACCATCGGCAGGGTGGCCCGGCGCAGCGCCGGGGCCGGACCGGTGGCGGCCGAGGAGGTCCCGCCCCAGCCGTAGAACGTCGCCTGGGTGCCGGCGGCGTACGCGGTGGTGTCACCGGCGGCCGCGAGCGGCAGCGCGGGGGCCTGCGTCGGCAGCGCCAGGCTCAGCACGGCGACGTCGTCACGCGGCACCGGCCCGGACGGCGCCGGGTAGGACCAGGTGCGGGTCACGAAGTTCTCGGTGCCGCCGTGCAGGTCGAGAACGCCGTCCGCGTCGACCGTGGGCAACTGCTCCGTGCCGGTGACCAGGACGGCCCAGGAGGGCATGTCGCGGCCCTGCACGCAGTGTGCGGCTGTCAGGACCTTCCAGGTCGACACGACGGTGCCGCCGCACAGGAACGCGTTGTCGTCCACGACGGTGCCGCCCCCGCTGCCGTCGTCGTACCAGATCTGCACCATCCAGGGCGCTTCCCCGGCGCCGGCCGGGGTGCCGCCGATGATGTTCGGACGGGCCGTGGCCGCCCCCGGGGACGCGGCGGCGGGCAGCGCCGCCGCGCGGGCCCGTATCGCGCGCCTGAGCAGGGCGTCGGCGCGGGCCTTGGACGGTAAGGCGGTCGCCGGCGCCGCGGCGGCGGGCCGCGGCGGGGCGGCGTCGGCCCGCGCGGGGGCGGACGCGAGCGCGCCGGCGGCGAGGGCGCCGAGCGCGGCCAGGGCGGCGGGCAGCGCCCGGCGCCGCCCCCGGCGGCCGGTGCTCGTACGGGCAGGGAACATCCGCGACTCCTGTCGTCGGGCTGCGTACGGGAGCGCGGCGGGCGGAGCGGGTGGAGCCGGTTGAGCGGGTGGGCCCGTCCGCCGCGGTCCGCCGAGCATATGACCGCCCGTCACCGCCCCGCGACGGTATGCGAGAACCGCCCGAACGGAAACGGCCCCGCCCGCCGGGGGTACCGGCGGGCGGGGCCGTGTGCGGGACGGCCGCGGGTCAGTCGTTGTTCTGGCCCGGGGTGGTCTTCGCGATCTGCATGAGGAACTCCGCGTTGGACTTCGTCTGCTTCATCTTGTCCAGCAGCAGCTCGATCGCCTGCTGCTGGTCCAGGGCGTGCAGCACCCGGCGCAGCTTCCAGACGATGGCCAGCTCCTCGCCGCCGAGCAGGATCTCCTCCTTGCGGGTGCTGGACGCGTCGACGTCCACCGCGGGGAAGATGCGCTTGTCGGAGAGCTTGCGGTCGAGCTTGAGCTCCATGTTGCCGGTGCCCTTGAACTCCTCGAAGATCACCTCGTCCATCCGCGATCCGGTCTCGACCAGCGCGGTGGCGAGGATCGTCAGCGAGCCGCCGTCCTCGATGTTGCGGGCGGCGCCGAAGAACCGCTTCGGCGGGTAGAGCGCGGTGGAGTCCACACCACCGGACAGGATGCGGCCCGAGGCGGGCGCGGCCAGGTTGTAGGCGCGGCCGAGACGGGTGATCGAGTCCAGCAGCACGACGACGTCGTGGCCCAGCTCCACCAGGCGCTTGGCGCGCTCGATGGCCAGCTCGGCGACCGTGGTGTGGTCCTCGGCGGGGCGGTCGAAGGTCGAGGAGATGACCTCGCCCTTGACCGACCGCTGCATGTCGGTGACCTCTTCGGGACGCTCGTCCACCAGGACCACCATGAGGTGGCACTCGGGGCTGTTGGTGGTGATCGCGTTCGCGATGGCCTGCATGATCATGGTCTTGCCGGTCTTCGGCGGGGCCACGATCAGACCGCGCTGGCCCTTGCCGATCGGTGAGACCAGGTCGATGATCCGGGTCGTCAGCACGCCCGGGTCGGTCTCCAGCCGCAGCCGGTCCTGCGGGTACAGCGGGGTGAGCTTGTTGAACTCCGGACGGCCCCGGCCGGAGTCGGCCGCCATGCCGTTCGCCGAGTCCAGCCGCACCAGCGCGTTGAACTTCTCGCGCCGCTCGCCGTCCTTGGGCTGCCGGACCGCACCGGTGACGTGGTCACCCTTGCGCAGCCCGTTCTTGCGCACCTGGGCGAGCGAGACGTAGACGTCGTTCGGGCCCGGCAGGTAGCCGGAGGTGCGGATGAACGCGTAGTTGTCGAGGATGTCGAGGATGCCCGCGACCGGGATCAGCACATCGTCGTCGGCGACCTGCGGCTCGCCGCCGCCGAACTCCTCGCGGCGGTTCCCACGCCCTCTGCGGTCGCGGTAGCGGCCCCGGCGGCGGCCGCGGCCGTCACCGAAGTCGTCGTCGTCCTGGGCGCCGCCCTGACCGCCGCCGCCCTGGCCCTGCTGCTGGCCCTGACCGCCGCCCTGACCCTGGCCCTGGCCCTGCTGCTGCCGGCCGCCGCCCTGGCCGCCGCCGTCCTCACGGTTGCGCTGGCGGTCCCGCTGCCGCTCCCGGCGGTCGCCGCGGCGGCGCTCCTGGCGGTCGTCACCGCCCTTGCCGTCGCCCTGCTTGGCCTCGCCCTTGGTGTCGGCGCGGCCCTCGGCGGTGTCGGCGGCCTGCTCGGCCTTCTCCGCCCGCTGGTCGGCCTTCTGGTCGCTCTTCGCGGCCTTGGCCTGCTCCCCGGCCGGCTGGCCGGGGATCTCGATCTGCTGGGACTCCTGCCGCTGCTCGCGCTGCTCCGGCGCCGCGGTGGCCGTCGCGGTCGCGGCACGGGCGCCGCCCGCGGCCGCCGCGGCGGTGTCGTCGCCGGTCTGCTCCAGACGCGCCTTGGACGTCGCGCGCCGCTTGGGCTTCTCCGCCGCGCCGTCGCCGGCCGCGGGGGCGGCCGCCTGCGCGGCTCCGCCGCCGGCCTGGCGCTCCTTGATGGTCTCGATCAGCTGGCTCTTGCGCATGCGCGCGGTGCCCTTGATGCCGAGCCCGGAGGCGAGCTGCTGCAGTTCGGCCAGCACCATGCCGTCCAGGCCGGTCCCGGTCCGGCGGCGGCGCGACGGGCTGGCCGTGGCAGCACCGCCCGCGGACGCGGCGGCATCGGACGAGGCGACAGTGTCATCTGCGCGCACGCCCATCAGATCGGTGGTGTCGCTCACGAAGGGTCCTTCCCTGGAGCGGACGTCGGCCTGTCTGGCTCGGCGACCGGTCGTGCTGTCCGGATCTGGGCGTTCCCGCTGTCCAGAACCGGGGCGGTGGTCCGCCTGATGGCGGCAGAAATACGTACGTGCCTTCGGCACGGAGGGAACTCGTACCGAATATCCGGAGCGTGCTCAGCATCGCGCGGGTCAGGAATCCGACTGCTCGGACCGTGCCCTATACGGTGTGGGAGGCTCCCGGAAGAAAAGCGGTCCCACGGAAGGGACACGGTGCATCCTGCCCATCGGGCTCCGAATGCAGGCTTGAGATTAACACTACCGGATCCAACAAACATTCCCCCTCTCACGCCCGGCAATCGTGTCACTGCCCCCCGGCGAGCGGCAGTACACACGCCCCGGCAGCGTCCAGCGACAGGCGGTGCGCCGCCCATCCCTCGCCCGCGTGCCGGGAGACCTTGTCGGCGGCCCCCTCGTCGGTCAGCGCCAGGACCGTCGGCCCCGCGCCCGACACGACAGCAGGGACGCCCTCGCCGCGCAGACGGTTCACCAGCGCCAGCGTCTCCGGCATCGCCGGGGTGCGGTAGTCCTGGTGCAGCCGGTCCTCGGTGGCCGGCAGCAGCAGCTCGGGACGCCTGGTCAGCGCCTCCACGAGCAGTGCGGCGCGCCCGGCGTTGGCCGCCGCGTCCACATGCGGGACGGTACGCGGCAGCAGGCCGCGCGCGGTCTCCGTCAGCACCGGATCGGCGGGCACGAAGACCACCGGGACCAGCGACTGCGCCGGGTCCATCCGGATCGCCCGCGCCGCCCCGCCCTCGCTCCAGGCCAGCGTGAAACCGCCGAGCAGACACGCCGCGACGTTGTCCGGGTGCCCCTCGATCTCCGTCGCCAGCTCCAGCAGCGCGGTGTCGTCCAGCGCAGACGCGCCGCCTATCGTCACCGCCCGCGCGGCGATGATGCCCGCGCAGATCGCCGCCGAGGACGAGCCGAGGCCGCGGCCGTGCGGAATGCGGTTGGCGCACACCACCTCCAGGCCGCGCGGCTGGCCGCCGAGCAGGTCGAAAGCGGTCCGCAGCGAGCGGACGACCAGGTGTTTCTCGTCGCGCGCGAGCGTGTCGGCGCCCTCGCCGGCGATGTCCACGTGCAGCCCGGAATCCGCGACCCGCACCACGACGTCGTCGTAGAGCCCGAGGGCCAGCCCGAAGGCGTCGAACCCGGGCCCGAGGTTCGCGCTGGTCGCGGGGACGCGCACTCGTACAGCGGCAGCGCGGAACGCGGGACCGGCCATCGTTCGACGAATCTCCTTGTGCGGTACGCCCTCCGGGCGCGGCACCATTGCCGGGCGGCGGGGCGGGAGTGGCGATGCGGGGTTGGCATCCGCCGGATACGGGGCACGCTGCGGTGCCGCTGGGTCCCAGCTTATCGAAGGAAGGTTCTCCTGCGACATAGGGCGCACGCACAGCGCGCGATGCGTGTCGCCTCGCCGGCGTGGCTTCCCGGGCGCCCCCTGCGCCCCACCGGGTTTCCCCTGCTGCGCGGGGCGGCACGTTTCGCCCGCGGGGCGAGCGTTTTTAGGGGCGCGTGGGGGCACCTCCCAGGCGGAGCCTGGGGGAGAACTGCGCGGCCAACCCACCACGGTGGTGCACGTCGTCACCGACCGAAAGGGGCAGTCCGGTCCGTTCCGGACCACCGGCCGGTGGATGGTTGCGCGCGCAGTTCCCCGCGCCCCTGGTGGGCACCGCCCTACGCAGGGGGCGAACCCCCTTACGCCAGGCCCAGGCTCTGGGCGGCGGCGTCCGCGTCGACGGGGACGGTCAGCGGGGCCGGGGCGCCGGCGACGGCCCAGTCGGGGTCCTTGAGGCCGTTGCCGGTGACCGTGCAGACGATGCGCTGGCCGGGATCGACCTTGCCCTCCTCCGCCGCCTTGAGCAGGCCCGCGACCGACGCGGCCGAGGCGGGCTCGACGAAGACGCCCTCCTTCGCCGCCAGCAGGCGGTACGCGGAGAGGATCTGCCGGTCCGTCACCGCCTCGATGAGACCGCCGGACTCGTCGCGCGCGGCCTCCGCGTACTGCCAGGACGCGGGGTTGCCGATCCGGATCGCGGTCGCGATCGTCTGCGGGGAGCGCACCGGCGCGCCGTTGACGATCGGGGCGGAGCCGGCCGCCTGGAAGCCCCACATGCGCGGGGTGCGGGTGGAGACGCCGTCGGCGGCGTACTCCTTGTAGCCGCGCCAGTAGGCGGTGATGTTGCCCGCGTTGCCGACCGGCAGCAGGTGCAGGTCGGGGGCGTCGCCGAGCGCGTCGACGACCTCGAAGGCCGCGGTCTTCTGGCCCTCGATGCGTACCGGGTTGACGGAGTTGACGAGCGCGACCGGGTACTTCTCGCTCAGGCCGCGGGCGAGGTCGAGGCAGTCGTCGAAGTTGCCGTCGACCTGGAGGATGCGGCTGCCGTGGACGAGCGCCTGGCCCATCTTGCCGAGCGCGATCTTGCCCTGCGGCACGAGCACCGCGCACACCATGCCCGCGCGGACGGCGTAGGCGGCGGCGGAGGCGGAGGTGTTGCCGGTGGAGGCGCAGATGACGGCCTGGGCGCCGTCCTCCTTGGCCTTGGTGATGGCCATGGTCATGCCGCGGTCCTTGAAGGACCCGGTCGGGTTCGCGCCCTCGACCTTGAGGTACACGTCGCACCCGGTGCGCTCCGACAGCAGCTGGGCCGGGACGAGCGGGGTGCCACCCTCCAGCAGCGTGACCACCGGGGTGTCCGCGGTGACCGGGAGCCGGTCGCGGTACTCCTCGATGATGCCGCGCCACTGGTGGGTGCCGGACATTCGGGGCTGGTCGATGGTTGCGTTCATAGCGGGCTACTCCCCTTCCACACGCATGATGCTGGCGACGCCGCGTACGGTGTCGAGTTTGCGCAGGCTCTCGACCGTCGCCGACAGTGCGGCGTCCGGTGCGCGGTGGGTGACGACGACGAGCGAGGCCTCGCCGCCCGCGCGCCGTACCGCACCGGTCTGCTGCTCGGCCGCGGCACCGTCGTTGGTGTCGCCGCCGCTCTGGCTCCTGCCCTGCTGCCGCACCGTGTCGATGGACACGTCGTGCTCGGCGAACACCGTGGCGACCTGTGCGAGGACGCCCGGTTTGTCCGCCACGTCAAGGCTGATGTGGTAACGGGTGACCACATCGCCCATCGGGCTCACCGGCAGTTGCGTGTACGCGGACTCGCCGGCTCCCGTGGTCCCTGCCAGTTTGTTGCGGCAGGCGGCCACCAGGTCGCCGAGTACGGCGGAGGCGGTGGGTGCACCGCCCGCGCCGGGACCGTAGAACATCAGCTGCCCCGCCGCCTCCGCCTCGACGAAGACGGCGTTGTAGGCGCCGCGGACGGACGCCAGGGGGTGGCTGAGGGGGATCATCGCCGGGTGCACCCTGGCCGTGACGGAGCGGCCGTCGGCGGCGCGCTCGCAGATGGCCAGCAGCTTGACGGTGCAGCCCATCTTCTTCGCCGAGGCGATGTCGGCCGCGGTGACCTCGGTCAGGCCCTCGCGGTGGACGTCGTCGATGGTGACCCGGGTGTGGAAGGCGATCCCGGACAGGATCGCGGCCTTGGCCGCCGCGTCGAAGCCCTCGACGTCGGCGGTGGGGTCGGCCTCCGCGTATCCCAGCGCGGTGGCCTCGTCCAGCGCCTCGCTGTAGCCGGCGCCGGTGCTGTCCATCTTGTCGAGGATGAAGTTGGTGGTGCCGTTGACGATGCCGAGCACCCGGTTGACCTTGTCGCCGGCCAGCGACTCGCGCAGCGGCCGGATCAGCGGGATGGCACCGGCGACGGCGGCCTCGTAGTAGAGGTCCACACCGTGCTCGGCGGCCTTGGCGTGCAGGTTCGCGCCGTCCGCGGCGAGCAGCGCCTTGTTGGCCGAGACGACGGAGGCGCCGTGCTCGAAGGCGGTCGTGATGAGCGTGCGGACCGGCTCGATCCCGCCGATGACCTCGACGACGACGTCGATGTCGCCGCGTTTGACGAGCGCGGTGGCGTCCGTGGTGAGCAGCTCGGCGGGCACCCCGGCGCGCACCCGGTTGGGGCGGCGCACGGCGATGCCGGCCAGCTCGATCGGGGCGCCGATGCGGGCGGCGAGGTCGGCCGTCTGCGTCGTGATGATGCGCGTCACCTCGGAGCCGACCACACCGCAGCCCAGCAACGCCACCTTCAGCGGACGCGTACGCATCATCCGACCTCGTCTCTCGTACGGTTTCCCGTGTGGTTTCCCGTGTCGCCCCCGCGCGGTCCCGGTCCGGGCCCGGACCGTACGGCGTGGAGGCCACCAGTCTCACCCACCGGTAGGGAGAAGCCACGCCCTGTCCGGAATGCGAGACCGTCCCGGCGGACCGTGAGATTTGCGGTAGGGGCGGACGGGCGCCCGGCATTTCGCCCCGCGCGCCGCGCCCGGACCGCAGATCCTGTCATCGGACCGCCCGCCGCCATGTGCCTCAGCCGACGTCGAGGCGCAGCAGGTCCTCCTCCGTCTCGCGGCGGACGATCACCCGCCCCTGCCCGTCGGCCACCGCGACGACCGGCGGGCGCAGCGCGTGGTTGTAGTTGCTGGCCATCGAGCGGCAGTACGCGCCGGTGGCGGGCACCGCGACGAGGTCGCCGGGCGTCAGGTCGGCGGGCAGGAAGGCGTCCTTCACGACGATGTCGCCGCTCTCGCAGTGCTTGCCGACGACCCGGCTGAGCATCGGGGCGGCGTCGCTGCGCCGCGAGACGAGCGCCACGCTGTACTCGGCGTCGTAGAGCGCGGTACGGATGTTGTCCGACATGCCGCCGTCGACGCTGACGTACGTCCGCAGCGCCTCCAGCGGCTTGACGGTGCCCACCTCGTACAGCGTGAAGGCGGTCGGGCCGACGATCGCGCGGCCCGGCTCGACCGACAGCCGCGGGCGCTCCAGCCCGGCCGCCTCGCACTCGCGGGTGACGATGTCGGCGAGCGACTTGGCGATCTGGTGCGGCTCGGCCGGGTCGTCGTCGGGCGTGTAGGCGATGCCGAGGCCGCCGCCGAGGTCGATCTCCGGGAGCTGCACCCCGTGCTCGTCGCGGATCTCGGCGAGCAGTCCGACCACGCGGCGGGCGGCGACCTCGAAGCCGGACATGTCGAAGATCTGCGAGCCGATGTGGCTGTGCAGCCCGACCAGCTCCAGGCTCTCCAGCTTCAGCACCCGGCGCACCGCCTCCGCGGCCTGCCCGCCGGCCAGCGGCAGGCCGAACTTCTGGTCCTCGTGCGCGGTCGCGATGAACTCGTGGGTGTGCGCCTCGACGCCGACCGTGACGCGGATCTGTACGCGCTGCCGCCGCCCGTGCCGCTCGGCGGCCGCGGCGACCCGGACGATCTCCTGGAAGGAGTCCACGACGATCCGGCCGACCCCGGCGGCGACCGCCCGGTCGATCTCGGCGCTGCTCTTGTTGTTGCCGTGCATCGCGATCCGGTCGGCGGGCATGCCCGCGTCGAGCGCGACGGCCAGCTCGCCGCCGGAGCACACGTCGAGGTTCAGCCCCTCCTCGTCGATCCAGCGCACGACGGCGCGGGACAGGAAGGCCTTCCCGGCGTAGAAGACGTCGGCCTCCGTCCCGAAGGCGGCCCGCCAGGCGCGGCAGCGGGCCCGGAAGTCCGCCTCGTCCAGGATGTACGCGGGCGTGCCGTACTCGGCGGCGAGATCGCGCACGTCCAGCCCGCCGACCTCGACGGCGCCGTCGGCGTTACGGGTCACGGTGCGGGACCACACCTGCGGTTCGAGGTGGTTCAGGTCCGCGGGCGGGGCGGTGTAGTGCCCCTCGGGCAGGACGTCGGCGTGGCGGGGCCCGGCGGGGTGTGCGGAACGGCTCACTGGTCTCTCGGTTTCTCAGAGGTGGTCGGGTGCGCTGATGCCGAGCAGGTGCAGGCCGTCGGCGAGCACGATGCCGGTCGCGTCGGCGAGGCGGGTCCGGGCAGCGTGGACGGCCGAGGGTTTCTCGTCCCCCTTCGGCAGCACGGGGCACTCGTCCTGGAAGCGCAGATACGCGTCGGCCAGCCGCTCCAGATGCCGGGCGAGCCGATCGGGCGCACGGCGGCGGGCGGCGGTCTCGACGACCCGCGGAAAATCGGCGACGAGCCCGAGCAGCTCCGTCTCGGCCGGATGCCGGTACGGGTCGTCGTCCGCCGGGTCCTCGATACGTACGCCCAGGTCCTGGGCGTTGCGCAGCAGCGCGCGGGTACGGGCGTGCGCGTAGCGCACCCGGAAGAGCGGATTCGCTTCGCGCTGGGCGAGCAGGGTGCGTGCGTCGAGCCGCGGCACGTCCTCCGCGGGGGGCCGCAGCAGGGCCCAGCGCAGCGCGTCGGGGCCGAGGTGGGGGCCGGGGGCGGGCTCGGCGCGGACGCCGGGGGCGTTGGGGGCGGGCTCCTGCTGGCCGCCGGGGACGCCGGGAGCGGGCTCGGCGTGGCTGCGGGGGACGTTGGGGGCGGGCTCGGCGCGGCCGCCGGGGACGTTGGGGGCGGGCTCCTGCTGGCCGCCGGGGACGGGAGACGGGGCGCCCGTGCCGCGGAGGGCCGGCGCCGTACCGTCGCCGCCCGGCTCGGTGACACGGAGGGGCTCGGGGGGCCCCGGCTCGGCGCCGGCGGCCCGCAGGAGGGCGTTGACGGCCTCCGCGACGACCCCGGCCCGCAGCGGAGCCACGCCCGCCTCCCCGCCCTCCCCGCCCTCGGCGTCCGGGACGACGGTGACGCGCTGCCCGGCGAGCCCGTCCCCGTGCCCGTACACCGCCGCGCCCTGCTCCCGCACCTGCCGTACGACATCGGCGTAGGCCCGCGCGCTGAGGGTGATGTTGAGGAAGCCCGCACCGGCGATCTCGACCTGGGCGATGCCCGGTTCACGGGCGAGCCGCGGCGCGAGGATGGCGGCGACCTCGTACGGGCTGCGCCCGGCGGCCCCGGCGAGCTGGAGCGCGACGTTGGTGGCGTAGTCGCCGCACCCGGGCCGCGGCGGCCGCTGCACGACGACCTTCTCGGGCACGTCCACCCGCAGTTCGTCCGCCGCGACGGCACGCCGGACCGTGGTCAGCACGGTCCAGGACAGCTCAGCGGGGGTCACGGGGGACAGCGTAGGCGAGAACCCCCCACCCACGCCGAGCGGATTTCCCCCAGGTCACCTCCCCCGCCACGGACGGCTCACCCGCCACCCGGAGTGGCCGCGGCCTGCCCCCGCGGCTCACCGGCCTCCCCCGTCCCCCCAGGGGCACCCGGACCCCGCCGCCGGACAAGCCGCCGTACCGTCTCGACAAGATCGGCGGGCTCGAAGGGCTTGCCGACAAAGGCGTCCGCCCCGCCCGGCCCCCCGACCCCCTCCGGCGCGGTGCCGCCGCTGACCATGACGATCCCGACCCCCCGCGTCCACGGATCCGCGTCCGCCCGCAGCCGCGCCGCCGTCCGCACCCCGTCCAGCCGCGGCATGACGACATCCAGCGTCACGACGTCCGGCCGCACGCTGTGCACTATCTCCAGGCACTCGGCACCATCGGCCGCGGTCACGACCTCGAAGCCCTCCAGCTCCAGGTTGACCCTGATCAACTGCCGGATCACCTTGTTGTCATCCACAACAAGCACCCGGCCGGTCGCTCCCGCCACACCCCGAAGCGTAGGCGCGCGACTCCTGATGCGTCCGCGTTTTGCCCATTTCTCCCCCTCCCACCCCTCCCCCCACCCCGCCCACCCCCACGCCACCCCCCACAAACCCTGTCCGCCCCACCCCCTCCACCCTGGTAGTGTTCTTCCCGTCGCCCCCGTAGCTCAGGGGATAGAGCAACGGCCTCCGGAGCCGTGTGCGCAGGTTCGAATCCTGCCGGGGGCACCCAGGTGACGATTGAGATAGTTGAACAAACGCCTCGCGACCAGCCACGACGCTGAACGCGGGGCTTTCTGCTTTCGCGGCCCGTGCGCAGCCGAGAGCGGCCGAACGCAGCCCGATGCCAGTGATCACGTTGTAATAGCGTGTTGATCTTCACGCCCCTCCTCGCAGGTCAGCCCTGCCCCACGAGCACGACAAGGGCCCCGGATTCCTCCGGAGCCCTCAGGTCGTTCGGTCACGCACCAGCTTCCGCGTTCACCCTCCTTCGCCGTTCCCACCGGTCTCGCCGAGCCCCCGCAGGATGCGGTCGTTCATTTCCGCTTCCTGGCCGTCAATGCACTTGGCGTAGATCCTGAGGAGCACGTCCACGGAATGCCCGGCGCGAGCCGCGACTTCCGGGGCGGGCACACCGGAGTTGAGCCACTGGGAGACCCCGGCGTGGCGCAGGTCATAAGGCCGAGCCGCCATGACGGAGGTGACCTGGCCCGGCAGCAGGGCCAGTTCGCGGGCACGCTTCCAGATCCGCGAGTACGACGAGGCCGCCACGACGTTGCCGTATTCGCTCTGGAACAGCCGCCCGTCGTCCGCCAGCCCGAACACCTCCACGTGCTCCCGGAGCAGCCGCACGAGCGGCGGCGGGATCGGCACGACGCGCACCTCGCCCTTCTCCCGCTGCTTGAGCCCGCGCCGATCGTGGGCCTCGCCGGAGTCCGTCCAGGTCTTCCCGGCCGAAGGGCGCGTCTCGGCGAGTTCGATGCGGCCCCAGCCCGTCTCCGGCAAGGTGCAGTCGTCGAGCCGCAGGCCCAGCGCCTCGCCCGGCCGCAACGCCGCGTAGTAGAGGCACCCGAAGAAGGCCACCAGCCGCCGCCCGGAAGCCCGGTCGTACGCACCGACGTAGGTGAGCGCCGTCAGCAACTCCCGAACCTGGCGCGGGTTGACGACGACCCGGCGGTCGATCTCCTGCAAGGCTCGCTTGCCGTGACGCCGACGTACGCGTGTCAGCGGGTTGGACGTCAGCACCTCCGTCTCCACGGCGTACTCCAGCGCGTTGAACGTCACCGCCCGCCGACGCCGATAGGTCTGCGTCGCCGCCGGGGTGCCGTCGAGCCGCCGCCCGAGCGCATCGATCAGCCCATGCACGCGCGTGATGTCCTGGAGTTCCACGACCGGCAGCGACGCCTTCTCGATCCACTGCACGGCCGCCGCGATGTCGGCCGGCCGCTCCCGCTCTCGCCGGGGCGGAGGCAGGACGTACGACCGGAGCACCCGCCGCAGCACCTCCGGCGAAGGCTGCCCCCGGCGTGCCTTGACGAGCACAGGCACCACCAGGGCCAGCGCGTCCGTCATGCTGTCGCGATGCTTCGCCGAGGCATCCACCCACCGGTGATCGACGTACCGGACCGCCAGCTCGTAGAACGACAGCGCGGCACGGCCACCTCGGAGCGAGTCCGGAAGCCCCGACACCGTGTCGAACGGCTCGCCCTTCTCCAGCGCGCGGAGCAGCTTAGCCCGGAAGCGGTCGGCGAGCGCGTTGGTCTTGTGCGACTCGCTGAACGTCTGGCCGTCGACCACCCACCGCACCATGTACGTGAGCTTCTTCGTCGTCTTGTTGACGCTGATCTTCCAGACGGAGACCTTGTACGACTTCATGCTGCGCCCTCCGCCCGCTCGTCC
The DNA here is from genome assembly GCF_053604375.1 of Streptomyces sp. NPDC004031. Lineage (NCBI taxonomy): Bacteria > Bacillati > Actinomycetota > Actinomycetes > Kitasatosporales > Streptomycetaceae > Streptomyces > Streptomyces sp. NPDC004031. The sequence goes on along the minus strand of NZ_JBSGHL010000041.1, from coordinate 48,663 downwards.
AGCCAGGCGTTCAGCACCGACCGCCGCACCCGCAGCTCCCCGTTCGGCAGCCGGATGCACGCCGGGGCGAGCCCCAGCTCACGCCAGCGGTAGAAGGTGCGCCGGGAGATGCCGCCGAGTTCGGCGAGCACGTCCCGCACGGTCAGCAGCTCCCCCGTACGCTCACGCGCCATCGGAACCACCACCCGGCCGTACCGAGGCGGCAAGGAGAGCCGCTTCCGGCGAGTACCCGCGCCCGGCGTAGCGCCAGCGCCCGACCGTGACCGCGGGCCGGTCCTCCAGGCCGAGGTAGGCCCGCTGCTCCGCCGCCCGGTGATCGGTACGGGCCTGGCGTAACGCCGTCAAAGTCGTCGAGTACAAACGGGACTTGGTCGAGAAGTGCCCGCCGTACCCGAGCATGTGCGCCCACCGCCGCAGCCCCAGCGGCTCGAACTCCGGCAGACCTCCGAGCCACCAGCACGTGCCCGCCATCCGCAGCACGTGCCGCCGCACCGGCAGCAGCACCAGCTCCCGAGCGTGCCGGATACGCCCGTCAGCCGCCCCGGCCGCCTCCGCACCCTTCGTCGCGTACTTGGCGATGTAGCCGGCCACGGCCGCCGACGTCACGGCACCCTCGCCGAACTCCATGACCGGCCGCACGTCGACCTGCGACCCGAAGCGCAGCACCCGCGCCCCGATCACCGCCCGCCCCTGAGCCGTCAGCCTAACCCGAGCCACCGCCTCCCGTACGGAGTCGGCAAGCAGTTCGGTCGACGCCCAACCCGGCGGAGCCGACTCCGGCCCCTCCGGACCGTCGAGTCGCACCACCGCGTGGAAGTGGACGAGCCCGCGCCGCTGATACTCCGCGACCTTCGCGTACGACAGCCGGACCGACTCCCTGAGCGCCGCCCGAGGCACGCCCGCCCGCCGGGCCAGCTCCCGCCGCAGCTCCTGCACGAAGCGGTGCCAGAGCCGACCGGCCGACGCCTGCCAGACGACCGCCCCGGCGTAGTCATAGCAGCGCGGGCACAACGGTTCACCGAGCCGGGCGTCACCAAACGCATGCCGCTCACGGCAGCCGAGGGGCACCCCGTGCGGGCAGCACTCCCCCACGCGGCGAGGCCGGCACACGCGCGCCCGCCCGTCCCGCTCCCGCCGCCCGTGCACGGCACCGAACCCGGGCGCCGTCAACGTCACGAAGACCCGCGGGTGACCCTCGACCGACGGGGGAGCCGACTTGCCGCCGACGAGCCCGGCCCGGATGAGCTGGTACGTGTCGGCCCGGTACGTCCGCGCGCACGTCGGGCAGACAGTCGCCCGGCGGTTGCCGCAGTGGACCAGCAACCGTCCCCCGTACGTGTGCAGTTCCTCACCGGTGGCCAGGTCGACCAGCGACCCCTCACCGGCGAGGTGAATCGGGTTGGTGCAGCCGTTGAGCCGTACGACGGCCCGACGCCAGGCGTCGAAGTCGGGCTCAGCAGCACGGGCGACGAGCGCGGCAGCGTCCTTCGAGAGCGAGGTCATCGCCGACCACCGCCCCCGCCGAACGCCTGCCACATCACCGCGGTGATGGCTTCCATTCGCATCTTGGCGCTGAACCTCAGCGTGGGGTCGGTCAGCCAGACCGCGGCGGCGTGCGCCGGGCACAGCCAGCGCTCGAACCCGTCCAAGCCGACGAGGACGACCTGTTCACGGCCGACGCAGGTCGGACGTTCCGGCTCGCGCAACTCGCATTCGGGCGCGCGGGATTTGCGCGGCGAGTGGGCGTTGGACACAGTGTGGGTGCTCCTTTCACTGCTCATGTGGCGGTTGGAGTGGGCTCCCGGCGGGGTCGGGTTTGGCGACTTCGCGCCCCGCTGGGAGCCGTTCGCGCACTGCGGCGCGGTAAGGGATTTGGGCATGGCTGTCCCCTCCGTTGGATGGAAAGGGGTTGGTCAGAAGCGCAGTTGACCGAGGAAGGACCCCAGTCCGGCGAGCGCGAGCCTCACGACGGGGGCGGCTCCGGTCGCGGCGAGCAGGAAGCCGAAGGTGCCGCTGATCAGGACATCGGGCAGCCGCAGGTAGCGGATGCGGAGCAGGAACCAGATCACGAGGCCGAGCAGGACGACAGCCGATATCGACACGAGCACGGCTCAGCCCTCTTCGTCGAGGCGTTCGAGGACGACGGTCGTACGGCCGGACGTCTCCCCCACGGCCTCCCGCAGCGCGGGCAGGTCCGGCGCGAGGTGGGCGTACTCCGCCGCGGTTGCTTCCGCGTCCGCCTCCGACACCAGGTGCGAGCGAGCCCGCTCCCATCCGTCGCCCGAGGCGAGCACGGCCGTCCCGGCCTGGTCCGGGCGTATCGCCTGTGCGGCCTTGAGCGCATCGGGGTTGAGGTCGCCGAGGGCCATCTCCGCCGTACCCGGATCGGCGACCCGATGGCAGACCCGGCCGCCGAGCTGGGCGCGCAGGGCCGTGACGCCGGGCCCGAGGTCCGACCCGACCCGTTGGCCTGCGACGACGAGGAAGACCCCGAGGGCGGCGCCGAGCTGAGCCAGCCGGATGAGCGCCGTACCGGCCGCGTGCGCCTCGTCCTTCTCCGCGCGGCTCGCGACGAGGAACAGCTCCGCCAGCTCGTCCACGATGACGACGACGGGCACGGGCTGCTGCTTCTCCGGCAACCCCCAGACGTTCCGCACCCGTGCGGCGCGGCAGACGCTCATGCGGTCGAGGGTGAGGTCGACCAGTGCGGACAGCAGGCGCACGGCTTGCGCGCGGTTGGTCGCCAGCGCCGACAGTCGGGGCCCGTAGAGCGACAGCTCCATGCCGCCCTTGCAGTCGATCCCGACCAGCGCGACGGGTTGGGGCGCGAGCCCGGCCACGAGGGCGTTGATCAGCGTCGACTTGCCGGAGCGCGTGGCGCCGACGATGAGCCAGTGCGGTATCTCCCGCAGGTCCACCACCCAGTGCCGCCCCGTCTCCAGTACGCCGACTACGACCCGCAGGAGACGCCCACTCCCCCGCTGGTCGGTGATGCGCGGTGCGGCAAGCGGGTCCGCCGCCGACGCGTCCAGCCGCACGTACCCCGGCCGTATCGACGTGGCCCGCACCCCGTGCACCTGCCACGTCTCCGCCATCGCGGGCGCGGCCTTGGCGAAGTCGGCCGGGAGCTGGCCGGGCAGCAGCCGCAAGACGAACCAGAACCCGCCCCGCGTCGGACGCATCGGACCCCGCCGAGGCACCCGCGGCTGGGGCGGCGGCGCCCCGTTCCCGACCAGCCCGGACACGACGGTGAGCGCGGCTTTGCGACTCACGGCGAGGCCGCAACCGGCCATCAGGGGCCGCCACGTCCGGCTCACGCGGACGCACGCGACGGGAAAGCCGACGAGCAGCCACCACGCGACCGGGTACCGGCGGCTGAGCCGTGGACCCCCGACCACCAGGGCGGCGACTACGGCGAGCGCCGCCACCAGGACGAGACCACCCGCCGAATGCCCGGCGGACGGCGAAGCTAAAAAGATCACTGCGCGGCCCCCTTGCTGGCGGTGCCCGAGCCCGCCGGAGCGCTGAGGGGCCGGATCTCCGCCGCCCGGAAGGCGATGCCGTGCCGCCCCTCGTTCTCCCACGGCGTGGCGACGAGGTCCCGCACCTGCACGGGCACCCCGAGCTGCACGCCGCTGGGCTCACCGGCAACGCTGACGTTCACCACGTCAGCCGCCCCGCCGGACATCAAGCACAGACCGACCTGGAACATCGTCCGCCCGGTCTCCCGGTCCACCCGGAGCTGACCGGTCTCACGATTGGCGACGCGCGGAGCCGGGGGCACCGCGCAGATGATCGCCGTGAACTTGGCGGTGTCGATGGGAAGGCTTGCCACTTCTCTGAACTCCTCTGCGGTCAGGGGCAGATCGGCGGACGCCGACCTGATTGACAACCCGTAGTACGGGTGGGAGTCCAGAGTGCGACCCGTAGTACGGGTTGTCAAGCGGGTTGGGATGCGAGAGTCTTACTTGCGCGCAAGCAAATAGCGGCCCTTGTTGCTTGCGCGCAAGCAAGTACCGGACCGCCGAGGCCACGCCGGAGGACAGATGCCAGCGGAGAACACGCAGCCCAAGTACCGGCAGATCGCCGAGTACCTGCGGCGCGGCATCCTGGACGGAACGTACCCGGCCGGCCAGCCGCTCCCCTCCGAGGAAGCACTGGCGAAGCAGTTCGGCGTGACACGCCCGACCGTCCGCCAGGGCCTCACGGAGCTGCGGGCGTCGGGACTGGTCGAGGTCATCATGGGCCGCGGGACCTTCGCCCGCTCCCCGCACAGCCGCCCGAGCCTCACCCGCCCTCGCGGCGTCCGCCGCACCCCGCAGGGCATCTACGCGGAGGCGGACGGCATCACCTGGACTGCCCACGAGGGGCCGGTGGCTACCCGCACGGACGCCCCCCTCGCCCTGGCGGACCTCCTCCGTATCCCACCCGGCGAACCGCTCTACACCTATGACGCGCTGGAGACCGCGGCACCCGGCCTACGCCAACTCCACCGCACCTACGTGCCGTTCTCCGTACTGGTCGACACCAGGTACGAGACGGAAGCACCCCCGCCGGCGCCCCAGCTTTACACCGCCCTGAGCGACCTCGGCCACGAACTCCACTTCACTGAGTACCTGCGCCCGCGGATGCCCCTCCCCGACCAGGCCCAGACCCTCCGTCTCCCCGAAGGCGTCCCCCTCCTGACCATCCTCCGCGTCACCCACACCCCAGCGGAGAAGCCCCTCGCCCTAGAAGAGTTCCACCTCCCCGGCGACGATTTGGAACTCTCCTACCCCCTCTGATTTGCCCCGCGGTCCAAACTTTCTCTACTCCATCAAGCTCCCGGCGTCGCTGACGCTCCGCCGGGCGTGCGTCCAGCGCCCGGCCGCGCCGTCGCTCATGTCTTCGCCCCGCACAGCCCGGCCAGCGCCGCGCGCCCGCGATGGGCTGGCCGGTGGCATGAGGTGATCCTGCACAGCCGGGGTGAAGACGATGCCTCCGGCGGTGGCGCTCAGGCTCCGGGGTGGACCAGGCCCGCTCCACAAAAGTGCGGGCCGACGGCAGACGGGATGCGAGAGAGGGAAGGTGCGGGACGCTTCAGGGTGTCCCACTCCATTCGTGGAAGGAAGCAGGACACCCTCTGCCAGGAGCGCTAACCTACGAAGCTACTGGCGGAGCCTTCGTAGTTGCCGCCGCGGGTGGCGTTACTGGAGCATGAGCTTCGTCAGCCGACGTGCTCACGAGAACAAGCACGACGACGGCGACGCACACGCACACGAAGGCAAGAAACACGAGCCGCTGCTTCTGCACCGTCGCGACCCGGCCCTTTGTATCTCTAGCGATAATTTCATACTTGGTCGTACGATGCTCGAAAAACTTGGTGATCGAGTCCTTCGGAAGGTTCCGGACCACCCTAGCCAGGGCCAGCATCGCGCAAGCAATACCCGAAACGATGACGGTCCCCACGGACGTACCACCGAAATGTTGAAAGAACACTACTGCAGACCTTTGCGGTGAGGTCGGCAAGACATAAGCATCAGCCTTCGACTTTACACATAGACGCAAAGACGACTCGACGCCTGATCGAAATGGGTACGCCAATAAGCAGGCAGGCCCATCTACGCAGGGACGCAACCTTTTGTGACACCACGAACACAACGGGCACAGAAAGAGGTAGCGCACGCTCAGGTCAAACCGGTGGACTATCGCCTTCTCGGCCTCCGGGAAGGCGCCGGCTACGCGACGAGTTAAGGTTCGATGCGGTTCTCGGCCTTGCGGCCCCTGTTCCAGGCGGTCACGACGAGGCGATATGCGGTCGTCACACGGGACCCCGTACCGCTGTTGTTGAATCCCCCGCGGGATGACAGGCTGAGAATCTCAGAGCGCCACTTTGCCGCCGTGCCCATGCTCAGGATCTTTCGGGCGAGCTCTCTGTCGTCGACGAGATCGCCGAACCGGCCGAGAAACATGCCGATGCCCCCAAGGAGCATCCCGTCCCAGGTCTCGGCGTTACGGTCCCACGCACCCTCAGCCACCGTGAGCGTACGGTCGAAGACAGAGGCACCGTAACGGTCGACGATTTGCAGAACTCCGGAGACCGCACCCACACCGTTCGTGGACGTGGAACCGAGCGTGAGTCCGTGCTTTCCCAAGACCCTGTCCGTGTCGACGAAGAGGGGAACTCCCCCGGTGAGACCAACATGGTACTCATCGATAGGACGCGGCTTGTGGGACTCCCGGTTCTTGATCAGGAAGAGGATCGCTTCCTGCGCCTGGCTCAGGTCGTGGTGAACCTCGGCCATAATACTGGGAATACCCGCGAGTGCACAGGCACGCCATCGGTGCTGTCCATCGACGATATAGAGGTCACCATCAAGGCGCTTCGACAGGATTACTGAACCGATCGCCTCGCGTACCAGATTCGCCGAGATGTTCTGCGCGCGCTTCTCGTTAAGCGTCCGCTGCGCCTGCGGGTCAATATTGAGATCCTTGATCGGAACCTCGACGCCGTAGTCGACACGATGCTCCGGGAGATCGAACGCGTATCGAGCCTTAGGCACAATTCTGCCCTTCAGCGCTGCGTTAGGGGGAAGTTGCGGCAAAAGCCGGGATTTTGGGATACAGCGCGGAAGTACTTAATCACACACCTGCGACCTCTTGCAAATTCGACCACCTCAGCGCACGTTCCTCATGGTCCGCAGCCCGAGCAGGTCGTAACCTCCGCCACCGCACCACATCCCCACCTCCCGGAAGTTGTCGACCACAAATGCCCGTAGCAGGGGTGCAGCAAGTTGGGCTTGATCTCGCCCTATCACTCTCCGTCTACAAGTGCTCACACTCGAACACACGGGGAGAGAGCGTGCCAACCGGGACCTTGTGTGCGAGGAGTGCCGCGACCCAGGCTAAGCGGCGTGCGGGCGGGGGCCCTATCACTGGATGTCGTGCTGTGCGACCGGTGCTGGAACCGGTTGGCCATCGAGCTAGCCAAGATCGACGACGCCACCGCCCTGCCGAGCCCCGAGCCAGATCCGGACGACGTCTAGTGGATCGAACCCGAGGGGTGCCCCAAGTGCGGCATGGAGGTGCGGACGATGCCCACCAACTACGACCGGTGGGTGAACCTCTCCACAGCCCCCGCGCGGGCCAAGGAAGTACTCCGGCGCTACCGGTGGCGCATCATGACGAAGACCGCCCGCCACTCGACCTACCCCGTCGCCATGATCGCGGTACGGATGAGCAGGCTCGAACCCATGCCCGACGACATGGTGTTACCCGCTCACACCGTCGAATGCGAGCACCCCACGGCCAGCGCCAAGGTGGAGGAGGCATGGCGGGCGGACCGCGCCCAGCAGACGTGGGCGCCGCCCTCCGTCGGGGAGTACGAGGACGACGAGCCCTGATGCCCCAGCCGGCGCGCGGATACGCTCGCGCCACGGACCCCAGCAAGGAAGCCACCGATCGACTGTCGGACGAGGAGTTCCGTCAGTTCCTGAGCATGCTCCGGCGCTACCTGCGCCACGACTTGGACCAGTGGGAACTCCTCGTGACCCAGAGCGAGTACGGCCCGCTCTACGCGGTCTTCGCGAACAAACTGCCGGAGGGCTGGCCCGAAGACATGTTCAGGCCGTTCTAGTCCGCTGGACAGCCGGTCCCCCGCGTGCCCGCCAGAGGGGCGAGCGAGGGGGAGGGCGGGCGGACGCCCCATAGGCCCTGCATGTGGCCGTACGAGGTCACCACGGGGCCACCGCACTGACCTTCCAAGCTTGTGCTGCACAGTGAGGAAGTACAGCACCCCCGGGAGTCAGCACCGTTCCCTCGTCCCTGTCGGTAAACACGTCGCTGTGGCGAAGTGGCGAACGGCCAGCCCTAAGATCTACACATGGCCGCAGAGAAACTAGGCAAGATCCTCAGCTCAGTAGCAAAGAGGATGCGGGCTGACTTCGAGCAGTCTCAAAACTTCAACCATAACGGCGAAGCTGGGACCTCACGCGAGGTCCTCATCCAGGAGTTCCTGTCCGGTTATCTACCGACCCACGTAGAAGCCGTGCACAATGCGGAAGTAATCGCAGCAAATGGTGACGTGTCACCACAATGCGACATCGTTCTCATTGACCGCGGAACACCACCGTTCACAAGTCTTAACGGGTTTCGGATCATCCCAAACGAATGCGTGTACGGCATGGTCGAAGTGAAGACCAAACTTGACGGAACCCAACTCGCGGATGCCTGCAACAAGATCAGCAGGATGCGAAGACTACCAAAAGTGTCATTTCGACCAATCCCTGGGATGATTCCACGCTCCACTAAGGCGTACGGCGTAACTCACGATTATTTCCCGACATCCGGAATGATCGTGGCATTCGACAGTCTTACCCTAGATACCATCGGTAAGCATCTCGTGGACTGGTGTCGGACCCGAAATCCCATCGAATGGCCAGACAGTATTTGGGTTACCGGCAAGGGCCATCTACAGTGGGGCGATCCGCGAAACGGGTCGCTTTTCAGGTCTCCGACGGCAGGCGCAGCCCTTTTTCAGGTCGACGCCGAGCCGGATCAAGACATCCTCCTTCCGCTTGCCCTGCACCTTAATATCCACTTTTCTGACGCCTGGATGAATCCACTCGACCTCATCCCGTATTCCGGTGCTACACCACTCGGCAGAATCTCTAAGCGGTGGATAATTTAGGTAGCAGTTAGCGATGATTCTTCTTCGTCGCCACCCCCACAGGCAGGCGACGGAGACAAGATCGCGCTATTAGCCCACCTGAGCGACTACGTCTCCAACGAAGCGCCCGTCATCCGAGCGGTAAACCACTCCGACCTCATACCGATCGAGTAGCGAGTACAGGTCGGGGCTCGGGGCGGTCGGCAGCAAGATGACGCGCTTGGGCTCACCCTCGTGCTCTGCCGATTTGACGTAGCGGCTGTAGTCCAGGATCTGTCCGAGAGCCATCCGCACGTCCTCTCGGGAGCTTGACCCCTTCGCCTCATAGAGCACGTGATCCGTCGCGTCATAAAGGTCTGTACGGAGTGTTGAGGTGAGGCCCTTCACCTTGATCTGGAAGGCACCGGTCCGGTGCCCGGCGGCGTCCAAGTGCGCCTTATATGCCTGAGTCAGCAGCGCTTCGTGGCGCACGGCGATGGTGGCGGCAGCGGCGGCCCGGAGACTCAGCTTGGTGCTGAACGCCTCAGGGAGCACGAACGTGCCGCTCGTCTCGGGATTAGGGGCCGCCCTGCGTGTGGAACTTCCCTTTCGTACCCGCTGCTTGGGAAGTGGCAGCGCACCGCTTGTTGCAGGGTCTGTCTGAAACGTTGCCGCGGTGACAACCTGGAACGGCACGAACTCCGCAGTGGTCTCCTCAGCAGGAGGGATAACGTCCTGCATCGCGCGCTGAACAGCACCCTCAGGACGCAGGCGGAAGACTAGAACGTCCCGCTCGTTGCGGTCCTCGCCATGGACCCTGCGCCACACATACGGCTGCACCCCATCCAGGGTGAACGCTCCGAGGTACCGATGAGTCTTGGTATCGCTGTCGGGGAGTTTGCCTACCCGTGTGAACACGCGGAGCACTCGGTCTTGCTCCGCGTGTCGAAGAATCGCTCTGTTCCCTGAGCCGGCGACCCCATCGAAGGTCTGGTCACCGGACTTCCCTGCACCGGTGTACTCGAAGACAGGACCCATCTCGTCCTCTTCAGCCAGCCAGCCGTCGTAGTACCCAGCCTTCTCTCCCACGTCCGGGTCCGAGTACAGGTTGACGCTGCGCTCAGACGTGGAAGGACAGATCCCACCTTGCGGACTCCCCCCGAACACTGCACGAATTTCACTGCGCGTACGCACATCGCCGGGGTTGATTCCCGCAACACTCGTGGCCATGGTCTGACCCTAGTTCACCACACTGACGACTCGGCCCGTTCCCACACGACTCCCCCCTCGGTTGCTAGCGGGAGCCAACCTCGCCATCCGTGGACCGATCACGGACGGCTCGCCGACTTCATGGTTCTGAGCTGCCGAAAATCCCTGACAGACACGGGGCCTCCGGAGCCGCGCGCTGGGACCAGCTTGGAACCACAGGCTGTGCACACAGACGAACAACAACAGCTCACGTGCACGCCTGATCGTGCGTCAAAGCGTCTCCGGCTTGCCGAAACCCTTGAACCGACGATCTGGGAGTCAAGCGGGCACGAGCTACCGATCACTCTCTACGCGGTTCGTCCTCCCGTCCGGGCTGCGGCGCTGGAGCGCCGGTCCCGGCCGGGAGGACGAACCGCTACGTTGTTGAGACAGTCAGAGGCTGGCCGCGGCTGCGACGTCCTCCGCGGACCACTCGTCTAGCTTCTCCGCAAGGAGGCCAGCAGCCAGGAGGGCCGAGAGGCGGAGAGCCGTCTCCGGGAGGATCTTGCCCAGGCTCACTACGCCGTCGCCGAGGGCGTTGACGTCCGCGCGAAGGGACGGGAAGCCGTCCGCCAGGTCGGCGAGGACCAGTTGTTCGGCCAGGGTCTCGGCAGCACGCCTGCCCTCCACCCAGCCGCGAACGTAGGGGACGCCGGGGGCGAGGGTGCCCGCGGGTGGGGCGCAGGCGCCGCGGGGGTCGGTCATGTCGGTTCTCCCTCCTTGGCGGGGGCAGCACCGAGGAACGCGATGCCGCGACGGAGGAGTTCCGCGAGGCGTTCGGCGGTGTGCGGGGCCACGCGGCCCAGCTCCACGTAGCCCTGGCCGAAGGCGTTCAGGTCGGCGCGCAGGTAGGGGACATCCCTCTCCAGACCCGCCAACTGGAGGGATGCGCGCAAGGTCGTGGCTGCCTGGCGGGCCTCCCGCCATCGCGCGCTGTCGATCGCCTGGGCGGTCACGCTTTCGCCCCTCGCCGCCGAGTCGTCCTCACGCACCGGCCGGCTCCAGCCCGTACTGCTCGGCCCGCGCGATCAGGTCGGCGGAGGCCGCCAGCATCACGGCGAGGGCAACCGTCTGGAGCGGCGAGCAGTGCTGCGGGCGCTTCAGGGGGTTCAGCCACTCGAAGCGGTCGCCGGGCAGGGGGACGGGGCCCGGCAGGACGACGTACGAGCCGTCGCCGAGGTAGCGGTAGGGCAGAGGCTTCGACGTCTCACGGGCCAGCGTCCGCTCGAAGACGCCCTGTGTGTCGGGCGGCACCATGAAGCCGGTGCGGCGGGCCGCGCGGTCAATCAGCACCGCGCCGACCGGCATCCCCCGCCGCCGGAGCTGGTCCAGCGCCTCAATTCCGAGCTGCTGGTCCGTCGCCACGACGTCGAACAGCGCTCCCGTCGCCACCACTTGAGGCTGGCGCGGATCGTCCGACCAGACCATGCGGAACTGCTGCGGATCGTCGGAAGCCTCGCAGAGCCAATCGATGCTCCGTCGCGTCACCATCTGCACGCGCCATCACCCCATGCCACCCGGCGACGGTCCTTCCGCCGCTGCCATCCAGCGTCAGGCGGTAGTCCTGAGCAGGGCAGATGACGACGGGTGACGTCAGAGGTGACGCCCGGATGACATGCCGGTCCACACACGTCCGCACGTCATCCCTCGAAGGGCGGGACATCGTTAACCAGCGGAAACGTAGCCGTGCACGCGCGTACAGTGATGGCCCAAGCCACTCGCGCGGCTAGCGGGGAGGACACGGTGGAGGACCTGAGTATCCGAGTCGCCGACGTGATCCGGAGCGCCCGTCTTTCGCATGGCTGGGGTCAGCTTCGACTGGTGAGCGAACTGCGGCGCACGGCGGCCCGGCGTGGGCAGGTGCTTCCGTCGGACGCCAGCGTGAAGCGTCGCATCGCGAGTTGGGAGAACGGGCACAGCCAGCCCGATGAGTTCTACGGTGCCCTCTTGGCCGACGCGTTGGGGATTCCACCGGCCGAACTCGGGCTGAGGGAACCTGGTCCGAACGCCCCCGCCGAGCCACGGTACCCGGACAGCTCCGAGGCCGCCCTCACCTCCGTGACGGAACTGTGGCGTGCAGATCTCGCCGACGCCCCGCCCTCTGGGCAGGTCTCGGATCGAGCGTGGACAGACGCCTCATTACGGTGGCTGGTCGCCCCGGAGCAAAAGGCCCTGACGACGGGCGACCGAGGCGGGGTGCGGGTCGGAATGGCCGACGTCGCCATGGTGAAGGCCACGGCGGATACCTTCGCCGCTCTCGACGACCGCTTTGGCGGGGGGCACGCCCGCCGAGCCGTCGTCCAGTACCTCAGCCACGACGTGGCACCTCTGCTGCACGGCACCTACACGGAGTCGGTCGGACGGGCCCTCTTCGCCACGGTCGCGGAAGCACTGCGCCTCGCCGGTTGGATGTCGTACGACGCCGGCCACCACGCCCTGGCCCAGCACTACTACCTCCACGCCCTCCGGCTCGCCCAGGACGCGAATGACCGGCGGCTCGCGGGAAGCGTCCTCTCGGCGATGAGTCACCAGGCAACCTTCGTGGGCCGGTTCAGCGATGCCGCGACGCTTGCCCGAGCCGCCCGGATGGGCATTTCCGGAGTGGCCACGCCGACGCTGACGGCGCAGTTCTGGGCGATGGAGGCGCGGGCCCTCGCGCGTACCTCCGACCACCGCGGGGCCCAGCAGGCGCTCAGCCAGTCCGAACGGTCCCTGGACCGCCGCAACCACGCCGACGAGCCGGAATGGATCACCTACTTCGACGACGCCGAGCTGTCAGCCGAGGCCGCACACTGCTTCCGCGACATCAACAGCGCCCAGCGGTCCGTGGAGCACGCGGGGAACGCCATGAGCGGGAGCCATGTCCGCAGCGACTTCTTCGCGACGATGGTCTTGGCGGACGCCCATCTACGGGCCGGGGACGTGGAGGAGTCGTGCCGCGTCGCGCTGGACGCTCTCGACCTGGGCGGGCAGCTCCGCTCGGCCCGAGCCGTCAGCTACCTCGCGGAGTTCCGCACCGCGCTCGCAGCCGTGCGGACGAACGCACACGTACGGGACCTGCACGAGCAAGCGGCCGAGCACCGGTTGTGGACAGCGGCTGAGAGCACACCCGACACGTAAAAACGCGAGGTCAGAACGGTTGCCAGAGCCGCCGGTCGCCATCGGTGCGGATGGACTCGACACGGCGCGCGAACTCCTCCGCCGCCTTGGGCTCCGCTCCGGCCTTGCCGCCCAGCCAGAGCGTCATCATCAGCTCGCGCAGATCGGCGAGCACCTCGTAGCCGGGCCAGTTCATGACGTCGAAGCCGTAGTGGTCGACGAACGAGTCGTACTCGGCGGCGGTGTGCCAGCCGAAGCGGTCGTAGAAGAGCGCCGTCTGGATCAGGTCCCACTCGCGCGGGGCGAGCGCGAAGCCGTCGAGGTCGATGAGGACGGCCCGGCCCGCGCGGTCGCGGAGCACGTTGCCGATATTCGCGTCTCCGTGGATCAGGCCGAAGGGCAGGACGAAGTCGAGCCGGGCGTACTCCGTATCCAGGTGGTTCGCGCGCCCGCGGAGGAAGTCGGCGTCCTCCGGCCGCACGCCGACGCCCAGCCCCGCCAGGCCGGCTCGCACCTTCGGCAGCGGGTCGAAGTACGGCAGCCCCAGCGACTCCGGTTCCTCCAGCCAGTGCAGTTGCTTGAGCAGGTCCGCCAGTTCGGGGAGCGTGGCGTACTCCTCCTCGTCCTGAACGCTCTCCCAGTACGTCACGGCGTGCCCCTGGACGACGCGCGGCTGAGCAATGCCTGGCACCAGGCGGTTGGCCGGAACGTCACCATCTGCAAGCCACCTGGCTACGGCGACGGCTCGCTCCACCTCGGCCAGATCCACCTCCGGCGCGGCGATGCGAACGATGACGTGGCCGCCGGCGAGCGCGTAGACGGCGTTGGACCCCAGCCGGATCAACCGCGCCCCGACGGCGTCCAGACCCACCTCGCCGCAGGCCGCTTCCAGCGCAAGCTTCGCCGCCTCGACCGTGAAGCCCGATCCGCCCGTGCCCGTCACGTTCGCACCCGCACCGCCACTCGCCATGCCATCGACCCTACGGGCCACGCAAGTCACTTGCGTGGGGCTTCACGTCATAGGAGCGTAATGATCAAGCCGTTCCAGGTCACCTGACCGGCCGAGCGCCCAGCTCAGAGACCGGAGCCCAGCGGCAGGCGCCGTAGCCTCCGGAGCCGTGTGCGCAGGTTCGAATCCTGCCGGGGGCACCCCAGGTGACAAAAGTGATACTGTAGCGAACCACCTCGCGACCAGCAGAAATGCTGAACGCGGGGTTTTCTGCTTTCCTGCCCCCTGCACAGCCGAGAACCGCCGAACGGCAGCCTGATGTCAGTGATCACGTAATGACCACGTAATGATCTTGGTGGCCCTCGCGGCAGGTCAGCGCTCAGGCACTCAACTTCCGTCCACGGGATCCGACCACAGCCGCGCTCGATTCAACCGTCGGCACACAGCGTCACTCCGCTCAAGGTCAGGCGCGTTGATCGGAATTCGGCACGCTGGCTCCGTCCGTCGTCGGCTCGAAGTCGGCTCGTCCTCGGAGGGGTCGGGGAGAGAGGCAGGTGGGCGTAAAGGTCTGCCGGTCGCTCAAGGGGCGGCCGAGCGGCGTTTCTTCGTGCTCGCTGCCCATCCGCCGGCTCCTCCGCGTCAGAAGTGATGCGGACGATCACCCGGCTGTCAGCGGGCGCGTACAGGGGGTTGGATCCGAGCCGCACCAACCGAGCGGGCCGCGCCGACGTCTACGGCCTCGCACACGGATTCCGGCGCCCGTTCCGCGGAACGGCAACCTCACTGCCCGTGGTGCAGCGCCTCCGTCACGGAGTGGCTCCTCGGCGGAGCTGCGACGATGCGCCGCCGGAGCTGCGGTTCATCTCCCGGAGCGCTGGGCTGGTCCCTGGAGTTCGTCGAGCCATTCGAGATACCACTCGGTAAATCGAGTACGACGTCGCCGCCTGTGCCACAACGGAGCAAGCGGCTCATCCACGCATCTCGCGTCGAACCAGAGGTTGCCGCGCTCCTCGCCGGTGACGACCAGCCAGGTGTAGTAGCCGCACCCTTCGTGGCTCAGCCGTATGGCCCTGGCGGTCATCGCAGGGTGGAACTCGTCCTCAGCTGCGCGGAAGGCCAAGGCGGCCCGATGGATCTCCTCATCATCGCTCTGGCCGTCCGTAATGGTTGCGTTCTCCAGAATCTGCAGCTGCTCGGTCCACCGAGCGCGCTCCTCGTCACTCGGAAACGGACGGGCAAGCTGCCGTTGCTCCGCCGGGTCCTCTGCCTCCCACTCGGGCCAGCCCCACGCCCCCTCATGGCAGACGAGCGTGGCCAATCCGTAGCCCGGACCGAAGCCTCCCGCGCCGACTTCCAGGAGGAAGCCGCGGTATTCCTCGGGGAATGCGACTCCGAATTGCCGCTCGGCGGAGGACACCTCGTCCTCGGTAAGCGGATCATCCAGCAGCGAGGTGGTGGACCCCACAGGTCGCCGCAGCAGGCGCCCCAGTCCACGGTCTTTCCGTGGCGGCGGCCCCAGCGAGAGCACTCGCTCCCGCACTCCGTTCCATTCGCTCATCGCTCCCCCTCGACAACGAAGGCTCTCCCCGCCGAGGACATCCTCGTCGCGGTGAGGAAGGATCCTCAATCCGTTTCGCCCCCGCGCTCGGGCAAGTCCTGGTCGCCTCCGCCCGCGAACGCCGAAGCGTTCTCCGTCCTGGCCCACCTCGCCCACCAAGGCACCGCCCCTGGTTGACCACCGCCATCAAACGCAAACCCTTTCTGACCGTCGGCGAGCGCGAACACGGCGTGAGTCCGAGCCGTACCTCGCCAGGTCCAGGCCCCACCCGTCGCCGACTCGTACGGCACGCATGAACTCGCTGGGCAGACATCATCTGGGACGGGCAGGATGCCCTTATGGACCAGCCCGCCACAGTCGCCTGGCAGTACGTCGCGCGTGTGGTCTTCCCGGAGGACCTGCCGATGGCGGCGGCCCGGCTGCTGGCTGCCGGATACGACTCTCCCTCGTTGTGTGAGCTGGCCGGCCTTTCCCGGCGTGCGGAGACAGCAGCGATCGACGAACTCTTCGACGGGGCGATGGAAGAGCTAGGAATCCGGGTCCCCGACGACGAGATCGCCGGGCGCTGCCTCATGCACCACATCGCGGCACAGCTGTGCGCCGGTGTCCTGTCACCGAGGGACGCAGCGGCTCGGGTCTGGCGGGGGATCGCGTCGCTGACAGAAGCCGAGTGCGAATTCGTGCGGGCCGTGGGCGAGGAGTACCACCTCGACTATCTGTCCCCTGATGGTCTCCGAGCCTGGGAGAACGCCGTACGCACCGCAGCGCGGACCCTCGCGCAGACGGCGTTTCCGGTCGCGTAGCGATCCGCGTTCCTGGGATGACCGCCGCCGGTCGGCCCTCACAGCCGTACCGGGTCGGCGCATGTGTGGAGCCGAACCCGGCTCACGCCGGCCGTTCACCAGCGATCACGTTGTGACAGCGTGAGTTGTGACAGCGTGACGATCGTGAACGGTCCACCGGACGTAGGCGGGCATCGCGGGACGCACGCCAGGCCGGCCGGTCTCCGGCGGGCCCCTCCCCCGCGTTGTCAGTGCCCAGGGGCACGCTGTGCGTATGCATCTCAACTGGGTGGCATCAATGGGTGGCCCTCTCGCCGCGGTCCCCGTATCGGCACTGAGCGCGTGGCGCGGCTGCACCGAGGGCGGAAGCGTCCTGGGCGACGGTGATACTCCGGACGACTACGACCGGGCCTGCGATGTGGAGGACCTGGCCGGGGTCGTCGCAGTGGGTGAGGGCGGTGCTCAGGCGCTGGTACTCGCCGACGAGCCGGCCACCAGTTGCTTCCTCGCTGAGCAACGAGTGTTCCTCCGCTGGCTTGGAGCAGACTCCGAGGCCGATCTGGTCGCCGCCGTCGAAGCGGTGCTGGCCGATGCCACCACCCCGTGGGAAGTGTGCGGCACCTGGGCCACGGACGGGCCGGCCGTGCTCATGGACTCAGCCGTAGCGGGAGCCGACCTGACCGTGGAGTATCCCGGGGGCGGACGGCCTGAACAGGCTCCCGTCCCCCTGACTGCCGGCGTGTGGACGATCCGGGCCGCCCACATCCGAATAGATGGGCGCACCTCCGTCGGTCTGGTCCAGATCCTTCCCGTGGACGCGTAGTTCTGCAGCGTTGACCCACGCGTGGAAGGGACCCCGGCGTGACGGAGGTCGTAGGGCCGAGCCGAGATCGCGGAGGCGACCTGACCTCGGGCCACTCAATGGTCCAGAAACTCGCTCAGGCCGAATCTGACGAAATCCGTGAATTCGGTGAACGGGGAGCCCGGACAACGCGCCTCATCGGACCCTTGAATTGCGTACCGATGTCCCAGCCAGCCCACCACCCGCATGGTGGTCGGGGCCCCGGAGGCGTCCGGGGTCCCGACCGTCGGGAGGCTGGTTGACCGGCCGGGGGCCGTGCGGGGCTCAGTGGCAGGTGGTCGCGAAGGAGGTGGTCGAGAGGAGTTGGCAGAAGGTGGTGCGGCCCTGGGGGTAGTGGCTGAGGAGGGAGTTGACGTACCAGCCGCTGGACGGGGGGAGGGCGATCGGGGAGGTGGGGGACGTCTGGCCGTCGAAGCCGTAGCGCCAGTCGATGTTGATGTAGGTGACGGCGCGGATGACCTGGGAGAGGTCGTAGGCGGTGCCGGTGAAGTGGGTCTGGGCGCCGTCGATGACGCCGTTGGGGAGCGGGCCGCGGTAGGTGAGCAGGGTGGTGAGGCGCTGCATGAAGGCGGTGAAGTCGGCGTCGGACTGGGTGCCGTCGGAGGCGAGGGTGTCGGACATGCGCTGCACGCCGGACTCGGCCACCAGCATCGGCTTGCCGTGCTGCTGGGCCCACCACATCATGCGCAGGATGTTGAGGTCGACGGGGTAGGCGTGCGGGATGGCGTTGACGTTGCCGTTCACGTAGTCGTCGTAGTAGCCGGAGCAGGTGCGGGCGGCGGTGTCCTCGGTGCCGTTCCAGTAGGTGGTGCCGTTCTCGCGGTAGGGCTGGCACAGGTCGTTGTTGAAGACGCTGACGCCGACCCAGTCGGTGACGTCGTCGCCCGGGTAGAGGGCGTCGAACTGGCCCCGCACCGGGTGGTAGACGAACTGCACGCGGTTGCCCGCGCCGCTCTGGGCGCGCAGGAGTTGGGCGACGTGCCGGAAGGCGTTCTTGTACGGGGTGCAGTCGGTGCCGCCCGTGCAGAAGAACGGGGTGCTCACCTCGTAGTCGACCCGGACGAGGAAGGTGGCCGCGGGGTGCGCGGCGATGAAGGAGGACAGCGCGCCGAACTGCTGGTCATAGCCGCCCGCGGCGATCGCGGCGGTGGCCTGCTGGGAGGCGGTCTGCTTGTCGGCGTCATTGCCGTCCCAGCCGGGCGGGTTGTCCTTCCAGCTCACGCCGACCTCGATCTGCTTGCCGCGGTCGGCGAGGAAGGAGGCGTACGTGCTCTCGCACGTCGTGCCGCAGGCGCCGGAGAAGCCGCCGTCGCGGACGCTGTAGTAGACCGAACCGCCCTGCGGGTCCGCGCCGGTGGACGAGGTCAGGTCGTTCCAGGCACCGGTGTTGCTCTGCCCGACCAGCAACGAGCGGGGGGCCGGGGTGTCGGCCCGCGCGGCGGGCGGCGCCGCGGTCAGCGCGGCAGCGGCGGCGAGGAGGGCGGCGGTGAGGACCGCCGCGGGGCGGCGGAGGGGGCGGGGAATCAGCATGGCGGCTCCTGCGTGGGGGGGGGTGGGCCGGTTACCGGGTCTTGCGGGGGGACGGTTGTCGATGCCGTGGTTCGTCGCCGGGCCACGCGGTCTGAGGCGGGGGCGGTACGCGCGTCATCCGTACGCCGGGTCTGCGGCGCGCGGGATCCGGCCACGCCTTGTTCCGGCGCACACTCCCGTCTGACAGCGACACCGACGTTCGTTCGGAAAGTTGCGATAGTTTCTGCTCGCAGGAACGTAAGGTTCCCCGTCGCCGACGTCAATGCGGCCTTCGGTAACGTTGCGGTCACGGCACCTGTGACCAGGGGCCCGCGCAGGCGTCGGCGGGACGCTTCACGGCGGTGCACCTGTTCAGCGGCCGACGGCACCCCTGGCCTCGAACGCCCCGGTAGGGCTCTGCCAACGGCTTCGCGTCCAGGGCTCCACGTCAGAAACACTGCGACAGTTTCCGGCACCCGCGGGCGTGCGCCTCCGCCACGGGCGGCTACCCGGCATCGCCCACCGCGAAGGCGCGTTCGGCGCTGTCGATGAGTTCCTTGTACGTGCGAACCTCGACCCGGTTCAGATGCGAGTTGTGAATGCGCAGCGCCTCGTTGACGTCCTCCTCCGCAACGCCCGGATCACCCTGCGGATACCCGACCAGGACGAGCGCGCCGGCGCGGCGTGTGTCGATGCCGAACTCCGCGAATATCCGCTCGCGATGCTCGTCCAGACCGACGAGGTATAGGTCGGCCCCGGGATGCGCGGCGGGTTGTCTCTCGGCTTCGCCGCACCAGAGTTCGGTGCTCAGGGCCACGGTTCTGGGGATCGACCGGAGTCCCAGCCTGTCGCGCGGGCCGCCGCCGGAACGAGGTGACGTTGCCACGGTCCGCGGCCGGAGGGGATCATCGCGGTCATGACGGATACCGCGTCGCTCCTGCTCCGACGCCTCCACGCCGCCGGGATGCGGGACGTCGGCGCCGTCGAACCGGTCACCGGGGGGCTGGCGGCGGTCGCGGGGCGGGCGCGGCGGGGGGACGGGACGGAGGTGTTCGTCAAGGGGTTCGCGGAGTCGCCCTCCGACGACGCCTTCGCGGCGGAGGCGGAGGGGCTCGGGGCCCTGCGGGCGGCGGGGGGTGTGGACACCCCGGAGGTGCTGCTCGCCGGGCGGGATCTGCTCGTGCTGTCGGTGCTGCGGCCCCGGCCGGACGACGCGGGCTTCTGGGAGCGGTTCGCGCACGGGCTCGCCCGTCTGCACACGCGTACGCGGCAGGCACGGTTCGGGTGGCACCGGGACAACTGGCTGGGGCGGCGGCGGCAGGTCAACGACTGGGAGGACGACGGGTTCGCGTTCTTCGCGCGGCACCGGCTGCTGCGCTGGCTCGACGAGCCGCGGGTGGAGCGGGCGTTGGACGCCGGGGACCGGGCGGCGCTGGAGCACCTGTGCGAGCGGCTGCCCGAGCTGCTGCCGGACGCGCCCGCGTGCCTGACGCACGGGGATCTGTGGGCGCAGAACGTCATGGCCGCGCCGGACGGGGGCCCCGCGCTCATCGACCCCGCGGTGTCGTACACATGGGCCGAGGTGGACCTCGCCCACCTGTGGACGACGGCGCCGCCGCCCGAGGCCGACGCCTTCTTCGGCCTGTACGCCGAACTGACCGGGCTGGACCGGGGGTGGCGGGAGCGCATGCCCGTCCTCCAGCTGCGCCAGCACCTCGCCGTCATCGCGCAGTTCGAGCCCGACTGGGGCGCGGCCGAGCTGGTACGCGGCACGCTCGCGCCCTTCCGCAGGCGGGCGTAAAAGGGTTTGCCGCCCGGTCCCCCGTCCGCTGGGATGCGGGGGGCTACGGGAGGCGGGGGCGACGGGGAGGCGGGGCATGGCGGTGTTCGGGTGTGCCGGGTGCGGGGAGGTGCTCACGGCGGCGGTGTCGCGGGTGGACCTGCCGGTCCATCTGCGCGACACGCACTGGGAGACCCTGCACCCGCCGCTCATGGAGGCGGGGACCTACGCCGTCGATCCCGAACCGTACGGCCCCCCGTGGCGGCCGAGCCCGGAGTTCGGGGCGGAGGAGGAGGCGGCGCGCGGGCTGTACGCCCCGGTGGCCTCGGTGTCCGACGGTCCGGCCGGCACCGTGCTGCTCGCGCCCGGCGACATGCGCGGCACCGGGCTGATCGCGGGGCGGACGGAGGGCCACTGCCTGGGGATCAGCAGCGGTTACGGGCCGAACCTCGGCTGCCTGGGCTGCGGGCTGCCAGTCGGCGGGCGGGACGACGACTGCGGGCACTGGCAGCTCGTCCGGCTGCTCCCACAGGCGGTGGTACGGCTGCCGGGTCCGCCGGAACGCCGGGTCCTGGACTGGTCGGAGCTGCTCGTGGACGGGGCACTATGGCGCGGGCTGGGCGGCTTCGAGGACATCCCCGCGGGCGCCGCCCTCGCCCACCTGGTGGCGGCGTCGGGCGGCAGGCCCGTCCGCGTCAGGCCCGGACCGGTCGCCGACGTCCTCGGGCGGGGTGTCGCGGCGCTGCTGCCCGCCGGGAAGGACGCGCTCCTGCCCGCCGGGGAGGGCGCGTTGCGGCTGGACGTGGGAGGGCCGGGGGCGGGCGAGCCGGACGCCGAGCTGCTGCTCGTACCGGTCCATCCGCAGACCGGCGAGGTGTGGCGGCCGCGCGGCGGTGCGGCGGCCGTACCCGTGGGGGCGGCGCTGTGGGCCGACATGGCCTTCCCGCAGGAGCGCACCCGGCTCCCGGTGGTCGGCGGTCTGCCCGCCGGGGTGGAGCGGGACGATCCGCTGGAGCCGCACCCGGTGGTGCCCTTCGTGCCGTCCCACAAGGCCTTCCGGCACACCCTCGCGCGCATGCCGTGCGTCCGCGAGCCGTGGCTGCGGGCGCTCCACGACCGCAGGTGGTGAGGAAACGTGCGGCGCGCGCCACGCCCGTCCGGCACACTGCTCCCGTGACCGGGATCCTCGTCTCCCCCGCCCGCGAGCGGCTGCTCGCCCGCCTCAACCGGGCCGTACGCCGTCCCTCGGAGCACGGCGGGCTCGCCGCCGTGGCACGTCTGCTGGACGAGCTGGCGGCGGCCGGGGCGGGCGGCGGTGGGGCGGAGGCCGGGGAGGCGGTGTGGATACCGGACACCGTCGCGCGGCTCGCCCCGTCGGCGTTCCTGCGGGAGGCCTTTCCGGGGCCGGACGTGCACGTCGTGGCGTCGCAGTACGGCGAGGACGCGTACCGGCGGGGGTGGCTGCGGCTCGACCGGACGCTGACGGGCGCGGAGCACGCAGCCCTCGCCGAGGCGGTGGTGGCGTGGGCGGCTGACGACCGCACGCTGCCCGAGGTGCTCGGCGCGTTCGGGCCGCCGTCCGTCGTCTTCGGGCCCGAGGACCCGGAGCTGCCCAAGACGCTCGGCTACGCCGCCGGTGACCGTACGGCGCGCTTCGTCACCTTCCACCTCGGCGCCGCGCGGGCGGAAGCGGGTACGGGCACGGCGGGCCTGCTGGCGGTCCGGCTGCACGACGGCTTCCTCGACGGGTGGGCGCTCACGCCGTGGGGTGAGACGCAGTTCGCCTGAGCGTCGGGCCGGGCCGGACGCGTCAGGTGTGGTGCGCCTCCGGCGGTGGATCCGCCGGCCGGGGGTCGAGGTGGCGGTGCCGGGGCGGGACGCGGGAGAGGGCGAGGAGGCCCAGCAGGGCGGCGATCGCGCAGGCGGCGGCGCCGAGGGCGAGACCCGCGCGCGGGCCGAGGTGTTCGGCGACCAGGCCGACCAGGGGGCCGCCGACCGGGGTGCTGCCGAGGAAGGTGACCGACCACAGGGCCATGACGCGGCCCCGGTAGGACGGGTCGGCGACGAGTTGCAGCGTGGTGTTGCCGGTGGCGAGGAAGGCCGTGCCGGACGCGCCCACGCAGGCCAGCGCGGCGAGTTCGAGGGGCAGCGGGCGGAGCGCGGCGGCCGCGGTCAGCGCGGCGGCGAAGCCCGCGGCCGCCACGACGAGCGGCACCACCCCGACCCGGCCGCGGGCCGCCACCGCGAGACCCCCGACCACGGCCCCGGCGCCCATGACGGAGGTCATGAAGCCGTACGTGCGCGCCCCGTCGTGGCCGCCGGAGCGGGCCAGCAGGGGCAGGACCACCTGGAACTCGTAGGCCAGCGTGCCGATCAGCGCCATCATGGCCAGTGGCGCCCACAGCCCGGCCGTGCCCCGGACGTAGCGCAGCCCGGCGGTGAGCTGGCCGGAGGTGCGGGCGACCGCGGGGCCGGGGCGGAGCCGCTCGGTGCGCATGGCCAGCAGCGCGAGCAGGACGGCGGCGTAGCTGGCGGCATTGGCCAGGAAGCACACGCCGACCCCGACGGAGGCGATCAGGACGCCCGCGACGGCCGGGCCCACCGCGCGGGCCGCGTTGGTCATCACGCTGTTCAGGGCGACGGCGGCACGCAGCAGCCCCGGCCCGACGATCTCGGGGACGAACGTCTGCCGGGTGGGGTTGTCCACCGCGTTGACGGTGCCGAGCGCGACCGCGAGCAGCACGACCATCCACAGCCGGACGGCGTGCGTCACGGTCAGCACCCCCAGCACCCCGGCGAGCAGGCCGAGGGCGGTCTGGGTGCACAGCAGCAGCCGGCGCTTGTCGGCCCGGTCGGCGAGCAGCCCGCCGTACGGCCCGGCCAGCAGCACGGGCAGGAACTGCGCGGCCACCACGAGCCCGAGGACCGTCCCGGAGCCGGTCAGCTCCACCACCAGCCAGGACTGGGCCACGGCCTGCATCCAGGTGCCGACCAGGCTCACGCACTGCCCCGCCGCGTACAGCCGGAAGTTCGGCTCGCGCAGGGCGACGAACGGGCCTCCGCCGCCGCGCCCCCTCACCGTGGCCCCGGCCGGGCGCGCCCGGTACTGCGTGCGGCAGGAGCGTCGCGCGGTCGTCCGGTCACCGGGGCCGTCATCGTGGCGGGGGCACCTCTCGCGTCCGGGGCGCGCGGCCGCGGGGTACGGCGCGTGACAGGAAACTAACGGAGCGTCGCGCCGATACGCGTCATCCACGCGGCCGGGCACGCGGGTGAGGCCTGCCTGTGCCGGGCGTGCGTGCGTCACGCCCTCTCGCGGGCTCCCCGGCGCCTGCGCAGGAAGCGCCCGTGCGCGGCGTGCGCGTGCGTCACGACGTGCACGTCGATCGTCTCGCCCGAACCCTCGATGACGGATTCGCCGACGCCGCGGCGGAAGAGCCGGTGCAGGCGGCTGCGCGTGGTGGCGCCGATGATGATCTGCGTGGCGTCGACGGAGCGGGCGAAGTCCAGGACGGCTCGCGCGGTGTTGTCGCCGGTCACGGTGTGGCAGCTTCCGCCGAGTTCCTCGACCAGCGCGCGCTGGTGGTCGGGCAGGCCCGCGCAGCAGGCCGCGGACGCGTCGTCGGGCTCGACGTGGACGGCGAGGAACTCGCCGCCCGCGCCGCGCGAGGCGGTGCGCTTGGCGCGGCGGACCAGGGTGTCGCCCTCCGGGCCGCCGGACAGGGCGACGAGGACGCGTTCGCGGGTGGACCACGGCTGCTGGATGCCGTGGTCGCGGCGGTAGCGGAGCAGCGCCTCCTCGACGCGGTCGGCCGTCCACAGCAGGGCGATCTCGCGCAGGGCGGTGAGGTTCCCGGCGCGGAAGTAGTGGGCCATCGCGTCGTCGATACGCTCCGCCGGGTAGATCTCGCCCTGCCGCAGCCTGCGGCGCAGTGCTTCCGCCGAGAGGTCGACGAGTTCGATCTGGTCGGCGGCGCGGACCACGTCGTCGGGGATGGTCTCGCGCTGGGTGACGCCGGTGATGTCCCGGGTCACGTCGTTGAGCGACTCCAGGTGCTGGATGTTGACGGTGGAGATCACGTCGATGCCCGCGGCCAGCAGTTCGTCGACGTCCTGCCAGCGCTTCTCGTGCCGTGAGCCGGGGACGTCGGTGTGGGCCAGCTCGTCGACGAGCGCGGTCTGCGGGCGGCGGGCCAGGACGGCGTCCAGGTCCATCTCGGTGAAGGTGCAGCCGCGGTACTCCACGCTCCGGCGGGGTACGGTCTCCAGCCCCTCGGCCATCGCGCGGGTCGGCGGCCTGCCGTAGTCCTCCGCGAGGGCGACGACGACGTCCGTGCCGCTGCGGGCGCGCTGCTGCCCCTCGGCGAGCATGGCGTAGGTCTTGCCGACGCCGGGGGCGGCGCCCAGGTAGACGCGCAGGCTCCCCCGCGGGTGGCCGCCGTGTCCTGCGGGGCCCGGGGGTTCGGGCGGTCCGGAGGGCTCGGCGGGGCCGGAGGGCTCGGGCGCGGCCGGTGCGGTCACGAGTGCAGGCCCAGCTCGGTGGAGATGCGGCCCAGCGCGTCCAGCCGGCGCTGGAGGCTGGGGTGGGTGGACAGGACGGTGGCGAGCGGCGCGTCCTCCCGCAGGGCGGGGGTGAAGAAGAAGGCGTTGAAGGAGCGGGCGGTGCGCAGGTCCTCCGTCGGGATGCGGGCGATGTCGCCGCTGACCTTGACCAGCGCGGACGCCAGCTCCGACGGGCGACCGGTGAGCAGCGCGGCGGAGCGGTCGGCGGCCAGTTCGCGGTAGCGGGACAGGGCCCGCGTCAGCAGGAAGCCGAGCAGGTAGGCGGCCGCGGACACGGCCATGACGAGGGCGAGCAGCGCGGCGGTGTTCTGGTCCTGGCGGCGGCCGCCGAACAGCTCGGAGTAGAAGGCGAACCGCACGAGCAGCCCGGCCAGCACGCCGATGAAGGACGCCACGGTGATGACGGCGACGTCCTTGTGCGCGACGTGCGACAGCTCGTGGGCGAGCACCCCTTCCAGTTCCCCGGCGTCGAGGCGGCGCAGCAGGCCCCGCGTCACGCACAGCACGGCGTGATCGGCGTTGCGCCCGGTCGCGAACGCGTTGGGCAGGTCGGTCCCGGACACCGCGACCACCGGTTTGGGCATGTCGGCCAGCGCGCACAGCCGGTCGACGGCTCCGTGCAGCGCGGGCTCCTCCTCGGGCGTGACGGCGCGGGCGTGCATCGCGAACAGCGCGATCCGGTCGGAGAACCAGTACTGGGCGGCGATCAGCGCGGCCACGACGAGCACGACCACGACGACGGACTTCAGCAGGACGACCAGCGCGGCAACGAAGGCCACGTAGACCAGTCCGAGCAGGAAGAGGACGACCCCCATCCGCACGGTCAGTTGCCGGTCGGGTGCGAAGCGAGACCGCATGAGCCCTCACCGCCTCCCGCCGGTCCCCCGCCGGGCGGCGGCGGACCGGTGTGCGCGTTTGCTTTCCTCCTTCCAGCATGCCGCTTCTCCGCTCGCGGCGGGCGGTCGGCGAGCCGTCCGCAGGGGCCGGAATCCGCGGGGAGGAGGCGGCCGGGTCACCGCAGTACGGTGGAGTCGGCGCAGGTGGCGGCACCTCCCGCCGCGTACCGCGCACGGCAGGTCCCGAGGAGGTACGTGCCATGGAACGCGAGCGGGTGGATCACCTGGTGTCCGCCCTGCGGGCCCGGGGCATCATGGCCCACCGCGCCGACGAGGGCGTGTACGACTTCGCCCTCCGCGTGGTCATCCCGGACGGGTGCGAGGCCCTGTGGACCGTCGGCGGGGCGGGCGGGCTGGACGCGGAGGTGCTCCGCGACAACGTCCTCATCGGCTTCGTCCCGCACATCCCCGGCTCCGAGGATTTCGACGAGCAGCAGATGGTCGAGGCCATCGCGGCGACGCCGTACTCCGAGGAGGGCCTGCACCCCGCGAGCCCGGTCGCCCGGCCGGTCCCGGCGGCGGTACGGGCACCGGCCCCGGCCCCGCCCCCGGCGCCGTCGCTGCCGCACCACCGGCACCGGCACCGCGACCCGTGGCGCCCGCGCCGGATCCGGTGGCCGCACCGCTGAACCGGCCGGACGGCGCGGCACGCGGTAGGGGGCGGGGGCCAGCTCGGGCGAGGACGGCCAGGCGCACCCGGTCCCCGCGCCCCGGCGCCCGCTCCCCCCGATCCCCGCTCACGACACCCGCGGTTGACTTCGTCCGCGCCATGCTCTTCGATGCTGCTCGGCCCCGTTTCCGGGGCCGGTGAACTGATCACAGGACTTCTGCCCGGTGATGGAGTCGGTGCGGGGCGTGTGTCCCCACTCCGCGCCACAACTGGACGGTTCCAGGCGGTCGTCCACGGGTCGGTACGCACGGGCACCGGCGACCCGGGAGGCCGTCCCGCCGGGCAGCGAGAGGGAATCGCCGTGTCGACGGCGAACTACCGTGCCCTGCTGCGTACCCCCGGGGCCGCGGCGTTCTTCCTGCCCGCGCTGCTGGGGCGGTGCGGCGGCGCGATGACCGGGCTGGGCATCGTCTGGCTCGTGCACGACCGGACCGGGTCCTTCGCCGCCGCCGGGGTGGTGAGCGGCGGCTTCGCGGTGGCCGAGGCGCTGGGGGCTCCCCAACTGGCCCGGCTCGCCGACCGGTTCGGGCAGACGCGGGTGCTGCCGCCCGCGCTGCTCGGGCACGCCGCCGCGATGGCCGCGCTGGTGGCCCTGACGTCCGCGGGCGCCCCCCGCGCGCTGCTGGCGCTGGGCGGTGCGGCGGTCGGGGCGAGCGTGCCGCAGCTCCCGGCGATGTCCGCGGCGCGCTGGGCGGCGCTGCTGCGCGGCGGCCGGGCGGCGGAGCTGCCCGCGGCCTTCGCGCTGGAGTCGGTCGGCAACGCGGTGTCCTACCTCGTGGGCCCGGCGCTGGTCAGCGCCCTCGCGGCGGCCGGGCACCCGGCGGCGGGGAGCGCGCTGGCCACCTCGTTGACGGTCGGCGGCGGGCTGCTGCTCGCCGCCCGGCGCGGCAGCGCGCCCCCGCACACCGCCGACGTCGCCGCGCGTGCCCGCGCGGGCCGCACCCTGCTGGGCGGCGGGCTGCTGGTCCTGCTGGTCCTCAACCTCGGCATCGGTGTGTACTTCGGCGCGATGCAGGTGTCGGTGACCGCCTTCGCGGTCGAGCACGGCGCGCCGGGCGCGGCGGCCCCGCTGTTCGCGGTGTCCAGCGGCAGCGGGCTGCTGGCCGGGTGGCTGTACGGGCTGCGCCGGTGGCGGGCCGCGCCGCCCGTGCAACTGCTCGCCGCGACCGCCGCGTTGACGCTGGGCGGGCTGCTGCTGCTCGCCGCCGGTTCGCCGGTCGCGCTGGCGCCCGCCGTGGTCGTGACCGGTGCGGCGGTGCCGCCGCTGCTGGCGCTCTTCTCGCTGCTGGCGGAGTCCGCCGTCGATCCGCTGGTCCTGACGCAGGCCTTCTCCTGGCTCGGTTCGGCGAGCGCCGCGGGCTCGGCCGCCGCGGCGGCGGCCTCCGGCTGGGCGGTCGACGCGCTCGGCGCCCGCGGGGGCTTCGCCGTGGCGGTGGCGGCGGCGGCCGCGATGGCGCTGGTGAGCGCGGGGGCGCTGCGCCCGCTGGGGGCCGCCGTACGCCGTACGCCGGGGTAGCGGCCGGGGGCGCCGGGGTAGCGGCCGGGGGGCTAACCGGGCGGACGGCGGCGGCCGTGGATGCGCAGCCAGACGTCGCGGGCGTGCCGTCCCGCCGCCGTGCGGCTGCGGGCGACGAGGCGGCGGGCCTGGCCCGGGGTCTCGACCATCGCGCGCGAGCCGGACAGCGGTTTGCCCGCGGTCTCGCGCAGGTAGAGCGTGGAGACGCAGCCGACGGCGCCCGCGATCATGAGGTAGTACGCGGGGACCATCGCGTCGCCCGTCGCCTCCACCAGCGCGGAGGCGACCAGCGGGGTGGTGCCGCCGAACAGGGAGACGGAGAGGTTGAAGGCGATCGACAGGGCCCCGTAGCGGATGCGGGTCGGGAAGAGGGCGGGCAGGGTGGCCGCCGAGGTGCCCGCGAAGGACGCGAGCAGCAGGCCGAGGATCGCGCAGCCGACCGCGGGCAGCACGATGCCGCCCTGCCGGATCAGGAGGAACGCGGGCGCGGAGAGGGCGATGAGCGCGATGCTGCCGGTCATGAACACCGGCCGCCGTCCCCACCGGTCGGAGGTGCGGCCCACCGCCGTGATGGTGAGCACGACGAGCAGCATGGTGCCGAGCACGAGCAGTTGCGCGGTGGTGTCGCCGAAGTCGAGCGTGGACGTCATGTACGTCGGCAGGTAGGACGTCACCATGTAGTTGGTGACGTTGTAGAGCAGGACGAGCCCGATGCAGATCAGGATGGCCTGCCAGTGGCCGGTGAAGATGTCCTTCAGCCGCCCGCGCCCGGACTGCCGGGCCTCGTCGACCGGGCTGCCCTCGCCCGGCACGGACCGGGCCGCCTCCTCGACCTCCGCCTTGAAGGCGGGGGTGTCCTCCAGCTTGAGCCGCATGTAGAGGCCGGTCACCCCGAGCGGCCCGGCCACCAGGAAGGGGATGCGCCAGGCCCAGTCCTGGAGGCTCTGCGAGCCGAGGGTGACGGTCAGCACGGTGACCAGGCCGGAGCCCAGCGAATAGCCGATGAAGGTGCCGAAGTCGAGCCAGCTGCCGAGGAAGCCGCGCCGCCGGTCGGGCGCGTACTCCGCGATGTACGTGGTCGCGCCCGCGTACTCGCCGCCGGTGGAGAAGCCCTGTACGAGCCGGCACACCAGCAACAGCACGGGCGCGAGGAAGCCCACGGCCGCGTACGTCGGGAGCAGGCCGACCGCGAGGGTGCTCGCGGCCATCATGATCATGGTGATCGCCAGCACCCGCTGGCGGCCGATGCGGTCGCCGAGCGGGCCGAAGACGAGGCCGCCGAGCGGGCGGACGAGGAAGGCGGCGGCGAAGGTCGCGAAGGTGGAGATGACCTGGGTGCCGGGTGAGCTGGAGGGGAAGAAGACCTTGCCGAGGGTGTCGGCGAGGTAGGCGTAGACGCCGAAGTCGAACCACTCCATGGTGTTGCCGAGCGCGGCGGCGCCCACCGCGAGCCGCACCTTCGGCAGGTCGGCGACGGCGACGTCCTCCGGGCCCAGCGACTTCTTCCGGCGCCGCAGCAGGGTGCGGTAGAGCCGGTCCACCCGCTCGCCCGAGCGCCGCGGCCCGGCCCCCGTCCGGCCGGGTCCTCTGCGCGCGTCCACTTCCGGCCCTCCTCCTCCGCCGCCGCCGATACGTCGACCGCGCACGGTGGCCGTACGTCGGACGTACGGCCGCCGTGCGCGGCGGTCACGCGGTGCTCGTGGGCCCGGTCAGCACCAGGGCACGGTGCCGAGGTTGACGACGTACCGGGCGGCGAGCCAGCCGGTGCGGTCGTGCAGCTTGTACCAGCGCGGGTTGCCGTCCACGGTCTGGCCGTTGACCTTGCACGAGATGTGCACGATGGCGCCGGGCGGGTAGCTGCCGAGCGCCGCGGAGTTGGTGGTCGCGGCGGCACGGATGGTCAGCGGCAGGTTGGACACGACCTGCCCGTCGACGTATCCGTTCCGCGCGGTGGCCGGCGCGGCCTGGGTGCCCGCAGTGGCGGCGCCCGCGGGGGCGACGGCACCGAACAGGCCGAGGACGGCGGCCCCCGCGGTGAGGGCGAGGGTGGTCAGGGGCTTCGACGTGGCGAACTGCGGCATGACGTCCTTCCTGCTGTGGGACCCCACCGGGCACGCCCGGCGGTTCGCGGAACGGTTCCCCGCCCGCCGAGCCTCCTCCCCGCACCCGCCCGCCATGCCGAGCCGTGCCGCGAAGCCCCTCCGTCGGCGCACACGGCACTACCCGATCGGCGGTCCGGCATCGCGTTGACCCGGTGTGCACACCCAGTGTATACACCGAGTGTGAACGTACCGATGACGCTTCTCGGGCTGCTCGAACGGCAGTCGAGCCATGGATATGACCTCAAGCGGGATTACGACACGTACTTCAGTCCCGGCAAGCCGCTGCTGCTGGGGCAGGTGTACTCGACGCTCGGGCGGTTGGCCCGGGACGGGAAGGTGGTGGTGGGGGCCGCGGAGCCGGGGGCGGGGCCGGAGCGGAAGCGGTATGTGATCACCGATCAGGGGGCCACGGAGGTCGAGACGTGGCTGACCGAGCCGGTGGAGACCGAGCAGCACCTGCAGACGGAGCTGTTCACCAAGGTCGTGCTCGCGCTGATGCTGGAGCGCGACGCGTCGGCGTATCTGGACCTCCAGCGGGCCGCGCATGTGCGGAGGATGCGCGAGCTGACCGAGGTCAAGCGGACCGGGCCGCTGGTCGACAAGCTGCTCGCCGACCACAGCATGTTCCGGCTGGAGGCCGACCTGCGGTGGATCGACGTCACGCAGGCCCGGCTGTCCGCGCTCGCGCGGGAGGTGCGGGGATGAGCGGGGGCGGGGGCGAGGGCGCGGGGTTCGTCGAGGCGCGGGGCGTGGAGCTGGCCTTCGGGCAGACGCCCGCGCTGCGCGGCGCGGACCTCGCGGTGGGGCGCGGGGAGATCGTGGCCATCATGGGGCCGAGCGGTTCGGGCAAGTCGACGCTGCTGCACTGCCTGGCCGGGATCCTCGTCCCGGACGGCGGCGAGGTGCTCTTCGACGGCCGCCGGGTGGACCGGATGCGCGAGCCGGAGCGCAGTGAGCTGCGCCGGGACCGCTTCGGCTTCCTCTTCCAGTTCGGCCAGCTGGTCCCCGAGCTGACGGCGGAGGAGAACGTCGCGATGCCGCTGCTGCTGAGCGGTACGCGGCGCGGGCCCGCGCTCGCCGAGGCCCGCGGCTGGTTCGCCCGGCTCGGGCTGGACGGGCTGGAGCGGCGCCGTTCCGGGGAGCTGTCGGGCGGTCAGGCCCAGCGGGTCGCGCTGGCGCGGGCGATGGCGGGCAGCCCCGATGTGCTGTTCGCCGACGAGCCGACCGGCGCGCTGGACTCGCTCACCGGCGAGCAGGTCATGGAGCTGCTGGTCGACACCGCCCGGGAGAACGGCACCACCGCGGTCATCGTGACGCACGAGGCCCGGGTCGCCGCGTGCGCCGACCGCGAGGTCATGGTGCGCGACGGCCGCGTCACCACCCCGGCGCTCGGCGGGAGCCGGACGTGATACGGCTGGGTCTGCGGATGGCCCTCGGAACGGGCCGGGACGCGCTGCTGCGGCTGCTCGTCATCGCGGCCGCCGTCGCGCTGGGCGTCGGGATGCTGCTGGCCACGCTCGCCGCGCTCAACGCCACCAGCACGCAGAACGCCCGCAACGGCTGGCTCAACACCGGCCGGGTGCCGGCCGAGGCGCAGCCGGGCGCCGACCCGCTGTGGTGGCGGATCGGCGCGGACGGCTTCCAGGGCAAGCTGGTCGGACGGATCGACGTGGCCGCGACCGGGCCGCACTCCCCCGTGCCGCCGGGCATGGCGCGGCTGCCGGGGCCGGGCGAGTTCTACGCCTCGCCCGCGATGGCCGAGCTGCTGCGCGACACCCCGGCCGCGCAGCTCGCCGACCGCTACCCGGGCCGGCTCGCCGGGACGATCGGCAAGGCGGCGCTGCCCGGCCCGGACTCCCTCGTCATCGTGGTCGGCCACCGCCCGGACGAGCTGGCCGGGCAGCGCGGTACGACCGAGGTGAGGGCCATCACCGGTGTCTCGCCGAGCAGTTGCAGCGGTCCGAGCTGCGCGGTGGGCACCAACAGCAACGGTATGAAGCTGATCCTGTCGGTCGTCGCCGCGGCCATGATCTTCCCGGTGCTGGTGCTCATCGGCACCGCGACCCGGCTGTCGGCGGCCGCGCGCGAGCAGCGGTTCGCCGCGATGCGGCTGGTCGGGGCGACACCGCGGCAGATCGCGGTGGTCTCGACGGTCGAGTCGACGGTGGCGGCGGCCGCGGGCGTCGCGGCGGGCTTCGGCCTGTACGCGCTGCTGCGCCCGCTGCTGGTGCGGGTCGACTTCACCCGCACACCGTTCTTCCTGTCCGACCTGTCGCTGTCCGCCGCCGACATCGCGGTGGTCGCGGTGGGGGTGCCGCTCGCGGCGGCGGTGTCGGCGCGGCTCGCGCTGCGCCGGGTGCGGATCTCGCCGCTCGGGGTGACCCGCCGGGTCACCCCGCGCCCGCCGCGCGCCTACCGGCTGATCCCGCTGGTGGCGGGGCTGGTGGAGCTGGCGTGCTTCATCGGGCACCGCCCGGCGACCAGCACCGGGCAGGTGCGGGCGTTCCTGCCCGGCATCCTGGTGGTGCTGGGCGGGCTGGTGGTGGCCGGGCCGTGGCTGACGATGGCGGGGGCGCGGCTGATGGCCGCGCGTGCCCGGCGCGCCGCCGGGCTGGTCGCCGGGCGGCGGCTGTCGGACGACCCGAAGGCGGGTTTCCGGGCGGTCAGCGGGCTGGTCCTGGCGCTGTGCGTGACGACCACCGCGGTCGGGATCATCGACGCGATGGTGCACGAGCGCGGGCTGCCGGGCGCGGGCAAGGCGGTGCGGGACACGGTGGTGAGCGACCACGAGACGTTCGAGCGGGGCCACGCCCGAGGCACCGCGGCCACCCCGCCGGACAGCGTGGTCGCGGCGCTGCGCGCGGTGCCCGGCGTCGGGGGCGTGCTCGTCATCCACTCCGACCCGGGCGGCGGCGACCCGCGCGCGCCCTTCGGCGGCGGGCTGGTGGAGTGCGCGCAGCTGGCCACCGTGCCGGTGTACGGGGCCTGCCCGCCGGGCGCGCGGACCTCGTCGTTCAACAGCGTGGTCAGCGTGTACGGCATGACCAGGGACCAGACGTGGCCCGCCCGCTGGCCCGCCGCGACGCTCACGCCGGAGGCGCTGCGGCGGCTGCCGGTGGTGCAGATCGCGGTCACCACGGACGGCTCGCAGCCGGCCGTCGAGACCGTGCGGACGCTGCTGGCGCGGGCCTACCCGGAGGACGACCCGCCGTACACGCTCGCCGAGAACCGCGCCGCGTCGGCGCAGGAGCTGGACAGCTACCGGCGGCTCGCCGACATCGTCATCGCGGTGAGCTTCCCGGTGGCCGGGTGCAGCCTCGCGGTCGCGGTGGCGGGCGGGATCGGTGACCGCAAGCGGCCCTTCAGCCTGCTGCGGCTGACCGGGGTGCGGCTGCGGACGCTGCGTCAGGTCGTGCTGCTGGAGAGCGCGGTGCCGATGCTGGCGGTCGCGGTGGTGGCGATCGGCACCGGGTTCCTGGCCGCCCAGCTCTTCCTGAAGGCGCAGCTGGACTACTCGCTGCGGCCGCCGGGCCCGGAGTACTACGCCATGGTCGGCGGCGGGATCGCCGCGGCGCTCGCGGTGATCGGGGCGACGCTGCCGCTGCTGGCGCGCGTCACGGGACCGGAGAACGCGCGCAACGAGTGACGGGGGTCCGCGCGGGATCCGGATCGCGCCATCCGCCGGCCGGCGGGTGGCGCGATCGCGTTCCCGGGCCCGCGCGGCTTCCGGGACGGTGCGGGTGGGCGCGCGGGCGGCCGTTGCGGGCAGACCAATCCGGCGGGTGACCGACGTTGTCAGGGTGCCGTCCTGGGGCGTTGCCGGATGTCGTGGTGTAGACCAATTTCCGCCAGCAGAGCCGGAGTCGGGACGTGGAGCAGACCTGCAACCAGGCACGATACGTAAAGGTCCAGACCTGATTGGTCCAGACCCTTGCGCCGGGTTGCGGCGAGTGCCACCGTACTGGGCAACCCCGCTCGGGTGCCGTGCGGAGGAACGGCCGGCCGTCGCCGGCCTCCCCCCGCGCCCGAAACGACACCCGAGCGCCGTACGCGTCGACGAGGTAACAGCGGCCGGTGCAGCGCACCGCGCCGCCGTGCCCCCACCGGCCCGCGGTGCCCGCCGCGGGCCGCACGCCTGCTCGTTCGCGATCGAAGGGATCGTCCTCACCATGCGCGGAATCACCATGCGCGGAAAGTCCACCGGGTTCGGCGTCGCCGCCGGCCTCGGCACCGTCGCCCTGCTCGCCGGGCTCGCCACCTTCGCCGGTGGCGGTACGGCCTCGGCCGACCCGAACACCACCACCGCCGTCAGCTCCGGCCCGTCCAGCTTCACGCAGGCCACCGCGACCGGCCAGCCCTCGCAGTACAGCTCCTCCCTGGAGCGCTGCGCCAACGGCGTCGACCACCCGCTCAGCGGCGCCAACCCCGTCCTCAGCGAGCCGCTGACCACGCAGTTCACCAGCAACGTCGGCCTCTCGGAGCAGGTCACCTTCTCCGGCAACCAGTGGTACGGCGACTGGAACTTCGTCTTCACCAACACCTCCTCGCAGACCCTGTCCACGGACTGCGCGGTGCTGGTCTTCCGGGCCCCGTCCGGCTCCGACGACCACAGCTACACCTCCACCCAGGCCTACGGGCACCCGCAGCAGGACTACCTGGAGGTGCCGCGCGGCGACGGCACGTCGTTCTACATCGCCCGGCTCGGCTTCCACGACGTGACGCTCGCGGAGCGCCAGGTCGCACCGGGGCAGTCCTTCACGTACACCTTCGGCGGGGTCCCGTCCTCGGCGATCAGCAACACCCAGATCCGCGACTCGCTGAAGTTCACGGCCGACCTGGACCTCAAGGCCAACGAGTCGCTGATCGAGCACTACGGCACCGACCGCCTGACCAACTGAGGACCTGAGGACGGCTGTTGTCAGGCCGTCCCCCGACCCCGGGGGCGGGCGCCCGGTGCGTGTGGCGCCCGCTCCCGGCCGCATCCACGGACGGACGAAGGAGGGTGCGCGGTGGTGCGCGTACCGAAACGATGGGTGGCCCTCGGCGTGGCCGCCGCGGCGGTCGCCACCGTGGCGGCCGTACGGTCCGGCGGGTCCGGGCACGGCGTGAGCGGCGCGGACGCCGCCGACAGGCAGCAGGCCTACGCCGTCGCCCGCCAGGAGTTCGGCCGGCTGTCCGGCGGGGACTGGGCGGGCGCCTGGCGGTTGTGGACCGCCGACGCCCAACACGCCGTACCGCAGGACGAGTTCGTCCGCGCCAACACCGAGTGCCGGCCCGCGCTGGGCATCCCGTACGTCCTCGGTACGGGCTCGCGCACCGGCCCGGACGCCTTCCGGGTCAGCTGGACGCACGCCGGTGCGCAGGGCGCCAACACCCTGCGCCGCACCGCCGGGCACTGGCGCTTCGCCCCCGACCCGCAGACCCTCGCCGCCTTCCGGGGCGGCGCCGACTCCGTCGTCCGGCAGCGCCGTGCGAGCGGGTCATGCCACTGAGGCCGGGCCCGCGCGCGGGCGGGCGGGTGTGCGTGCGCACGCTGCGGCGGTTCGTGGCGGGCGCGGCGCTCGCGGTCGTCGCGCTGCTCGCGCTGCCCGGTGCGGCCGGGGCGCACGCCGACCTCGTGCGGTCGTCGCCCGCCGACGGGGCGGTGCTCACCGCAGAACCCCGGCAGGTGACGCTGGTCTTCTCGGAGCGGATCGCACCGCGGCTCAGCTCCGTGCACGTCATCGGCCCCGGCGGGCAGCGCCTCGACGAGGGCGCGCCGGTCGCCGCCGGGCCGGGCGGCGACCGGATCCGGGTCGGGCTCGCGCCCGAGCGGCGCCCCGGCACGTACGTCCTGACCTGGCGCACCACCGCGACCGACGACGGCCACACCACCACCGGCGCCCTCACCTTCTCCGTCGGCGCCGCCTCCGCCGCCCCCGCGACCGCCACGCCCACCGCCGGCGACCGCCTCACCGGCGCGGCCCTCGACACCGCCGTGTGGCTCGGCTTCGCGGGCCTCGCCGCGATGACCGGTTTCACCGCCGTCCGCGCGTCCTGCCTGCCGCGGCCGCCGGAGGAGGAGGCCGGGGGCGGGGAGGCCGACGTCCCCGGCGGGGCGCCGCCCGGCCCCGGCGGCACCGCCGTCGCCGCGCGCACCCGCACCGGTGGCGTACGGACCGCGCCCGGCCCCTTCGTCGGGATCGACGTCGTGCACGCCCCGCCCGGCGGGAGCGGGTACGGGTACGGGCCCTCGTGGGCGCGGCTGCGGTGGCCGGCCGCCGTGGGGTGGGCGGCGGCGCTGGTCGGCACCGTCGCACAACTGCTGGTCCACGGGCCGGCCACGCAGGGCGCGTCGCTCTCCCGGGTCGGTGACCGGTCGCTGCTGTCGGCGACGCTGAGCACGCATGTGGGCCACACGCTCGTCGCCCGGCTGATGCTGCTCGCGCTGACCGCGGTGGTCGGTGAGCAGATCCTGCGCCACCGGCGGGCGGGCGCGGCCGGTGCGGTGCCGCTGGTGCTGCTGCTGGCGCTGACGTGGAGCCAGACCAGCCACGCCCCGAGCGAGCCGCTCGCGCCGCTCGGCGTGATCGTCACCACGCTGCACGTCACGGCGATGGCGGTGTGGGCGGGCGGCGTGGCGACCCTGGCCGTGCTGCTGGTCGGCCACCGCGGGCCCGAACTCGCCGTGGCCGCACGACGTTTCACCCGGCTCGCGCTCACGGCGGTGACCGTGCTGATCGCCACCGGCACGTACCAGGCCTGGCGGCTGCTCGGCAGCTTCGGCGCGCTGACCGGCACGCACTACGGCCGCCTGCTGCTGCTGAAGATCGCGCTGGTCCTCGCCGTCCTCGCCGCGGCGGCCCTCCGCCACACCCGCACACCCGCGGTGCCCACCGCGCCCGCCGCCTCCTCCGCGTCCAGCCGGTCCACCGCGCCCGCCGCCTCCGCCGTCACCCGTACCGTCCTCGGTGAACTGGCGGGGCTCACCGCCGTGCTGGTCGTCACCGTGCTGCTGACCGCCACCGCTCCGGCCGCGCACGGCGGCGCGTCCGGGCCCGTGGTCGCCCCGGCGGCCCGCGCGGCACGCTGAACGCCCCGCGGGCGGGGGCCGTCCGGCATACTGGTGACCGTGCGTGTGGTCATCATGACGGCGGGTTCGCGGGGGGACGTGGCCCCGTACACGGGGCTGGGGCACGGGCTCGCCGCGGGCGGGCACGAGGTGACGGTCGTGACGCACGAGCGGTTCGCGGGAATCGTGGCGGACGCCGGGGTGGGCTTCCACGGGCTGCCGGTGGATCCGCGGGCCGAACTGGCGTCGCGGGCGGGGCAGGGGCTGCATGCCGCGCGCAATCCCGCCGCGAAGCTGTGGCGGGTGTTCGCGATGGCGCGCGAGCTGGTCGGGGAGATGGCCGGGGCGATGCTCGCGGCGGCCGAAGGGGCGGAGGTGCTGCTGCTGGGCGGGGCCGTCGCGCCGCTCGGGCAGGTGATCGGGGAGGGGCTCGGGGTGCCGAGCCTCGGGGTGTATCTGCAACCGCTGGCGCCGACAAGGGAGTTCGCGCCGCCGGTGATCGGTACGGGTTCGTGGGGCGGGCCGGCGAACCGGGCGGCGGCGCGGG
The DNA here is from genome assembly GCF_053604375.1 of Streptomyces sp. NPDC004031. Lineage (NCBI taxonomy): Bacteria > Bacillati > Actinomycetota > Actinomycetes > Kitasatosporales > Streptomycetaceae > Streptomyces > Streptomyces sp. NPDC004031. Next base: position 10,908 of record NZ_JBSGHL010000041.1, on the reverse strand, counting down.
CCGTCAACGCCGGGCTCGACACCGTCTTCCGGGACGCCGCGCGGGATCTGCGGATCCGGCTGGGGCTGCCGCCGCGCGGAGTGGGCGCGGCCCGGCGGGCGCGGGAGCGGGCGGACTGGCCCGTCTTCCACGGCTTCAGCCGCCATGTGCTGCCCCGTCCCGCCGACTGGCGCGCGGGGCTCACCGTCACCGGCTACTGGTGGCCGCGGGCGGCGCCGGGCGCGCGACTGCCGGACGAGGTCGAGGACTTCCTCGCGGCGGGCCCGCCGCCCGTCTACGTCGGGCTCGGCAGCGCCACCGTGCCGGACCCGGCGGGGCTGAGCGCCGCGGTGGTGCGGGCGCTGCGCGCGGCGGGGATGCGCGGGGTGATCCAGCGCGGATGGAGCGGGCTGGACGCCGGGGAGGCGGCGGGCGGCGACATGCTCACCGTCGGGGACCTCCCGCACGAGCTGCTCTTCCCGCGCACGGCCGCGGTCGTCCACCACGCGGGTGCGGGCACGACGGCGGCGGCGCTGCGCGCGGGGGTGCCCGCGGTGCCGGTGCCGGTGCAGTTCGACGCGGCTTTCTGGTCCCGCCGCCTGACCGCCCTCGGCGTCGCCCCCGTGCCCGTCCCGTTGCGTGCGCTCACCGCGGACACCCTCGGCGCGGCCGTCCGCCGGGCGGTGACGGACCCCGGGTACGCGGCGCGGGCGGCGGCCCTCGCCCGCCGTATCGGCGCGGAGGACGCCGTCGCCCCGGTCCGTACGGCTCTGGCCGAGCTGGCGTGACGGGTGCGGCTCAGCCCGCCAGCGGCAGGAACCCGCCGCGGGCCGAGCCCGCGGACGTCAGGGCGGCGAGGTCGAGTTCGGCGGGGAGCTGCGGCAGGGACAGCACCAGCACGCCCCCGGCGGCCTCGGCGTCCGCGCACCAGTCGCCCATGTCGGCCTCCGTGTCCGCGGCGGCGGCAGAGGCGGCCGTCAGCGCGGGCAGGACGGGCGCGGCGAGCGCGGGTATCACGACGCCGTGCTCGCCGGGGCCGTCGACGACGCACAGCGTCAGCCGCGGCAGCACGCTCCAGCCCGCGGGCCGCGGTATCTCCCGGCCCACCGCCGGAAGGGCGTCGTGGACGGGCGCGTCGGCCAGCAGCAGCACGGGGGTCTGCCCGCGGACGAAGAGGGTGTTCTCGGGTGTCAGCAGCACCCTCGCATCATGGCATCCCGCACCGACAGCCGCCCGGCCCGCGGGGTCCCGGGCAGCGCGGTGGCCCCCGCCCGGCGCGTGGTGCGCCGGGCGGGGGCCGTCGTCGGCGGGAGGTCAGTCGTCGTTCTCCGTGGAGGGGATGAACGCGCCCGGGACGTCGTCCGGGGCGAAGATCCGGCTCTCGCCCGGGTAGGGCTTCTTCCAGTCGTGCGTCTGGTACCACGTGAAGTGGTTCATCTGCGCGGGGTTGGCGTAGTCCGGCACCGCGTTCGGGCCGGTCAGCCGCTGCTTGGACTTCCAGCGGTCCCACTGCGCGGCCGTGGCCCTCTCGGCGGCCGGGACGACGGCGGACGGCACGGGAGCCGCGGCCGGGTCCTGGGCGGCCGGGGTGTCCACGCCGCAGGAGGGCGGGGTGGCCAGACCGGCGGTCAGCGAGGTGCGGTTGGGCAGCGCGGTGAACGGCGTGTAGTCCGGCTTCGCGGTGAAGGCACCGGTCATCGGCGTGGCCGCGGTGTCCTTCTGGTTCATCGGCTGGACGCCGAGGATCTGCTCGATGGTGCGGATCATGGTGATCTGCGAGTAGTAGTGGCTGTCGACCGCGCCGTGCTGCGCCCACGGGCTGATGATCTGGATCGGGGCGCGGTGGCCGTCGACGTGGTCGAGACCGGCCTGGGAGTCGTCCTCGACGACGAAGATCGCCGAGTTCTTCCAGTACGGGCTGTGCGAGATGGTGTCGACCATCCGGCCGACCGCCAGGTCGTTGTCCGCGACCTGCGCGGCGGCGTTCGCCGGGCCGCCGGTGTGGTCGCTGGAGAGCCAGAACATGTTCAGCTTCGCCGGGCCGTTCTTGGCGAAGTCCTGCTCCCACAGCTGCTCGCGGTAGATGTCCGGCACGGAGGTGTCGAACTTCGGGAAGCCGTGCACCGAGACGTCGTTGAGCGACGGGATCGGCGAGGAGGAGTCCAGCGGGTACTGCGTGGGCGCGCCGGTGGCGTCCATCGTCTTGGCGTCGCAGTACAGGTTCTGCCAGGTGGCCGCGGCCGGCTTGGTCAGGAACTGCTGGAACTCGCCGAAGTCGCGGACGGTGTCGCCGGCCGCCTGCGCGCCGGTCCACAGGAATCCGCTCTTCTGGTGGCCGAGCGCGTCGTCCTCGGTGTCGTAACTGCGCAGGTACTCACCGGCGGAGGACTCGGTGTACTCCGGGTTGTCGGCCTGCATCAGCCAGTTGTGGCCCTCGGCGGAGTTCGTGCCGATGTCGTACGTGTTGTCGTACAGGCCGAACTGCTGGGTGAGGGCGTGCTGGTTGGGTGTGACGTTCTCGCCGAACTCCGCGAGCGCCGGGTCGCCGTTGCCGCTGGCGATGTCGCCGAAGAGCTGGTCGTACGTCCGGTTCTCCTTGACGATCAGGAAGACGTGCTGGATCGTCGACGGGTCGCCGAGGCGGGCCGGTACGGGCACCGGCTTCCTGCCGTAGTGGTTGCCCGGGGCGTTCTTGACGTTGTCCCCGGTCCAGCCGTTCTGCCGGAAGACCTTGGCCGTCTCGGAGCGGATCACCTTGTCGCCGGGGAGCGTGAGGGTGGTCAGGCTCGACGTGGTGTCGTGGGTGGCGTGGCCGGCCGCGGTGGTGGGGCGGCGGGCGTCGATGCCACGGGTGTTGGACACCACGATCTTGTTGCCGACGGTCGCGATCTCGGCCGGGAAGTAGTCCGTCGGCAGCAGGCCGACGTAGCTGACCGGCTCCTGCGCGGAGGTGAAGCGGTAGACGGCGACCGCGTTCGCGCGGCCCAGCGTCACCAGCAGGTGGCCGTCGGCGGTGAGCGTCACCGCGTTTGGCTCGTAGCCGACGGTGGCCTGCGGCCACGGCTGGGTGGCGATGGTCTGCACGACCTTGCCGCGGGCGGTGTCGATGACGGACACGCTGTTGGTCGCGGTGTTGGTGACGAACAGCGTCCTGCCGTGGGCGTAGAGCGCCGTCGGGTGCAGGCCGACGTCGATGCTGCCGACGGCCGCGGACGGGTTCGCCACGTCGATGACGCTGACGGTGCCGGTCGTGGTGGCACCGGTCACCGGGTTGGCCGGGACCTGCGTGCCGTAGGAGTTGATGGTGCTCTCGCCGGGCCTGGCGGTGCGGCCGCCCTCGTTGCTCACGTAGAGCTTGCCGCCGACCTGGGCCAGGCCGCGCGGCGCGTTGCCGGTGGCCCAGCTGCGGGTGATCGCGCCGGTCGCGGCGTCGATGGCGACGACCCGGTTCTGGCCGTTGACCGCCGAGTAGACGGTGGAGCCGTCCGCGGAGAAGACCGCGGCGCTCGCCAGCGCGTGCTTGCTGCCGTCCGCCGGGATCGCGACGGTGACCGGGTCGGCCAGCGTGCCGTCGTCGTTCACCGTGAACCTGGTGTAGCCGTCGGTCTGGCCGAGCCACAGCTGCGTGCCGTCGGGCGAGTACGTCGGGCCCTCCTGCCCGATGTCGTTGCCCTTGATCCGCAGGTTCGCGGACGCGGAGTTGCCGACGATCTGCTGGACCTTGCCGCCCTTGAGGTCCACGATCGCGAGCGCCACGCCGCCGTCGGTGACCGACGCGGCGAGGTGGGTGCCGTCCGGGCTGACCGTGGACGACATGATCTTGCCGTTGTCGATGACGAGGCGGTCGCCGTACGGGGCCAGGTACTGGTCACTGGAGATGACCGTGCCGTCCTTGGTGTCCTGCCCGACCTGCTGGGTGCCGAACCCGTTGGTCGTGGCGAACGCCGTTCCTGTGGCGGCCACCGCGAGCGCGGTGACCCCCGCCGTTACCAGGGGCACGCGGTGGCCGACGTGTTTCGAGAGGAATCCCACCCTCTCGACACGCCGGCGATTGCGCGTTACCTGCATGGGTTTCCCTTTCAGGAGGTGTGGAGCAGTTCCACGTTGCCGTCGAACTGCCAGAGCGGGTTCGGCGCGTCCCCCTGCGGGGTGCGCACCAGGAAGTAGCCGTTCACTTCCTTCGGTCCGTCGCCGTCGGCGACGTACCGCCCGTCCGCGGTGACGTCGAGCTGGTAGATGGCCTGACCAGGGGCTGCGACGCCAGGGAGATGCCAGGTCACGACGCAGCGCCAGTCGTTGCCCGGCCCGTTGGCCGAGACCTGCCCGCCGCCGCGGTTGCAGGCCGCGGAGACCCGCAGCTGTGCTTCCGTGACGGCGGGCCGGTTCAGCTCGGAGGTCTGGATGCGGTAGAGGTGGGCGAACGCGGTCGCGACCGAGCGCTGGATCTTGGGCTGGTCGATGCCCGAGCCCATCGAGGGGGTGGCCACGGCGACGGCCCCGACCGTCACACCGCACAGCACCGCGAGCGGGACGAACCCGCCGGTGACGGTGCGCCGCCCGGAGGCGTCGTCGGTGGAGTTGGTGAAGTCCCGGCGCAGGAACAGCCGGTAGGCCAGCAGGGTGCCGGCGACCGCCCAGGCCAGCGACACCGCGACGCTCGCGACCAGCGGGGTGAGCTGGCCGGGGCTGGTGAACAGGCCGTTCCAGGAGATGAACGCGTAGCCGGGCAGCGCCAGGCGCACCGCGACGGGCAGCGGCAGCATCTGCGCGAGCTGCATCGCGAGTGCCACCAGCGCGGGCAGCAGCAGGCCCATCGGGGAGCGGCCGAGCCCGATGGAGCCGAGCAGGCCGATCGCGGCGAGCGCGAGGGTCGGGGCGAGCACGCACGCCCAGGCCAGCAGGACGTGCCCGGCGGCGTCGGAGGGCGCGAGCAGATGCCCGTCGAGGCCGACGAGGGCGTGGTTGCCCTCGGCGATCAGGCCGCCGACGACGCTGGACGCGCACAGTCCGGCGAGCATCAGCACTATGACGGTGAGGCTGCCGAGCGCCTTGGCGACGAAGATCCGCCGCGGCGAGCGCACCGCGACGAGCAGGTGCCGCCAGGTGCCGAGCCGGTCCTCGGACGCGAAGACGTCACCGGCGACGACCGAGGTGAGCAGTGGCAGCGCCCACGTTCCGGAGAAGCCGAGGATGACGAGCGACCCGGCCCATCCGGTGGCGTGCATCCACCGGCCGAACAGGGTGTCGGTGGGCAGCGTGCTCTGCTGGCCCACCGCGACGACGAAGAGCGCGGGCGCGATCCAGCAGGCCAGCACCAGCAGCCGGATGCGCCACTGGGAGACCAGCTTGACCAGCTCGAAGCGGTAGCCGCGGGTGACCGGCACGCGGGCGCCGGCCGGCGGCTGCTCCCGGACGGGGGCGGGGGCGGTGGCGGTCATCGGGCGGCCTCCTTCTCCTGCTGCCGCGTTGTCGTCCGCGGCTCCTCCGGTGGCTCGGTCAGCGCCAGGAAGGCCGCTTCCAGGGGCGAGACGACGGGGGCGAACTCCCGTACCGCGACTCCCGCGGACACCACCGCGGCGACCAGCTCGTCCAGCGCCGGGACCAGCGCGCGGACGACCAGGGCCTCGGCGCCGCGCCACTCCACCGACTCCTCGACGACCCGGATCCCGGGGACGGCCGCGGCGGCCTCCCGGGCGGCCGCGGCGTCGGAGGTGAGCAGCCGGTAGTCCAGCTCGCGGTTCTCGGCGGCGAGCTTGCTCATCGGGCCGGAGAAGACGACCCGGCCGGTCGCGAGGATGGTGACCTCGGAGCACAGCGCCTCCAGGTCGTCCATCCGGTGGCTGGAGACGACGACGCTGGTGCCGGCCTCGGCGAGCCGGGTCAGGACGCCGTGCACATGCTTCTTGCCCGCCGGGTCCAGGCCGTTGGACGGTTCGTCGAGGACCAGCAGCCGCGGCTCGGTGAGCAGCGCGGCGGCGAGCCCGAGGCGCTGCCGCATGCCGAGGGAGAAGCCGCGCACCCGGTCGTCGGCGACGTCGGTGAGGCCGACCTGGGCGAGCGCGTCGTCGATGACCGTGCCGCCGCTGCCGGTGCCGCGCAGGGCGGCGAGGGCGGCGAGGTTCTGCCGGGCGGTGAGCGAGGGGTAGAGGCCGGGGCCGTCGACGAACCCGGCGACGCCGTCGGGGGCGGTCAGCGCCCGCCCGACGGGGGTGCGCAGGATCTCCAGCCGGCCGCTGTCGGCGACGGACAGTCCCAGCAGGAGGCCGAGCAGCGTCGTCTTGCCGGCTCCGTTCGGTCCCACCAGGCCGTGGATCTGCCCCTGCGCCACGTCCAGGTCGACACCGTCGAGGGCGACGACCTCCCCGAAGCACTTGGTGATCCCGCGGGCCCGGACTGCGGTTGCGTCCATGAGTCCCTTCCTTCCGAAGCCTCATGGGACCCTAGGGATGCAAGAAGAACACCTGCACCGGCCGGAAGCTGAACGCTTGTGGAACGCGGGGTGACGATGTGCCATTGCACCGCCCGGCGACCCAAACGCCCTCGCAGGTCAGGGACTTGACGGTAGGTAACCGGGGGGCGGCGCTCCGGTGCGGGCGGATCAGCCGCCCGGCTGCGGGACGGCCACGCCCTCCACACCGGGGGAACCCCGGTCGGCGCCGTCGAAGAGGACGACGTCGCCGCCGCGCACCGACGAGCCGTCGGCGTGGTCGAACGCCGCGACCCGAGCGTATTGCGTCCGTTCCCAGGTCAGGCCCCGGGCGTCCCCCCTGTGACGCGGACCGGGAGGGTGCTGTGGCCGCGCAGCACGACGCGGTCGCGGCGGGTCGACGGGGGGCCTGCGGGGGTGAGGTGCGGGAAGCGGGTCAGCAACAGGGGGAAGGCGACGGCGGCCTCCAGGCGGGCCAGGCCGTTGCCGATGCAGATGTGGGCGCCCGCGCCGAAGCTGAGCGGGCGGCTCGCGGTCCGGGTGGGGTCGAAGCGCCCGGGGTCCGGGTAGCGGGCGGGGTCGCGGTTGGCGGCGCCGACGAGCAGCACGAGCTGGGCGCCGCGCGGCAGCGGCACACCCGCCAGCTCCTGGCCGTCGGCGTGCACGATGCGGGTGGTGAGCTGGACGGGCGACTCGTAGCGCAGCACCTCCTCGACGAAGGGGCCGACGCCGATCCGTCCGGCGCGCAGGCCCGCCGCGGCCTCGGGGTGCTCGAACAGCAGCCGCAGGCCGTTGCCGAGCAGGTCGGTGGTGGTCTCGAAGCCCGCGACGAGCAGCAGGGTGAGGTTGGCGAGCAGCTCGCCCTCGGACAGCCGCCCGTCGTCGGCGTCGCGGGCCGCGAGCAGCGCGCCGACCAGGTCCTCCGACTCCCGCGGGTGGGCCCGGCGTTCGGCGACCAGGCCGCTGAAGTAGTCGGCGAGCCGGACGGCGGCGGCGTCGGCGGGCAGCAGCGCCGCGGGGTCGGTGACGAACTCCAGCGCGATGGTGAGGTCGGCGGCGAGGGTACGGAAGAGGTGCCGGTCGGCCGCGGGCACGCCGAGCATCTCGCAGATGACGGTGAGCGGCAGCGGTGAGGCGAACGCGGTCATGAAGTCGACGGCCGCCCCGTCCGCGCCGGACTCGGCGAGGGCGCCCAGGAGTTGGCCGACGACCTCGGCGACCATCGGCTCGTAGGCGGCGACGCGGCGCGGGGTGAAGACGGAGTTCATCAGGGAGCGCATGCGGGTGTGCTCGGGCGGGTCGTTCTCCAGCACGGAGCGGGCCAGCAGGGCGATCGCGTCGTGCGCGTCGCGGTCCTCGGAGGAGACCTGCGCGCCGGTGACGCCGAAGGCGGGGTTGCGCAGTGCGCGGTTGACGGCGTCGTAGCCGCACACGAGGTAGAGGCCGCCGCCGACGTCGAGGACGGGGCCCATGTCCAGCGCGCGGGCGTAGAGGGGGTAGGGGTCCTCCCGGCCGCCGGGGGCGAGCATCTCCAGGGCGAGGGCCGCCGGGTCGGGGGTCTGCGCCTGCTGCGGGGCGGCGGTCATCCGGGGTCGCTCCTCGACATCCGTACGGCATACGGGACATGGCACGAAAGAACCTGCGGGGACGAGTATCCCGGGCGAGAGGTGTATCGCACAACCGTGCGGACCGCCGGACGCGTGCGAGACAGAGTGTCGTCCCCGATACATCCCGACCCTCTCCACCCCGAGGCGTCACCCGCAACCCGACGCCGGTCAAGTAAAGGTAAATTCGCGGAAGTTGGTCTAGTCCTCTGCGACGCGATGACCCGCACGAAGTTCTCACCGTGCGCCGAATTGGTCCAGTCCAATTGTCGTCCGGGCCATTGCCGTACCCGCTGATCTCGGCTGTCCTGGTGGGGCCGCCCTCGCGCCCCCACATCCCGAGGAGAGCCGTGTCCACCGGACTGCGATTCCCCAGACGCTCACCTTCGCCCAGCGCTCCCCCACCCCGCCGCCCGCTCGCCCGGCTGCGCCGCCGGCTGGCCGCCCTCGTCGCGACGACCGGCCTGGCCGTCGCCGGGCTCGCCGGCATCTCCGCGCCCGCCGCGCACGCCGCGGGCGCGGTCACCGCGGAGTTCAGCAGCACCGGCTCCGGCTCGTCCTGGACGGGCACGTACACCGTCAAGAACGGCACGTCCGCGGCGATCAGCACCTGGTCGCTGGAGTTCGACCTGCCGGCCGGCGTGAAGATCACCAGCGAGACGTACGGCACCTCCACCGTCACCGGCCAGCACGTCGTGGCCTCCCCCGCGTACTACAACGCGAGCGTCCCGGCGGGCGGTTCGACGTACCCGTACAGCTACACCTTCACCGCCTCGGGTCCGCTGTCGGCGCCGACCGGCTGCCTGGTCAACGGCGCCAAGTGCGACGGCAGCCCCGCCACGCCGCCGCACGCGCCCACCGGCGTGACGGTCACCGACGCCACCGCCCACACCGTGACGCTGGGCTGGACCGCGGCCGCGATCGGCGACTTCCCCGTCGCCTCCTACGACGTGCTCCAGGGCAGCACGGTGGTGGCCTCCAGCGGCACCACCAGCGCCACCGTGCAGGGCCTGTCGCCCGCCACGTCCTACCAGTTCACGGTGCGGGCCAAGGACAGCCGGGGCAACGTGGGCGCCGTCAGCGCCCCGGTCACCGCGGCGACCTTCGACCCGTCCACGGACACCGTCCCGCCGACCGCGCCGGGCAACCTCACGGCGGGCACGGTCACCGACAGCACCGTGGCACTGTCGTGGGGCGCCGCGACCGACAACAACCGGGTCGCCGCCTACGACGTCTACCAGGGCGGCAAGCTCGTGACGTCCACCCCGGCCGCCACCCGCACCGCCACCCTGACCGGCCTGGCCCCCTCCACCGCCTACACGTTCACCGTCAAGGCCCGCGACCTGGCGGACAACGCCTCGCCCGCGAGCAACGCGGTCACCGTCACCACGCAGGAGGCGGTCGGCAACGGCGGTTACGCCAAGGTCGGTTACTTCGTGCAGTGGGGCATCTACGGGCGCCAGTACTTCGTGAAGAACCTCGACACCTCGGGCGCCGCGGCCAAGCTGGACGTCATCAACTACGCCTTCGGCAACGTCGATCCGAAGAACCTGACGTGCCTGCAAGGCGTCACCAAGGCCACCACCGCCGACCCGGAGGACCCGAGCCAGGGCGACGGCGCCGGTGACGCGGAGGCCGACTACGGGCGGGCCTTCCCGGCCGCCCAGTCCGTCAACGGCCAGGCGGACGACGGCTGGGGCAAGCTGCGCGGCAACTTCAACCAGCTCAAGGAGCTGAAGGCGAAGTACCCGCACCTGAAGGTCGTCATGTCGCTCGGCGGCTGGACCTACTCCAAGTACTTCTCGGACGTGGCGGCGACCGACGCCTCCCGCAAGAAGTTCGTGAAGTCCTGCATCGACACCTACATCAAGGGCAACCTGCCGTCCTACGAGGGCGCGGGCGGCGACGGTGTCGCGGCCGGCATCTTCGACGGCTTCGACATCGACTGGGAGTGGCCCGGCTCGCCCGACGGCCACCCCGGCAACCACTACTCGACCGCCGACAAGGCCAATCTGACCGCGCTGCTCGCCGAGTTCCGCACCGAACTGGACGCGCTGGGCGGCAGCCACCTGCTGCTGACCGCCTTCACCCCGGCCGACCCCGACAAGATCGCGCTGGGCTGGGACCTGCCGCAGGTGTCGAAGTCGCTGGACATCGAGAACGTCCAGGGCTACGACTTCCACGGCTCGGGCAGCGACAACTCCTGGGAGCCCAGCCGCACCGGCCACCAGGCCAACCTCTACGCCGACCCGACCTCGCCCGTCCCGAACGACTTCAGCGCCGACAAGGCCATCCAGACCTACCTCGCCGCCGGGGTCAGCCCGCGCAAGCTCACCCTCGGCCTGCCCTTCTACGGGCGCGGCTGGCAGCAGGTGACCGACGGCGGCGTGCACGGCGTGTGGCAGGCCGCGAACGGGGCGGCGCCGGGGCAGTTCGCCGAGGAGGCGGGCACCCGCGGCTACAACAACCTGGTCACGAGCGTGCCGGGGCTGACCGTCTACCACGACGAGCAGTCGGTGGCGACGTACGGCTACACCGGCAGCGGCGGCCAGTGGTGGTCCTTCGACGACGCCTGGTCCATCGGCAAGAAGGCGCAGTACATCACCTCGCACCATCTGCTCGGCGCGATGATCTGGGAGATGTCGGGCGACACCCCGAACGGCTCCCTCTTCACCGCCCTCACGACCGGCCTGGGCGGCTGACGCCCCGGCCCACCGGGTCCGGGCGGTCGGCGCCCGGACCCGCCGCGGCCCGTCCGGCGTGATCCGCCGCCGGGCCGCACCGCGGGACGGTACGGCTCTGTGCCGCCCCGCCGCAGGCCCGGCGGGTCACCGCCGCCGGGCCGCACGGCCGGACGCCTCACCACCGTCCGGCCGCCGCCGGGCGGTACGGCTCTGT
>NZ_JBSGHL010000040.1:46643-77417 GCF_053604375.1 Streptomyces sp. NPDC004031 | reverse complement strand
GCCGCCCAGACGCTGTCCACCACCATGGCGCTGAACGCCCCCGCGTCCGCGTCCGCCACCGCCGCCCCCGTCGTCCTGGCCGCGACCTCCGCCGCGTCCTCGGGCGACGGCGGTGGCGCGGGCGGCCAGTACGGGGCCACGTCGATGAAGCCGTCCGGCTCGTGGACCGCGGGCGGTTCGGCGGGCTCCTTCGACTACGCCTACCCGATCGACGTACCGCCGTCCGTGACCGGGCTGGAGCCGACGCCCGACCTGTCGTACGACTCGGGGAGCATCGACGGGCAGGTCGCGTCCACCGAGGCGCAGTCGTCGTGGATCGGTGACGGCTGGTCGGCCGCGGACTCCTTCGTCGAGCAGTCCTTCCTCTCGTGCAGCGACGCCGTCGCGGGCAAGGATCTGCCGAGCGCCGACTCCACCGGCGACATGTGCTACGACGGCCCGCTGCTGACGCTGTCCCTCAACGGCTCGACCACGTCACTGATCTGGGACGCCGACAAGAAGACGTACGAGCCGGCCAACGGCAGCGGTGACGTCGTCGCCCACCACACCGGCACGGGCAACGGCAGCGGCACGTACAACACCGACTACTGGACGGTCACCGACCGCTCGGGCACGGTCTTCTCCTTCGGCCTCAACAAGCTCCCGGGATGGACCGACGGCAAGCCCACCACGCATTCCGTCGACACCGAGCCGGTGTTCTCCCCGGAGTCCTCCGGCCCCTGCTACAAGTCCTCCGGTTTCGCCGACTCCGTGTGCACGATGGCCTACCGCTGGCACCTGGACTACGTCACCAACCTGCACGGCGGGGCGATGGCGTACTACTACAAGCAGTCGACCAACCACTACGGCGAGCGGGACGGCGCCGCCGACGGTGTGTACGTCCGGGACAGCTACCTCGACCACATCGACTACGGCTTCACCGACGGCAACGCCTACGGGACCGTGCCGGACAAGGTCGTCTACGACAGCGGCGACCGCTGCGGCCAGGCCAGCTGCCCGGCGCTGACCAAGGACACGGCGTCGAGCTGGCCGGACGTCCCCTTCGACCTGCTGTGCGCGAAGACGTCCGGCTGCGACAGCTACGGCCCGGCCTTCTTCTCCACCGTGCGGCTCTCCTCGATCAGCACCCGGCAGTGGGACGGCAGCGCCTACCGTACGGTCGACTCCTGGGCCCTGGACCAGTCGATCCCGACGACGGGCACCTTCAACACCTCGACCCTGTGGCTGAAGTCCATCGCGCACACCGGCAGCGACACCACCGCGGGCGGCCCCGCGGTCACCCTGCCCAAGGTGACCTTCGCGCCGACGATGATGGCCAACCGCGTCAACTTCACCTCCGGTGTCGGCGGCGGCCTCGGCCCGCTCAACCGCTACCGCATCGGCTCGATCACCACCGAGACCGGCAGCGTCATCAGCGTCACCTACGGCCTGGTCTCGGCGTGCACGCCCAGCAGCATCCAGGACCTGGACCCGAAGACGAACACCTCGTCCTGCTTCCCGGTCCGCTGGAGCCCGGACGGCGTGAACACGTCCTACCTGGACTGGTTCAACAAGTACGTGGCCACCTCGGTCGCCCAGTCCGACCCCTCCGGCGGCTCCGCCGGTCTCTACACGTCGTACAAGTACCTCGGCCCGGCCGCCTGGCACTACGACGACAACGAGCTGGTCAAGGCGAAGTACCGCACCTACGGCCAGTGGCGCGGCTACGGCGACGTGCAGGTCCGCACCGGCCAGGGCACCGACCCGCTCACGCTCTCCGAGTCCTGGTACTACCGCGGCATGGACGGCGACTGGCTGTCGTCCACGTCGAGCCGGTCCGTCACGCTCACCGACTCGCAGGGCGGCAAGCACCCCGACACCGACGAGTTCGCCGGCCAGGCGATGGAGAGCGCCACCTACACGTACGACGGCGGCCCGGTCGACCACTCGACCATCAACTCCTACTGGCTGTCGGCGTCCTATGCGAGCCGCACCCGCAGCGGCCTGCCGCCGCTGACCGCGCACGCCATGGGCCAGGTCGAGACATGGGACCGCCAGGCGATCACCAGCACCTCGCCCACGACCTGGCGCACCACCGAGACCGACGTCAGCTTCGACACCGACCCGGACTCGCCGACCTTCGGCCTGGAGAAGTTCTCGTACGCGCACGGCGACCTCGCCAAGGCCGGGAAGACCGGCTCGCAGGAGACCTGCACCCGCACCACGTACGCCGCCGCGAACACCGCGCTCAACCTCAGCGGCCTGGTCGCCGAGACCGAGACCGACGCCAAGCCCTGCGGCGGCACCTCACCGGCCGGGGCCAGCGCCCCCACCGCCGCGCAGACCAACGCCCTGACCGCACCGGCCGGGCTGGACCGGGCCACCGACGTCATCTCGGACACCCGCACCTTCTACGACAACCAGACGATGGCGGCGACCTGGCCGCAGCCCGCGTCACCGGCGTGGCCGCAGCCCGCCCCGACGCTCGCCGACTCCTCCGTGCAGCAGGACGCCGTCGGTTACGCGGCGGGTGCCTTCGTCTACCGCACCGACTCGGCCACCGTCTACGACACCCACGGCCGCCCCACGGCCACGTACGACGGCAATGGCAACAAGACCTCCACCGCGTACACCGACACCTCCTACCTGACGACCACCGCGGTCAAGGCCACGAACGCCCTGGGCCAGAGCACGACATCCACGTACGACCCCGAGCGGGCGGTCACCCTGACCGCCACCGACGTCAACGGCGTCGTCTCCACCGTCCACAGCGACGGCCTCGGCCGCACGATCGCCGTCTGGCAGGACTCCCGCACCACCGACAAGCCCGCCAACCAGCTGTACAGCTACAGCTTCCCGGCCGAGGGCACGACCGCGCCGGTCGTCGTCACGACCAAGGTGATGAACGACAGCGGTGGCTACACCGCGTCCACCAACCTGCTGGACGCGCTGCTGCGCACCCGCCAGACCCAGGACCAGGCGGTCACCACGGGCACCGGGCGGATCATCAGCGACACCTTCTACGACACGCACGGCTGGGTCACCCAGACCAACGACGCCTACCAGGACGACTCGTCGAACCCCAACGGCGTCCTGGAGCAGACCGCGGACAACAACGTCCACCAGCAGACGATCACCTCCTACGACGGCATGGGCCGCCCGACCGTCGTCACCGGACTCGACGACAAGACCGTCCGGGAGGTCGCCTACAGCCAGTACCTCGGCGACCGCACCGTCAGCGTCCCGCCGCAGGGCAGGCCCGCGACCGCGATCACCGCCGACGCGATGGGCCGCACCACCGAACTCGACCAGTACGACACCGCCCCGACGGTGACGACCGCGACCGCGGGCGGCTTCACCACCGCGAAGGTCACCGGCGGAACGGTCCAGGCCACCCGCTACACCTTCGACGCGCTCGGCCGCGCCCAGCAGACCGTCGACGCCGCGGGCGACGTGTGGGGCACGCGGTACAACTACCACGGCGACGTCACCGGCTCGACCGACCCGGACGCGGGCAGCACCCCCGCGCAGTCCCCGATCGTCTACGACGGCGCCGGCAACCAGGTGCAGTCCACCGACCCGGCCGGGCACACCCTGTCCTTCGTCTTCGACAAGCTCAACCGCAAGACTGCCGCGTACGACGCGCCGCTGGCCGGGCAGTCGCCCGCCAACGAGGTCGCCTCGTGGACGTACGACAACAGCGACAACGCCGTGCCGGGCATGACCTATCCCATCGGCCACCTCACGGCGAGCCGGTCCTACACCCCCGCGGGCACCTTCGTCACCCAGGCCAAGGGCTTCAACATCTTCGCCGAGTCGCTCGGCGAGACGTACACCGTGCCCGGCACCAGCGCGCTGGCCGGCGACTACACCTACCAGCACAGCTACACCGACACCGTCGGACGCCCCAAGGCCACGCTCGTCCCCGCGGCGGGCGGCATGGCCAAGGAGGTGCTGACCACCGGCTACTGCGGCTACAACGGCATCGACCAGGAGTGCACGCTCTCCGGCAGCCACGGCTACGTCCAGAACGTCGCCTACGACGCGCTCGGCCAGGTCGCCCAGCAAGTCGTCGGCTCGGCGGCGGCGAAGGCGTACGTCACCAGCACGTACGACACCCACACCGGCGCGCTCACCGACCAGAACGTCGTCAACACCGCGGTCTCGGCGACCCCGATGGACCGCACGAAGTTCGCGTACGACCCGTCGGGCAACATCACCTCCCAGACCGACATCCGCGGCAGCGGCGCCACCGAGACGCAGTGCTACCGCTACGACGGCCTCGACCGGCTCTCCCAGGCGTGGACGAGCGCGAGCAGCGCGGCCGGCACCTGCGACACCGCCCCCACCCCGCAGACCGCGGCGGCCGTCGTGACCGACGGGGTGAGCGGCGGCGCGTACTGGACCAGCTGGAGCTTCGACACCCTCGGCCAGCCCAAGCAGCAGGTGCAGCACTCGCTGACCGGCGGCGCCGACACCAGCACGGTCTACGCGTACGGCGGCAGCGCCACCGGCTGCGCCGCCACCAGCTCCGGCGCCCACACCCTCGCCTCGGCGGCCACCACGACCGGCGCGACCACCACGACCAAGAACTACTGCTACGACAGCCTCGGCGACACCGTCTCCCGCCCCACCACCGCCGGAGCGCAGTCGCTCACCTGGGACGACGAGGGCCGGCTCAGCACCGCGACCACCGGCACCCACACCACCGGCTACCTCTACGACGCGGACGGCGGCGTCGTCGAACGCACCGACCCCGGCTCCGTCACCGTCTTCCTGCCCGACCAGCAGATCACCCTCGACACCGCGTCCGGCGACCTGAGCAACGTCCGCTCCTACGACCTGCCCGGCGGCGGCCAGGCCGTCGTCACCACCAAGGGTTACGGCTTCGAGTACGGCGACCAGCACGGCACCGGCACCCTCGCTCTCGACGCGACCGCCGCCAACCCGTCCTGGCAGCAGTACACCCCCTACGGCGCCCCCCGCGGCCCCACCCCGGGCAGCAGCTGGCTCGACCCCAACGGCTTCCTCAACAGCCCCCAGGACCCCGACGACGAACTCACGACGATCGGTGCCCGCGAGTACGACACCGATCTCGGCCGCTTCCTCTCCCTCGACCCCGTCCTGGAAACCGACCCCCAGCAGCTCAACGGCTACACCTACGCCTCCGCCAACCCCGTCACCTTCAGCGACCCCACGGGCCTCGACAACTGGTGGGCCGACCCCACCATGAACGTCCCCGTCGTCAAGGGCGCCAAGCCCATCTCCCAGAAACTCGCCCACGACAACGGCTTCGGCGCCCTCTGCACCCCCAAGACCTGCTCCGGCTACAACGACGCCGTCACCAAGGCCGACAGGGCCTACGCCGACGCCGCCGCCAAGGCCTACGCGGCGGCCGTCAAGGCCGCCCAGGAGAAGGCCGAGGCCCAGGCCCGCGCCAAGGCCAAGGCCGCCGCGGCGAAGGCGGCGAAGCGCCACTGCGCCTGGTACAACGTCGCCTGCCAGGTCAAACGCCACCTGGACACGATCATCAACGCGGCCGTCATCGCCCTCGCGGCGGCAGCGATCATCACGGCGATCGTGATCATGCCCGAGATCGCCCTCCCCATGGCGACCGCCTTCGCCGAATCCTCCCTGGCCACCGGCTCCCTGGCGATGGCCTCGGTGGCCGCGGCCTCGGCAGGCCTGAGCGTGGCGGCGGAAGCGGCGGGAGCGACCACGGTGGCGGCAGGCGCCGCGGTAGTGGCCAATCTCGCGGGCGCGAGCCACGCGGCGGGCGGGGGAGGCGGAAAGGGATGCAGTTTCTCGCCGGACACCCCCGTTCTGCTCGCGGACGGGACCACGAAGCCGATAGCGGAGGTCGAGCCCGGCGACAAGGTCGAGGCGGCCGACCCGGCGACCGGCAAGGACGAGGGCGGCCGCGAGGTCCAGCACCGGTGGATCAACCACGACACCGACCTCGTCGACGTCACTGTCCAGGGAAGTAACGGCAAATCCGCCACCCTGCACACCACGGCCAACCATCCCTTCTGGGATGACACCACCCACACCTGGACCTCCGCGGGTGACCTCAAGTCCGGTCACTCCCTCAACACGGAAACGGACCACCACGCCAAGGTCCTCACCGTCCACGCAACGCCGGGGGCGGCCGACCGCTACAACCTCACCGTCGAGCAGCTCCACACCTACTACGTGCTCGCGGGCGGAACCCCGGTCCTGGTCCACAACACCTGCGGGCCGGACATGGGCGCCGAGGCACGTGCCGCGGCGAAGAGCGCCCCCAAGGATGCGACGATGACGTCGGTTGCCAACATCAAGGGGACGAACATCGTGGAGCGCGGCTACTCCGGCCATTCCTCCACCCCTCCCTACCTCGAACCCGAGATCCAGCAGGCTGCTGAGGACGGCGGGCAGACCTTCCAGGGCAACGCCGCCAACTGCGCGGAGATGCGGGCCTGCAACGCACTCTTCGCCAACCACGGCGCGGATTTCGAGGAGGAGAACGGGAGACCGCTCCAGCTCAGCGACATCCAGTTCCTCACCGTCCGCAGCGCCACCGGAACCCCGGAAGCCGCGTGCCTGTCCTGCCAGAGCGCACTCGTCAGACGCGGCGCGACCGACCTGGCGGTGACAGGCCCTTGACCGCGGACCTTCACGGCATCCCCGACGGCCCCGGCCGCCTCCTGCTGGAGGCGGCCGGATGGAGACCCGGCCGCACCGTGGAAGTCTCCGGACTCGTCCGCGACATGACCGTGGTGGGCTTCGACGTGTCCGCGTCGGCCCGCCGCTTCCTGGAGTCCTTCCAGGGCCTGCACATCGTGCACCCCCCGAGTGTCACGGTGAACGGCCGGGAGCACTTCTGCCGGACCGATGTCGACCCCGCCCGGGTCTGCACCGAACGTGACGCGGACGTCGCCGCCCGGTGCTCCTCGGTGGTGGGCGAATCCCTCTGCCCGGTGGGCGTCGACGGCTTCCACCTGACCGTCTACGTCACCCCGTCGGGCCGGTTCTTCGCCGGCATGGACGCGTCCGTATTCACCTACGCGGACAGCACCGAGGAGTTGTTCACGAAGCTCGCAGCAGGCATCCGCCCGCAGCACGCTGCCGACTGGGAGCTGTGACGCGTCCACATGCCCCTGCACCGGGCACCTCCGACGGATCCTCCTGCCGCTCGTTCACCAGCGGCGGCCGCCGGGATCAGGGGCCGCTCCCCGCCCATGAACCGGTCCGCCGCCCAGAAGGCTCTGCCCAACGACTGCCGCCAATGCGCCATGTCAGGAGGATAGGCCGCCGGGGCCGCCGGGGCCGCAACGGACGGGCCGGTGGGGGACGGTGGTCAGGCGGCCGAGGCACTGATCGGTGACGGCGTGCCCGTAGTCGGCCGCAGTGGCGGAGACGTGGGGCCGTCGTGAAGCATGACGGAATCGACTCTCCGACGGATGGCGGCCAATGCGGTTCTCCCGTGAGGTGCACGAGGTACTGACCCGGGCCGGGTGGTTCCCGGCCAGGCAGGCCGAGGTCGATCTCTCCGGTGAGGGGCTGTCCGGTTTTGCCTGGCACCAGGCCGCGCGGCTCTTCCTCGCCGAGTTCGGCGGGATCTCGGTCGAGATCGAAGGACCCGGTGTGAACGTCGCGCGCGAGCCCTTCCTGTTCGATCCCGAGGTGGCGGTCGGGGAGGAGGACAGGTTCGAGGTCGCGTCCGAGCGCTTCGGCCGTGCGCTCTGCCCGGTCGGGGAGATCGGCAGGGGGGAGTTCTTCCTGGCGATCGACGAGGACGCGGTGATGTACCTGCTTGCCCGGGACGCGTTCTCCCTGGGCCCGGTTGACGAGGCCTTGGAGAAACTGGTCCTCGGCGTCAAAGCGACGAGGGTGACCCCCGAGTGACGAAGGGTGCCACGCCACAGCGCCCGCGCCGGTGAACCGTTCGGGACGGGGAGGGCGTCGGCCACGCCGAGCTCCTGCGCGAGCGCACGGACGGGCGGACGGGGGACTGACCGGGGCAGGGGGAGGCCCCCGCCGGTGGTCCGGCGGGGGCCTGGGGTCAGCGAGGCGTCAGGCGGCTGCCTTCGGGGGGCAGGGCTTGCCGTACTCGTCGTGGCACGGCTTCGGGGGGCAGGGCTTCTCCTTGGACTCGACGGTGACGGTGGCCCGGTCCTCGTTGGAGCGGACGGTGCCGTTCTCGGCGGTGGCCACCGCGGTGTTGGTGACCGAGCCGCAGGCGGCGTCCTCGTCGGTGACGGTGTACGTCCCCGTGCAGGTGGTGCTGTTGCCGGGCGCGAGGGTCGTCGCCTCGCACGTCACGTCGGTCACCCGGTCGTCGGTGACGCCGACACCCGTCAGCTCCGTGTCGCCGGTGTTGGTGACGGTGTAGGTGTAGGTCACCTCGTCGCCCACCTGGTAGGTGCGCGAGTCGTCGACGGACTTGGCCAGCAGCAGGCCCGTTTCCGCGGCGGTGCGCAGTGTGACGCTGTCGGGTTCGGAGACGACCTCCCGGCCGCCGGACCGCCCGTGTGCGGCGGCCACGTTGACGACCCGGCCGCGTGCGGCGTCCGCCGCGGTGACGGTGTACGTGCCCGTGCAGGTGGTGCTGTCGCCGGGCGCGAGGGTCGTCGCCTCGCAGGTGACGTCCGGTACGAGGTCGTCGGTGACGCCGACGCCGGTCAGCGTCGCGTTGCCGGTGTTGGTGACGGTGTAGTGGTAGGTCACCTCGTCACCGGCACGGTAGACGCGGCTGTCGTCGGCGGACTTCTCCAGCCGCAGCGCCAGCTCGGAGGCGACGATCACCGTGGCGTCGTCCGGCGGCGAGGTGACCTCGGTGCCGTCGGACCGCCCGTGCGCGGTGGCGGTGTTGGTGATCGTCCCCGCGTCGGCGTCCGCGTCCGTGACGGTGTACGTGCCCGTGCAGGTGGTGCTGTCGCCGGGTTCGCCGGACGGGGCGAGGGTCGTCGCGTCGCAGGTCACGCCGGTCACCCGGTCGTCGGTGACGGTCAGGTCCGTCAGCTCCTGCGGGCCGGTGTTGGTGACGGTGTAGTGGTAGGTCACCTCGTCGCCGGCCCGGTACTCGCGGGTGTCGTCCACCGTCTTCTCCAGCCGGACCCCGGGACCGGACTGGACCGGGAGCGTGACGCTGTCGGGTGGCGAGTCGACGGGCGTGTCGTCGGACCGCCCGTGCGCGGTCGCGGTGTTGGTGAGCGAGCCCGCGGCGGCGTCCGCGTCGGTGACGGTGTACGTCCCCGTGCACGTCGTCGTCGCGCCGACCGCGAGGGTGTCCTGCGGGCAGGTGATGCCGTCCACCTTGTCGTCGGTGACGTTCACCCCGGTCAGGTCGGTGTTGCCGCTGTTGGTCACGACGTACTGGTACGGCACCTGGCTGCCCGGCACCAGCGGCAGCGGCAGCGGCGGGTCCTGGGAGACCTGCTTGACGAGGTTGAGCTGCGGCAGCGCGGCCGCGGGCTGCACGGTGACGTTCCTGATGAGGTGCACGTCGGTGAACAGCCCCGTCGAGCCCGCGAAACCGAACTTGTACGTGCTCGGCACCGGCTGCGGAGCCGGGGCGGACAGCACCTGCTGCGTGCCGTTGCCGTCGTGGAAGTCGATCGAGACGGTGATGACCGGGTTCGGCGCCGGGGAGATCTCGACGGTCACCGTGCGCCGCGAGGGCTCCAGCAGCGCTTCGGCCTCCGCCGGGGTGGCGTCCGCGGGGAGCGTGGTCGTCGGTCCCTGGAGCTGTCCCGGCAGGGTCGAGGGCCAGGGTCCGGTGGTGGAGAAGTTGCTGGTCGTGGCGTCGAGGAAGCAGTAGCCCTCGGTGCCGTCGCCCGGTCCGCGCAGCGTCACCATGTTCTGGCCGGGCGCGGGGATGCGGAAGGACGTACCGGCGGGGGAGCGGGTGGCGCAGCCGTTGCCGCGGTGCTCCCAGTCGCCGAAGTAGTTGCCGAGGACGTCGAGGCCCACCCCGACGTAGCCGTGGTTGACGCCCGGCAGGAAGGTGGCGTTGGGGTCGTCGTCGGGCAGCTTCTGCGCGTAGCCGAGGCTGCCGCCGAACGCGCCGGGCGCGGTCAGCGACGCGGCCCCGTCGATGAGGAAGAACGAGATGCCGTCGGCGGGCGGGTTGGTCGTCGCCCCGTACTGCCACTGGTCGAAGGTGGTGACCAGGCCCTGGTTGGCCGGGAGGGCGTGGTTGTAGAGGACGGCCGCGGAGCGGTCGTTGCCCGCGTCGGTCAGCCGCAGGTAGCCGTGGGGCGCGGCGTCGTCCGGCGGCACCGGGCCCACCGCCCCGGCGGGGCAGCCGGTGAGCGGGTGGGTGCCGGGGCCGGGCGCCGGGGACTGGGGGGCGCCGGTCAGGCACGCGTCCCCGAACCCCTCGAACTCCGCGTCGGCGGTCGCCCCGGTGAACGTCTCGTTCACCAGCGGCACGCCCACGCCCTGCGCGGCGGCCGTCTGGGCCGGCAGGCCCATTCCTGTCGCGACCAGGCTCAGCACGCCGAGTCCGCCTGCGGCCCACCGCCCGAGCCGGTGTCGCCCGCGCCCGGCGGCGGGGGCGGGGGCTGGGGATTTTCTCAGGTTCATACCGCGCAACCTAGGGATCGCTCCCGGCCCCCGGGCGTAACACGCCTCCCGTCCCCGCCCGGCCATTCTTCCGGCGTAGGCATCGGAATGACGTCCCGCGCCTCAGCCGGGTGCGAGGGCCGAGACGATGCTGCCCGCCGGGAAGGACAGCCGGGCCACCGGGAGGACCCAGTCGCGCCAGACCGCGAGGGGCGCGGGCAGCGGGAGGCCGTGGGCCGTGGCCGCCCGCGTGACGTGGGCCAGGGCCGTGCGCAGCGCCTCCCACTGGGGGTCGGCGGGGGCCGAGGCGGGCGGGAGGGCCGCGCAGAAGTCCGGCCAGGCCGCGTCGGGACGGGCTGTCGCCTCCGCGTGGAGGTGCAGGCACAGCGCCGGGCCGAGGGCGGGGTACGCGACGAGCGCCGCGAGCAGCACCATGCCCGCCCGGTACGGGGGTGCCCCCGCCGGGCCGGGCCCCGTCTGCGCGAGGTCGGCCTCGCGGTGGGTCCGCCGCAGCGCGGTGAGCAGGCCGTAGCTGTTGGCCAGCCGCATCACGGCGCGGGGCGTCGCCACGAGGTGCGGCGGCCCGAGCAGGCGGAGCAGGGCGAGTTCGTCGGGCTCCAGGGTGAGCGGGTCGGTGCGTTCCACGACGCGGACGGCGTCCACGCGCGGTATGGCGAGGGCCATGTCGTCCTCGTCCCCGGCCACCACTCGGTCGGACGCCGCGTCCGCACCGCCTGAGGCCCGCGCGGCTTCCGGGCCGGGCGGTGGTGGCGATGCACCGGGCGGGGCGGGCGGCGGCGTCCGGTCGTCCCGCACGCCGACGAGCGTGTCGATCATCCGCGCGTACCCGCCCGCGTCCAGCGCGGGCAGCGTCAGCACGACCTGGAAGATCTTCTCCAGGTACTGGGCCGGTGTGGACGCCCCCATGCCCGCGGCGCCCTCGCCGGGCGTGGCGTCGAGGACGTCGCGGTAGTGCGCCGAGATCGCCCGCAGCAGCCAGCGGGGGTCGATCGCGACGACGACCACGAACAGCTCGACGGCGAGCAGGAGGTGGATGGCCTCCAGCATCTCGACGACCCGTGCGGGCGGGCAGCGGTCGAGGTCGTCGACGTAGATGATGATCCGGTCGATCTGCGGGAGCGCGTCGTCCGCCTCGTCGCGGGCGCCGGGGTCGTCCGGCCCGTGACGTCCGCCCCTGCCGTTCCCGCCGGGCGCGGCCCCGGCCCCTGACCCGTCTTCGCCCCCGGACCCGGCGTCCGCCCCCTCGTCCGGTGCGGCGGCCCGCCCCAGCAGGTCCGCCATCCGCTGGAAGTCCTCCCGGATCTGCGTCATGACGCCGAGCTGGCTGCGGTAGTCCCCGGCAGCGGCCCGGTCGCCGATCAGCCCGGCGAGTTGGCCGGCCGCCGTGAGGTCCTGCATCTGGCGCTCCAGCGCGGCCACTTCCGCCGCCGCCACCTCCGCGGCGGTCAGCAGCCTCGCCCGCTGCTTCTCGACGATCCGCCGTGCGCTGTACCAGGCACCTTGGAGGCGGGTCCGGGTCTCGCCGAACCGGCCGCGCAGCCATTCGGCCCCGAGGACCAGGGGGAGCACCCCCAGGAAGCTCCCGGACCAGGGATGTCGCGGCGTCCCGAGCGTCGTGAGCAACCCGCCCGCGACCGCCACCACGACGGGCAGGGCGAGGAAGACCGCCATCCGTGCCGTGCCGACCCCGCGCAGGACCGTCCGTAGCGTGAACAGGCGTTCCTGGACGGCGGAGGCGCCGATCGCGGCCTGCCGGTACAGCCGTGCCGAGAGGGCGTCCTCGCCGACCAGATCGGTGACCTGCCGCTGCTGCTCGGGGGACAGCGCATCCCACAGGTTCCGTTCCCGCAGGGCTTCTTCGAGGCGGTCGCGGCGTCTGCGGGCGGCGTCGAGCCGTGTCCGCAGGCCGCGCGCGGAGACCAGTTCGGCGGTCAGCCGGGACATGCTGCGCTGCGCCCCGCCGGGGTCGCCCGTGCCGGGCGGGGCGGCGAGCTGTGCGAAGAGCTCGGCGACGAGGCTCGCCCACAGCCCGGTCTCGGCGTAGTGCCAGGCGTTGAACCGCACTTGCCGTACGGCGTGATGAGCCAGCGGGTTGCCCGCCCGTGCCACCGTGTCCACCTGTTCCTGCACGAGGCCCAGGAAGTGGCTCTTGCCTTCCCCCCAGTCCCCGAACAGCCCCACGGCCAGCGGTGGCCGTGCCGACCGCGCCGTGACCAGTTCCGCGAGCGCCCGCGCCTCGTCGGAGCGCGCGAGCTCGTCGGCAACGCCGAGCGCGTCCGAGCGGTAGGCGGGGAGCCGGGGCACCGCACGGTCCTCCACGGCCTCCCACAGCTGGATGGATCCTTCGTCGCTGCCGACGGCCAGCAGCAACTGCCCGCCGTCGGACGCCCACGCCAGCGAGTGCACCCCCCCGGATTCAGCGCCGGAGGGTTCGCCGAGGGGAGCGAGGGAGTTCCCGCCCGCTTCCCACACGCGTGCGGTGCCGTCGTCCTCGCCGCCTGTCGCCAGCAGCGCGCGGCGCCCGCTCCGCGCCCAGGCCACCGCCCCAACCCGGCCGGTGTGGGCGGCGACGGGGCCGCCCACCGGGATGAGGGAGCGGTCGGCGAATTCCCACACCCGTACGGTGCCGTCGTCGTTGCCGACGGCCAGCAGGAGCCGCTCGTCGTCCCGTCCCCATCCCAGACGCCGGGCACCGGTGTCACCGGCCGTCGCGAGGAGGGCCAGCGATTCGTTGACGACGCCGTACACGGAGACGGTGCCGTCGGTGTGGCAGCAGGCCGTCAGGTGCCCCCCGTCGTAGGCCCACGCCATCGACCGAACGCCGATGGTGTGGCTGACGGTGGGCGGTTGGCCCAGGGGGCGGGCGGTCCCGCTGAGGGTCCACATGCGCACGGTGCCGCTCTGGGTGCCGGTGGCCAGCAGGAGCCGCCCGCGGTCCCGCACCCACCCCACCGAACGCACGTCGTCGACGGGGATGGTGCGGGCGCTGGCCAAGGAAGCGGGAGCACCCTCGTCCACATCCCACAGGGCGACGGTGCCGCTGCCGTTTCCGGCGGCGAGCAACAGGCGCGGGCCTTCGCGCGCCCAGGCCACCGAGCGCACCGCACCGCCGGTCAGGGGGAGCCCGAAGCGCGGGACGAAGGAGCCCCCGGCCAGCTCCAGCAGCGCCAGCTGGTCGCGGGAGTATCCGGCGGCCAGGAGCAGGCGTCGGCCGTCCCGTGTCCACGCCATCGACCGCACCGCGCCGAGGGAGGGGACCATGGATCTGCCCATGCGGAGGAGCCGGAGCGGGTGGTGTCCGGGTGAGGTGCCGGGCGCGGAGCCGGTGTCGGTCACGGTCCGATGATGCGCCGGCCTCCGGCCGCCGGACCCTGGAGTTGCGCAACCGGGACATTCACGGCCGTCAGGCCGTCAGGCCGACGGGTCGGACGGCGCGGCCGCCGCCTCCACCGCTTCCGCGCGGGCGAAGGTCAGGGTCCAGCGCTGACGCGGGTTGTCCGGGTTGGCCTGCATGGACACCAGCTTCCAGCCCTCCGCCTCGACGAAGCCGATGTGCACGTCCCGCACCTTCTCGTCGGCGAGGACGAGTCCGTGCACGTACGTGCTGTCGCCCCGTTCGCGCGCGGCGATCGCGCCCCGCATCTGCTTCTTGCGGGCCCATTCCTGCATGCGGCGTCCCATGGCGGTCCCCTCCCTGCCCGTCCCCGGCCGTCTCGGCGGGGGAAGTGGCTGGATCCTAGCGCCCGCCCCGGACGGTGAGGCCTGTACGGCGGCGCAGGTGGGCAGGGTGAGAGTGATGGGGACGACGCGCAGCAATGTCCGAACTGCAATGTACAGATGCGGCCCTACGCCGCTGTCCCCTGCACTAACACCGTGACAGACTGCTTTCCAGCCACGGGAGTTGAGGAACAGGAGCCGCCGTGATGGACCCCCGGCCGGGTGGCGCGCCCACCGTCCTGCGCATGGTGCTGGGCAAGCGCCTCCAGGACCTGCGTGAGCAGGCCGGTATGAGCTTCGAGCAGGCGGGCCGGGCGCTGGACGTCACGCACGCGACCATCCGCCGGATGGAGAAGGCCGAGGTGGGACTCAAACTCCCGTACGTCGAGAAGCTGCTCATGACCTACGGCGTGACCGCGCCGGACGAGATCGCCGGCTTCCTCGCCCTCGCCCGCGAGGCCAACCGCCCCGGCTGGTGGCACAGTTTCCGCGACGTCCTGCCGGACTGGTTCAGCGCGTTCGTCAGCCTCGAAGGCGAGGCGTCGATCATCCGCGCGTACGAACCCCACTACGTGCCGGGCCTGTTGCAGACGGCGTCCTACGCGCGGGCCACCCTGCGTGCGGGCCAGCCGCACGCGCCCGGCGACGAGATCGACCGGCTGGTCACCCTGCGGATGGAGCGCCAGGCGCTGCTGCGCAAGGAGAAGGCGCCGCTGCTGTGGATCGTCATGGACGAGACGGTGCTGCGCCGCCCGATCGGCGGCCGCCAGGTCATGCGCGAGCAGATCGGCCGCCTCATCGAGGCCACCGAACTGCCCAACGTCCGCCTCCAGATCATGCCCTTCGCGGCGGGCCCGCACCCCGCCATGTACGGGCCCTTCCACATCTTCCGTTTCCAGCTCCAGGAGATCCCGGACATCGCGTACGTGGAGAGCCTGGTGAGCGGTGTCTACTTCGACGAGCGCGACGACGTCTCCGCGTTCCTGGAGGCGCTGGACCGGATGTGCGCGCAGGCCGCGCCCGCGCAGAGCACGAAAGCCATCCTTGACGGCATGCGCAAGGAGGTCTGAACCATGGACTCGCGCAGTGGCGAGGCCACCACGAACCGGAGGGCACCAGCCTTGGCCGAGCAGGGATTCACCGCCGAGGAGATCGACACGAGCAGGCCGCACCCGGCCCGCATGTACGACTACTACCTCGGCGGCAAGGACAACTACGAGGTGGACCGCGAGGCCGCGCAGCAGGTCATCCAGCTGCTGCCCGACGCGGTGCCGTCCGCGCGCGCCAACCGCGCCTTCATGCACCGGGCCGTGCGTTTCACGGCGCAGAGCGGCATCCGGCAGTTCATCGACGTCGGCACCGGCATCCCGACGTCCCCGAACACCCACCAGGTCGCGCAGGAGGTCTCGCCGGACGTACGGGTCGCGTACGTCGACAACGACCCCATCGTGGCCACCCACGCGGGCGCCCACCTGCTGGGCGCGGGCAACACCGGCTTCTTCCTGGCCGACATGCGCGACCCGGACAGCGTCCTCGGCCACCCCACCATCGGCAAGCTCATCGACTTCGACCAGCCGGTGGGCCTGATGCTCGTCGCGATCCTGCACTTCATCCGGGACGACGAGGACCCGGCCGCGCTCGTCGCCGCCTACCGCGACGCCCTCCCCAAGGGCAGCTACCTGCTCTTCAGCCACGTCACCGCCGACTTCCACGACCCGGGAACGGGCTCGGAGGAGGCCGCCGACGTCTACCGGCAGAGCCGCGCCACCGCCACGTTCAACCTCCGGTCCCACGACCAGATCATGGGCCTGATCGACGGCTTCGACCTGGTCGAGCCCGGACTCGTCCAGCTCCCGCTGTGGCGCCCCGACGGCCCGACCCCGGGCGCCCGCGACCTCGTCGGCATCGGCGGCTACGGAGCCGTCGGCGTCAAGCTCTGACCGCTCCCCCCCGACCGCACACCACCTGACACGAAGCACCACCGCACCACCGGAGGACAGCAGCCTTGGCCGAGCAGGGATTCGCCGCCGAGCAGATCGACACGAGCAGGCCGCACCCGGCCCGCATGTACAACTACTACCTCGGCGGCAAGGACAACTACGAGGTGGACCGCGAGGCCGCCCAGCGGGTCATCGACCTCGCCCCGGAACTCGTCCCCATGGCCCAGGCCAACCGCGCCTTCATGCACCGCGCGGTCACGCTGATGGTCGAGAGCGGGGTCCGCCAGATCATCGACATCGGCACCGGCATACCCGCCTCCCCGAACACCCACGAGGTGGCCCAGGCGCTGGCCCCGGACGTACGGGTCGCGTACGTCGACAACGACCCGATCGTGGCCACCCACGCGGGCGCCCACCTGGTGGGCGCGGGCAGCACCGGCTTCTTCCTCGGCGACCTGCGCGACCCCGAGAGCATCCTCGCCCACCCGACCATCGGCCAGCTGATCGACTTCGACCAGCCCGTGGGCCTGATGCTCCTGGCCATCCTCCACTTCGTCCGCGACGACGAGGACCCGGCGGAACTGGTCAGCGCCTACCTGGACGCCCTCCCGGCGGGCAGCTTCCTCGTCATGACCCACTCCACGGCCGACTTCCACCAGGCGGACGCGAACTGGGCGCAGGCGCGCGACGTCTACAAGGACCGGCACGCGACCGCGGTGCTCTCCCTGCGCTCGCACGACGAGATCCTGCGCTTCTTCGACGGCCTGGACCTGCTCGAACCCGGCCTCGTCCAGGCCCCCCTGTGGCGCCCGGACGGCCCCCCGATGCCTGCGGAGGAGCTGGCGCACATCGGCTTCTACGGGGGCGTCGCCGTCAAGCGCTGATCGTTCTCGTTCGCCCGTGCCGGATGTGGCGGCCCTTCGCGGAAGGGCTGGGCCGCCACGCCGGACGTCGTCAGACCTGCTGCTCCGCCGCGTAGGCGAGGAACGCCGACCATGCGGCGGGAGCGAAGGCGAGGGCGGGGCCCTCGGGGTCTTTGGAGTCCCGGACGTGGACGGTGCGGGGGGAGGTGGCGACCTCGACGCACTCGTGGCCTTCGTTGCTGCTGTAGCTGGACTTGTGCCAGTTCAGCGTGGTGGCGCGGTAGGCAGAGGGCTCAGAGGTCATGTCTCTCCCAGGACTTTCTCGATGAACGTCAGGGACTCACGCGGGGTGAGAGCCTGCGCTCGGATGATCCCATACTGCGTTTCGAGCGTCCGGACTTCATCGCGGTTAGAGACCAGGCGGCTGGAGCCGCCGTTTTCCTGAATCCCCACCGTCGGGCCGTCCTTCGGGCCCAGCAGGAGGGCGCCCCCGCCCATTCCCGCGTGGTCCTCGCGATCGGTCGGCATCACCTGGATTTCCACGTTACGCAACTGGCCGACTTCCAGCAGTCGTTCGAGCTGCCCTCGCATCACCACGCGACCGCCCAGCGGGCGCAGCAACGTCACCTCCTCCTGGACGAAGCTCAGAGTAGGGGCAGGCGAACGGCTGAAGATCCCCTGACGGGCCATGCGGCCAGCGACGTAGCGTTCGACCGTCGCCTCGTCCAGCAGCGGGCGGCGCATCTGGTAAAGCGCTCGCGCGTAATCCTCGGTCTGCAACAAGCCAGCGATGTTGTGGTTGCCGTAATTGCAGATGGATACCGAGTTGTCCTCAAGCCTTGCGATGTCGCGGACTCTCTGCGGAATCCGCGCCCGCTCGACGTCCTTCTTGAACTCCTTGAGCAGGCCACCCGCACCTGTGGCCTCGTCCGCCGCGTCCAGGAACTCAGGCTTCGGTACTCGGCGACCACGCTCGACCGACGACACGGTCTCGTTGCTGTAGCCGATGTGCTTGCCCAACTCCGGCTGGGTCATGCCCGCCCGCTCACGCCAGAGCCTGATCTGCCTGCCAACTGCACTGATCAGGTCCGTTGCGCTGCCCTCCTCCCAGTCCGGTGGGTAGGTCGTGCCATTTTTCCCAAGATCCGCCGTCAAAGGACCCACCTCCGCTTGCTTGCATGTGTGCCGGACGCACCGGATCGGGCAACGGACAGGTCAGAGGTGTCCGTCGCTGACTACTTCTCAGGGTAGATACGGTCGGCCACGCTCTGTCACATGAATAGTGAAATCTCCACCCACGAAGCCTTCTCGGAGTCGGAACTCGTCCTCCGGCTGTCGTCCACGCGCTGCGGCGCGCGGCTCGCGCGGCATCTGGCCGTGCGGCAACTGCACGTCTGGGGCGTGCCGTACGACAGCGCTGCCTCGGACAACGTCGCGGCGGTCGTCGCCGAACTCGCCGCGAACGCGGTCACGCACGGGCGGGTGCCGGGGCGGGACTTCGAGTTGCGGGTGGGTCTCGTGCCGGGGGCGGTGCGGGTTGCGGTGAGTGACACGCGGACGGAGCGACGGCCGCCGGAGCCGGGGGAGTTGGCGTCGCCTGAGGCGGAAGCGGAGTCCGGGCGGGGGCTGGTGCTCGTGCAGGCGCTGTCGCGGTCGTGGGGGGTGCTGCCGCGTGTGCCGGGCAAGACGGTGTGGGCCGAGGTCGCGCGGACACCCTTCGCGGAGGTGGTGACCGGGGCGCGGTAGGCCACGTCCCGGTGGTGCGCGTCCCGGCGGGGCGCGCGCCTTGTTGTAAGGACCCTGTTTTCAAGGAACGGGGTAAGAACCTCACCCCACCGGTCCGTGGTGACGCTCACCCACATGGGTGACGGGTGGTCAGATCTTCGGGGCGGGTGGGGTACGGTCGGCGGTACAACCGCACATGAGAAGGGCCCCCGGCAGGACGGCAATCCTGGTCGAGGGCCTGACCACCAAGGAAGAGAAGAGCTTCCCGATGGCTGACACCCAGTCTAACGCGGGCATGCCCGCCGCGCCCCTCCCCGAGGGGGCGCCACCCGCCGGAGTGATCCACGTACGGCACCGGCACGCCGACCGGTTCACGGTGGTCGGCAACCACCTCGCCCAGCATCCCCGCCTCTCGGCGGTCGCGATCGGGCTCGCGGTGTACATCCAGTCGTTGCCGGACGGCGCCCCGGTGAGCGTGAAGGCGCTCGCGGCACGCTTCCCGGAGGGTGAGATCACCGTTCGGAAGGCCCTCAACGAGTTGCAGGCGGCGGGGTACTTGGAGCGCCGCCGGGTCCCGCTCGGGGGAGGACGCTTCGCCACGCGGGCGTTCGCGTACGACAGGCCGGGCGGCGCGCCGGCGTCGGGTCCGGGCCGCCGCCGTACGGGCGCGGGGCGCGGTCGTACGGGGCCGGGCCGTACAAAACCGTCCCGTCCGGCTGCGGAGAGGCCCGCACCCGTGACCTCGCCCGCCGCCGATCTGCTGGCCCGGCTCAGGCTCGCCGACCCGCGCCTCCTGCTGTCCGCCGGGGACATCGCGCGCCTCGCACCCTCCGTCGAGACCTGGCTCGCCCGCGCGGTACCCCCGGCCGAGGTCACCCGCGCCCTGACCGCAGGGCTGCCGCCGTCCCCGACCCCGATCCACGCCCCGTCCCGCCTGCTGGCCCACCGCCTGACCGCCCACCTCCCCCCACCGCTCCCGCCCGAACCCCGCCGGGCGCCCCGCCCGGCCCCGCTGCGTACGTGCGACGGCTGCGAACGCGCCTTCCGCACGGAGGACCCGACCGCCCGGTGCGCGGACTGCCGGGGCCCCGGCGGGGCGGCGCGCTACGCCTGAGCCTCGTCGGCTCGCGCCTGCCAGTAGGTGTGGTTACGGCGGGTGGCGAGGGTGTGGGGGTGGTCGGGTCCGAGGACGCGGAGGCGGTCGTCGAGGAGTTCGGCGAACGCGGCGGCGGCTCCGGCGGCGTCTCCCGCATGGCCTTGCCAGTGGGCGAGGTTGTTGCGGGTGAGGAGGGTGTGGGGGTGGTCGGGGCCGAGGATGCGCAGGCGGTCGTCGAGAAGTTCGGCGTAGGCAGTGGCGGCTCCGGCGGCGTCTCCTGCTTCGCCTCGCCAGTTGGCGAGGTTGTCGCGGGTGACGAGGGTGGCGGGGTCGTCGGGGCCGAGGACGCGGAGATCGTCGGCGAGGAGTTCGGCGAACGCGGCTGCGGCTCCCGCCGCGTCTCCCGCATGGCCTTGCGAGTAGGCGAGGTTGTTCCGGGTGGTGAGGGTGTGGGGGTGGTCGGGGCCGAGGATGCGGAGATGGTCGTCGAGGAGTTCGGCGTAGGCGGTGGCGGCTCCGGCGGCGTCTCCTGCTTCGCGTTGCCAGTTGGCGAGGTTGTGGCGGGTGGTGAGGGTGCGGGGGTGGTCGGGGCCGAGGATGCGGAGGCGGTCGTCGAGGAGTTCGGCGTAGGCGGTGGCTGCTCCCGCGGCGTCTCCTGCGTGGCCCTGCCAGCGGGCGAGGTTGTTGCGGGCGGAGAGGGTGTCGGGGTGGTCGGGGCCGAGATGGGCGACGGCTGCCGCGGCAAAGCTCGCGAAATAGGCCGCAGCGGTGGCGACCTGGCCGGATTCCCCGAGGCTCCTTCCGACCTGGAAGAGCAGTGAGTGGGCTTCGGGCTCGTACAAACACGCGGTGCGCGCGGGCCCCTCCTCCGCGATGGAGATCAGCGAGGCGGAGCACGCGCGCAGGGCCTGGGCCAGGGCGGTGTCGCGTTCGATGTCCGGCCACACCGCGACGAGGGCGTCGGCCGCCGCGCATGCCGTCTCGTCGTACGGTTCGGACGACAGCGTGTCCCGAGTCGCGCGCTGGACGATCTGGTGCACGCGGACGTACCCCTCCTCGTCGCCCGGCTCCGGCGCCGTCACAAGGCTCAGCCGGTGCAACGCGCGCAACGCACCGACTGCGTCGTCCGGGGTGAGCGTGTCGTCCGGTGCTAGATGTTCGAGTGCGTCTTGGCACGTCAGCACCTCCATCGGGATGCTCGGCGCCAGGAAGGAAACCAGCTCCAGCATGGGGCGGGCGAGGCCACGTGGGCGGAGGGCGTTCGCGCGTTCGACGGAGAGTTCCCAGGCGGCGGCCATGGTGTGGTGCTGGTCGTCCGGCAGCACGTCCGGGGTGACATCGGCCAGTGTGCGGACCCTGCGCGCCAGCAGGTCGCGGTACTTCGCCACGGAGATGCCCGCGTCCACGACGTACGCCGCCGCCTGGGAGAGCGCCAGCGGCAGGCAGCCCAGGTCGTCCGCCAGCGCGGCCAGTTCGTCGGCGGGTTCGGCTCGGCCCGCCTCCTCCAGGGCTGAGGCGAGGTACTTCGCCGCCTCTTCCGGGGTGAAGGTGCCGACCTGCACCAACCGCCGGCCGTCCCCGGCAAGCGCGGCATCCCGGCGGCGGGTCGTCAGCACCGTCCTGCCGTGCTCGACCGCCGGGGGCCACAGGCCGTTGACGTCCGCCGGGTCGGCGATGTCGTCGAAGACGATCAGCCACCGGCACGGCTCCGTCCACAGCCAGGCCAGGAACGTACGGGAGGCCTGCTCCGGGTCGCCCGGATCGGCCCCACACACCTCGGCCCCGGCCTGGGCGAGTCCGGCGATGATCGCGGTGCGGCTGCCCGCGGAGAGCCAGACGAGCAGGTCCACGTCCTGCTCACGAAGCAGCTCGGTGGCGAGGTCGGCGGCGAGCTGCGTCTTGCCGACCCCGCCCATGCCGCTGAGGACCTGGCACAGCACCGCCGTGCCCCCGCCGCGTACGGCCTCGCGCAACCGCGCCCGCTCGGCCCGGTCCTGGAACGCCCCCGCGCGCGGCGGGAGCACGCCCACCGCATGTGGCCAGGTCACCGCGTCCCGCGGCGGGAGGTGGTACACGGTGACGTCCCGCATGGACTGCGCCGCGACCGACCCGGCGCCGCCCGCGTGAACCGTCACGTCCCGGCCCGCCGTACTCCCCGAGCCGGCTGCCCCATCCCCTGTCACCGCGCTCACCCCCACCCCCGTACGACTGCACGACGACTCTAGGGCCGTCCGGTCACTGCGGGCCACCGTTCCGTCACCGCATCCGGCGGAGGTCGCCGCAAGCCCGCCTTCCGCACGGAGGTCCCGAGCGCGCGGTGCGCGGACTGCCGGGGGACGGGTTACGGCTGAGCCTCGTCGGCCCGTGCCTGCCAGTGCGCGAGGTTGTGGCGGATCAGGGCGACGTCGGGGTGCTCGGGGCCGAGGACGCGCAGTACGTCGTCGAGGAGTTCGGCGTAGGCGGCGGCTGCTCCGGCGACGTCGCCCGAGTGGGCTTGCCAGTGGGCCAGACTGTTCCGGGTGGCGAGAGTGTCGGGATGGTCGGGGCCGAGGATGCGGAGGCGGTCGTCGAGGAGTTCGGCGTAGGCGGCGAGGGCCCTGGTGACATCTCCCGTCTCGCCTTGCCAATGAGCCAGGTTGTGGCGGGTGCTGAGGGTGTGGGGGTCCTCGGGTCCGAGCACCCGCAGGCGATCACCGAGGAGTTCGGCGTAGGCCGTGGCCGCCGCGGCGGCGCGTCCTGCTCTGCCCTGCCAGCGTGCGAGGTTGTGCCGGGTGGTGAGGGTGTTGGTGTGGTCGGGGCCGAGAATGCGGAGGCGGTCTTCGAGGAGCTGGGCGAGTGCGGTGGCGGCTCCGGCTGCGTCGCCTGTTTCGCCCAGCCAGTGGGCGAGGTTGTGGCGGGTGCTGAGGGTGTTGGGGTGGTCGGGGCCGAGGACGCGGAGGCGGTCTTCGAGGAGTTCCGCGTAGGCGGTGGCGGCTCCGGCTGCGTCACCTGCCTCGCCCTGCCAGCGGGCCAGGTTGTGGCGGGCGCTGAGCGTGTCGGGGTGGTCGGGGCCGAGACGGTCGCTGGTCGTGGTGGTGAGGTTCCGGAAATGCGTGGCGGCGGCAGCGACCTGGCCGGACTCGCCCAGGCTGCGCCCGGCGAGATAGAACAGCAGATGGGCGTCGGGCTCGTAGAGACACGAGGATCTGTCCGCGCTCTCGTCCGTACAGGTGACCAGAGCGGCGGTGCACGCGCGCAGGACCTGGACCAGAGCGGCGTCGCGTTCGATGTCCGGCCACACCTCCACCAGGGCGTCGGCTGCCGCGCGGGCCGTGTCGCCGTACGGCTCGGCGGGCAGCGTGTCCCTGGTCGCGCGCTGAACGACCTGATGCACGCGGGCGTAGCCGCCGTCTTCGTCGTCGGGCTCCGGTGCCGTCAGGAGGCTGACGCGGTGCAGCGCCCGTAGCGCACCGGCCGCGTCGTCCGCCGTGACCGGCTGCGTGCTCCGGGCGGTGAAGTGGGCGAGCGCGGGCTCGCTCGTGAGCACGGCCGCCGGGATGCCGTCCGGGGCGAGGAAGGAGGCCAGTTCCAGCATGGGGCGGGCGAGGCCGTGCGGGCGCAGCCCGTTCGCTCGCTCGACGGACAGTTCCCAGGCGGCGGCCATGGTGTGGGGCTGGTCGTCGGGGAGGACGTCGGGGCTGATGTCTTCCAGCGTGCGCACTCTGCGGGCGAGGAGGTTGCGGTACTTGGCCACCGGGATGCCTGCGTCCACGATGTAGGCGGCGGCCTGGGAAAGGGCGAGCGGCAGGTAGCCGAGGTCGTCCGCCAGCGCGGTCAGTTCGGCGGGCGGTTCGGCTCGGCCCGCTTCCTTCAGGGCTGACGTGAGGTACGTCGCTGCCTCTTCCGGGGTGAAGGTGCCGACCTGCACGATCCGGCGGCCGCCTCCGGTGAGGGCGGCGTCGCGGCGGCGGGTGGTCACGACCGTGCGGCCGTGTTCGACCGCCGGGGGCCACAGGCCGTTGAGGTCCGCCGGGTCGGCGATGTCGTCCAGGACGACCAGCCAGCGCCGTGGCCCCGCCCGTAGCCACGCCAGGAAGGCGCGCGTGGCCTGTTCCGGGTCGCTCGGATCGGCCCCGCACACCTCGGTCCCCGCCTGCGCCAGCCCCGCGACGATCGCGGTGCGGCTGCCCGCCGAGAGCCAGACCAGCAGGTCCACGCCCTGCTCGCGCAGCAGCTCATCCGCCAGGTCGGCGGCGAGCTGGGTCTTGCCGACCCCGCCCATCCCGCTGAGGACCTGGCACAGCACCGCCGTGCCGCCGCTCCTCACCGCCTCGCGCAGTCGCGTCCGCTCGGCCCGGTCCTGGAACGCCCCCGCCCGCGGCGGCAGGACCCCCACCACGTGCGGCCAGGTCACCGCGTCCCGCGGCGGGAGGTGCACGTGGACGTCCCGCATCGTCTGCGAGGCGACGGACCCGGGACCCTCCGCGTGGATGAAGACGTCACGGCCCACCGCGCTCACCGGAGCCGGTACCCCGTCCGACTCGGTCGATTCGTCCACCGTCACCTCCGCCCCCACGGCCGTATGACTGCACGACGACTCTAGTGCTCTGACCGTGCGGGTTCACCGGATCCTGTGGCAGCCCATGCGGCGGCGACGAGGGGGCGGTGGAGATCCGTGCGCCGGACGCATGCCCCGATGGTGAGTTCGCCGGGGCCGGACGGGGTGGGGACGATGTGGAGCCGGTTCCGGATGGTGCAGTGCTGTAGGACAAGCTCGGGGATGATGCCGGTGCCGTAGCCGAGAGCGACCAGCGTGAGCAGGGCTTCGTGTCCGTCGGCCTCCGCGGCCGTGCGGGGGGCGATGCCGAGGCGGCGGAACCAGCGGTCGGCGATGTCCCGGACCATGCCCTGTCGGGGGAGCACGAACGGCTCGTCGGGATCGGGAAGCCGCGCGTCTGACCGTGGTGGGTCGGCTCGGACGAGGACGAGGGGGGTGCGGGCGACGGTGCGGGCGAGGAGGGTGGCCGGAACCCGGGAGGGCAGGGCCGCGACGGCGAGGTCGGCCTCGCCGTCGTCGAGGAGCGCGAGGGCGGCTGCGGCGTCACCGGTCCGCACCGAGATCTGCATGCGGGGATGGGCGTCCCGCAGCGGTGCGAGCAGGTCGGGCAGCAGGCCCTGGCAGGCGGTGACCGAGGCGAACACCCGTAGGTGGCCGCCGAGTCGGTCCGGTCCGGGGTCGTTGTCGCGGTAGCGGTCCCACAGCTCCAGGACGTCGACCGCGTAGCGGTGGAAGCGGTGGCCGTGCTCGGTCAGCGCGACGCCGTGCGGGCCCCGTTCCAGGAGCCGGTGCCCGGTCGTGGCCTCCAGCCGCTGCACGGTACGGGACAACGTGGCGGGGCTGACGTGGCAGTCGGCCGCGGTTCGGGTGAAGCTCAGGGTGGAGGCGAGATGGAGGAAGAGCCGGTACTGGTCGTGGTCCTGCATCTTTCACCTTCCGGAACGCCGTGCTGCGGATGTTGCGGTTGCCGCCGGGTCTGCCCGGACCCTACAAACGGGTTATGCCACGAAGCGAGAGCGCCCGTCCCCGCCCGGCATGGTTCTTCCGCGAGTACGAGCCCGTCGGCGTCGACCTCGGCAGCGCGGCCGCGGTGGCTTCCTACGACCGCAACCAGGGCACCGACCCGGACGCCGACGACGCCCTGCTCGACCGTCTCGGCGTCGTCGCGGGCACCCGCCTGGTCGACTTGGCCTGCGGCACCGGCTCGCTGGTGGTCCAGGCCGCGGCACGCGGGGCCGAGGCCCACGGCATCGACGTCTCGGAGCAGATGCTGGCCTTCGCACGGGCCAGGGCGGAACGGGCCGGTGCCGGCGCGCACTGGCACCGGGCCGGGTTCCTCAACTACGTCCACCGGGCGGGGCCCGCGGACGTGGTGACCACCAAGTCGGCCCTGCACCAGCTGCCGGACTTCTGGAAGCAGCAGGCGCTCATCAACGCGGCCGACATGCTGCGGCCGGGCGGCACTTTCTACCTGTGGGACGTCATCTTCAGTTTCCCGCCCGCGGACGCCGCAGGGCATGTGCAGCAGTGGCTCGACACCGCGGGGCGGCCCGAGGGCCGGGGTTTCACCCGGGCGGACTTCGAGGCGCACGTGCGGGAGGAGTTCTCCACATACGCCTGGATCCTGGAGGGCATGCTGCACCGGGCGGGCTTCGACACCGTCTCGCACGCCGCCCGCACGCCGACGCACGGCGAATTCGTCTGCCGCCGCCGGTAGCTTCTTCCGCCTCCGGTAAGACCGAAGCTCCCGGCGGAACGTGCGGCCGTCACGCCGTCCAGGCGGGGTCACGGCCGGTCAGGGCGACGACGCGGTCCAGGGCGGGTGCGTCGGACGGCACCGCGACCTCGGGGCCGTACATGCCCATCGCCCGCCCCTGCTCCAGCCCGGCGAACACCGTGTCGTGCAGATGCGCCAGCAGGCCGGCGGGAAGCGCTGGCCGCTGACCGGTCGCGACGGCCAGGTCCCAGCCGTGCATGGACAGTTCGCCGGTGATCATGTCGCCGAGGACGGATGCGGGCAGCGGCTGCGGCGTGCCCATGGTCGTCTCGCCCTCCCAGGCGCCCGGCAGGGCCCATGACGAGGTGATGTCGTCCAGCACGGCGAGCAGGCGGCCGCGCCAGTCGCCGGCCGTGAGGTCCACCTCGGACTCGGCGGCGGCCGGCAGCGGTACGGGCTCCTTCCGGCCGCCGCCGGCGAGCGACGGGCCCCAGAACAGAAGGTGGTTGACCAGCGCCCGCACGTCGTACTCCGTGCACGGGGTCTTGTCGCCGAGCTGGTCGTCGGTGAGGGTGCGGGCGACCGAGGCCATGGCGTCGGCGGCGTCGGAAAGATGTGACATGGCGGCGACGCTAGGCGGCCCGCGCCTGCGGGGTCTTGAAGAAAGACGACACGTATGCGCGCCGCTGGGCGGGGTGCGCCGCCGTCACCGGCAGGTGCCCGCCGTATTCGGCACCTGCCAACCGGTCGTGTCACCGGGATCGTTTTCGGTCAGCCCCGCGCACCGCAATGCGTCACGCGTCCCCCCGCACTACGTGCGTAGATCACGGATCCGGAACA
The DNA here is from genome assembly GCF_053604375.1 of Streptomyces sp. NPDC004031. NCBI lineage: Bacteria > Bacillati > Actinomycetota > Actinomycetes > Kitasatosporales > Streptomycetaceae > Streptomyces > Streptomyces sp. NPDC004031. The sequence goes on along the minus strand of NZ_JBSGHL010000040.1, from coordinate 50,437 downwards.
TCCGAGGTCATGCCGGGTGGGTCGGCGTACTCGGGGGTAAGGGGGGAAATTCCCGGCACCCTCGGGGATCATCCGCTGCCGTGAATTCCCTTGCACCTGCAAACCCGGATTATTTCCCTCTACACGCACCGTAGTTGACCAAAGCATGACTGTTCGCGCGTACCACGCGGGTGATCGACTTGCCCACGGCCCACCGAGGGCCGCCAACGGAGGAGTTCACCCATGAAGAAGCAGATCGCCGCGGCTGTCGCCACCGCCGGGCTCGCCCTGTCGTTCGGCGTCGCCGTCGCGCCGAGCGCCTCGGCCCAGTCGTCCAGCTACTGCAGCTACACCAACAGCCAGCCCCAGGTCGGCTACGGCAGCACGGGGGCAGCCGTCCAGCAGGTCCAGTGCGAGCTGTTCTACTCGGTGGCCTCCAGCTACCTCACGCGTGACGGCATCTTCGGCGACGCGACGAAGGCCGATGTGAAGAAGTTCCAGGGGTGTGTGGGCCTGACGGCCGACGGCATCGTGGGCCCCAACACGTGGAACGCGCTGAACTACTGGACCACGGCCGGCTTCGCCTGCTGACGCCGCCCCCGCGGGCAACCAACCAAGGAGTTCACGCATGAAGAAGCAGATCGCGGCGGCGTTCGCCACCGCGGGTCTCGCCCTGTCGATCGGCGTCGTCGCCGCGCCCGGCGCGTCGGCCGCGTCGTCGTACCAGTGCAACTACACCGGCAGCGAGCCCCTGGTCGGTTACGGCAACGCGGGGGCGGCCGTCCAGCAGGTGCAGTGCGAGCTGTACTACTCGCTGCTGTCCAGCAACCTCACCCGCGACGGCATCTTCGGCGCCGCGACCCAGGCCGACGTGAAGAAGTTCCAGAGCTGCGCCCACCTCACGGCCGACGGCGTCGTCGGCCCCAACACCTGGGCGGCGCTGGACTACTGGACCGACGTGAACGGCTTCGTCTGCTGACAGCCGGTCCGCACCACCGCCTGAAGCACCCGTTGAGGTCCGTCGGTCGCCCGTGACCGGCGGCCTTCCGCTTGTGCGGGGGTCGGGCGGATCAGCCGCCGTCGCCGAAGAAGTCCGCGTCGCGGGGGTGCAGGTCCTTGGCCATGGCCAGGACGTCCTTCTCCGGGACGGCGGTCCCCTCGGTCGCCAGGACCACGACGTCGTGGCGGTCCGGCGACCGGACGATGTACCACCGTCTCCCGTCGCGCTCGACGCGCCACACGTCCGCCGCGACCTGGGTGCAGGGGGAGAGGCGCGATATCCCCGTGTCCCGCACCGCGTCGCAGTTCTGCGGCGGGGCGAAGGAGGCCGGGAGGGGCTGGACGGTCACCCAGAGGCCGTGCTTGTCCCGGTCGTCCGCGCTCGCCGAGGTGTCCGCGGCCAGGACGAAATACTCGAAGTCGTGGTTCTCCGGACCCGTCGGCATCGGGAAGAGCGCCCGGTAGCCGGGGACGTCGGGCGCGAGGAGGGGCACCGACACGGTGTCCAGGACGCGCCGTTCGGCGCGGTCGGCGGCTCCGGCCTGGGCCGTGGCCGACACCGGCCAGACCGCGAGGAGCACGACGCCCACCCCGGCCCGCACCCGCGGCGGCACCCCGGCCGCGACCAGCACGTGCGCCAGGCCGTAGCCCGCGGCCAGGATCAGCGCGTCACCGGTGAGGCCGCCGAACAGCCGCAGCACGGGCCCGATGTAGTCCTGGACCCAGATGAGCATCACGCACACCCCGAAGCCCGCCGCGGCGGTCCGCGTCGCGCGCGGCACCCGCAGCAGTGCCAGCAGCACCCACCCCAGCAGCCCCCCGGCGATCGCGGCCGCGGGCCGGAAGATCAGCCCGACACCGAGGCACCCGTAGTCCTCGCCGCCCCCGGAGGAGTGGCACAGCCCGTCGGAGACCGGCACGGCGGCCAGCGCCCACACCGTGCCGAGCACCGCCCCGACCGCCAGCGCCCGCACCACCCCACCCCAGAGCCGTCCGCCCCCCATGCCGCCCCCTCCCCGAGGATCTGCGCAGATCTCCGCAGATCTCCGCCGAGTGTGCACGGGGGAAGGGCGCGGTGTCGTGAGTACGCGTACTCACGACGTGACGGCGCCGCCCGCGGGGGCCGGGGACGGCGTGATCACGCCGTGCGGCTCACGCCCCTTCCCCCAGCACCTCCGCGACGAGTTCGCGCTGCGCCGGAGTCAGGGTGGGGTCGGCTGCCTCGATCGTGCTGCCGTCGATCGTGAGGGTGTACGTGTAGCCGTCGCGCGTCGGTGTCGGCACCGTGGGGGGTGCGGACAGGGCGGAGCGGGCCAGGGCGTGGAGGTGATCCGCGTCCGGGCGGGCGGCGGTGTCCAGGACGGCGTGCCGGGACAGGCCCGCGAAACCGCCGGAGCGGGTCACCTCGATACGCATCGGCGGGCTCACACCTCCTGGGGCTGGCCGGGCTGCTGGCGGGGGACGCCGGTGCCGTGCTGCGCGGCGGGCTTGACGCCGACCTCCTGCCAGGCGGCCTGGACCGCGCGGCTTTCGTCCCCCTCACCGTAGCGGGCGGTGGCCGCGGCGACGGTGACCGCGGCGAAGTCGGCGAACTGCGCGCCGGACGAAAGCGATCCGCCGGTCAGCGTGTCGTACCAGATCTGGCCGGCCTTCTCCCAGGCGTGGCCGCCGATCGCGGCCGCGGTGAGGTAGAAGGCGCGGTTGGGGATGCCGGAGTTGATGTGCACGCCGCCGTTGTCCTGCGGGGTGCGCACGTAGTGCGCCATGTCCGCGGGCTGCGGGTCCTTGCCGAGCTGCGGGTCGTCGTACGCGGTGCCGGGCTCCTTCATCGAGCGCAGGGCGACGCCGTGGACACCGGGGGCGAGCAGGCCCGCGCCGATGAGCCAGTCGGCCTGGTCGGCGGTCTGCCCGGCGGCGAACTGCTTGATGAGGCTGCCGAAGACGTCGGACACCGACTCGTTGAGCGCGCCGGACTGGCCCTGGTAGTCCAGGTTGGCGGTGTACTGCGTGACGCCGTGCGTCAACTCGTGGCCGATCACGTCCAGCGGCAGGGTGAAGTCGAGGAAGATCCGGCCGTCGCCGTCCCCGAAGACCATCTGCTCGCCGTTCCAGAAGGCGTTGTTGTAGTCCTTCAGGTAGTGCACGGACGCGTTGAGCGGCAGGCCCTCGCCGTCGATGGAGTGGCGGCCGTACGCCTTGAGGTAGGTCTCGAAGGTCGCGCCGAGCGCGTCGTAGGCGCGGTTGACGCTCGCGTCGGCGGACGGGTCGGCGCCCTCGGCGCGCACCTTGCTGCCGGGCAGGTTGTCCTGGTGCCCGGCGTCGTAGATCGTCCGCTGCGGTTTGTCGGACGCGGCGCCGCCGGCGTGCCGCAGTGTCGGTCCGAGTGTCGCGGCCAGGTGCCGCCGGGTGCGCTCGCGCGCGTCGTGCTCCAGGGTGCGGCGGGCGGGGCCGGACAGCGCCGGGTCGTCGTGGCGGGCCAGTTTGTCCAGGACGTGGGGCGGGATGATCGTGCAGAAAACGGGCGTGATGGCGGCAGAGGTGTCCATATACGCAATGTGGCACCATACCCACTCTCTGTCACCACTTCTGCCGCAGATTGACGAGAAGGAGGGAAAGAGCGGTATCCGGGTGGACACCGCCGGTCATCTTGCATGCTGAGAGGAAGCGCACATCGGCTGCGTGAATCCGTCGCGGTCGGGTTAAGGTCGTTCCCGTCATGAGTTTCGGGCTGCTTCTCCTTAGCTGCCGCGGCGAGGGCCTGTAGTCGTAGGCCGACCCCCTCCCCGCGGAGTTCGGCGTTTCCCAGCCGTCGGCCG
>NZ_JBSGHL010000040.1:0-46544 GCF_053604375.1 Streptomyces sp. NPDC004031 | reverse complement strand
GTTTCGGGCTGCTTCTCCTTAGCTGCCGCGGCGAGGGCCTGTAGTCGTAGGCCGACCCCCTCCCCGCGGAGTTCGGCGTTTCCCAGCCGTCGGCCGTTCTCGAAGCGGACCCCGAGGAGATCAGGACCCATGAGCACCCCCCAGCGTGTCGGCAAGCCCACGCCCATCACCGCCGCCACCGTCACCCAGCGGCCCAGCGGGATGCCGATCCACAAGTACGGCCGCTACGAGCAGGTGGACCTGCCCGACCGCACCTGGCCGGACGCGCGCATCACGAAGGCCCCGCGCTGGCTGTCGACCGACCTGCGGGACGGCAACCAGGCCCTGATCGACCCCATGTCGCCCACCCGCAAGCGCGAGATGTTCGACCTGCTGGTCCGCATGGGCTACAAGGAGATCGAGGTCGGCTTCCCGGCCTCCGGCGCGACCGACTTCGACTTCGTGCGCTCCATCATCGAGCAGGGCGCGATCCCCGAGGACGTGACGATCTCCGTCCTGACCCAGGCCCGCGAGGAGCTGATCGAGCGCACCGTCGAGGCCCTGCGCGGCGCCCCGCGCGCCACCGTGCACCTCTACAACGCCACCGCCCCGGTCTTCCGCCGTGTCGTCTTCCGCGGCAGCCGCGAGCAGGTCCGGCAGATCGCGGTGGACGGCACCCGGCTGGTCATGGAGTACGCCGACAAGCTGCTGACCGACGAGACGGTCTTCGGCTACCAGTACAGCCCGGAGATCTTCACCGACACCGAGCTGGACTTCGCCCTGGAGGTCTGCGAGGGCGTCATGGACGTCTGGCAGCCCGAGCCCGGCCGCGAGATCATCCTCAACCTGCCCGCGACCGTCGAGCGCTCCACGCCCTCCACGCACGCCGACCGCTTCGAGTGGATGTCCCGCAACCTGTCGCGGCGCGAGTACGTATGCCTGTCCGTGCACCCGCACAACGACCGCGGCACCGCCGTCGCCGCCGCCGAGCTGGCTCTGATGGCGGGCGCCGACCGCATCGAGGGCTGCCTGTTCGGCCAGGGCGAGCGCACCGGCAACGTCGACCTGGTCACGCTGGGCATGAACCTCTTCAGCCAGGGCGTCGACCCGCAGATCGACTTCTCGCAGATCGACGAGGTCCGCCGCACCGCCGAGTACTGCAACCAGATGGAGGTCCACCCGCGCCACCCCTACGCGGGCGACCTGGTCTACACCTCCTTCTCCGGCTCCCACCAGGACGCCATCAAGAAGGGCTTCGAGGCGATGGAGGCCACCGCTGCCGCCGCCGGGAAGACCGTGGACGACATCACGTGGGAGGTCCCGTACCTGCCCATCGACCCCAAGGACGTCGGCCGCTCCTACGAGGCCGTCATCCGCGTCAACTCGCAGTCCGGCAAGGGCGGCGTCGCCTATGTGCTGAAGAACGGGCACAAGCTGGACCTGCCGCGCCGTATGCAGATCGAGTTCTCGAAGATCATCCAGGCCAAGACCGACGCCGAGGGCGGCGAGGTCACGCCCGAGCAGATCTGGTCCGTCTTCCGCGACGAGTACCTGCCCACGCAGGACAACGCCTGGGGTCGCATCACGCTGCGCTCGGCGCAGGCGTCAACTTCGAGCGACGGCACGGACGCTCTTACGGTGGAAGCCGTCGTGGACGGCGAGCCGACCGTGCTGAGCGGCAACGGCAACGGCCCGATCTCCGCCTTCTTCGACGCCCTGGGCAAGATCGGCGTGGACGCCCGGCTGCTGGACTACAGCGAGCACACCATGAGCGAGGGTGCCTCCGCGCAGGCCGCCTCCTACATCGAGTGCGCCATCGGCGGCCGCGTCCTGTGGGGCATCGGCATCGACGCCAACACCACGCGGGCCGCGCTCAGCGCCGTCGTCTCGGCGGTCAACCGCGCCGGCCGCTGACCTCGGCAGGCCCGTTCGACACCCGTGCCGCACCCGTTCCGCACCCGTTCACCAACCGGGTAAAACGGCATGAAACGTCCTACGCGTACGGGGGCGGTGGGGAATTGCCCCCGTACGCGGTACTGACTGCGCCTCACTGATGTGGCTAACATCACGGCGTACGGCACCGTCGCCGGGGCTTCACCGCGCACGCAGCGCATGATGCAGCGCACGCCGGGCCGATGCGGGCGATGCGAGTGCGTACCGGGACGAGGACGGGCCGGAGGGTGCAGCGTGAAGATGCTGGGGCTGATGATCTGGGGTGTGCGCACGTCCTGGCACACCGAGGACGACGGTGAGTTCTTCTGCCCCGACTGCGGGGGCGACCGCAGCTACCACCGCAGAACCGGCACCCGCCGCCTGACCGTCCTCAGCGTGCCGCTGCTCAGCCGCGGCAGCGCGGGCTCCGTCATCGAGTGCTCCGCCTGCCACCGCCACTACGACTCCGCCGCGCTGCTCACCCCCACCACCACCCGCTTCTCCGCGATGCTGCGCGACGCCGTCCACACCGTCGCGCTCGCCGTCCTCACCGCGGGCGGCACCGGCGGACGCCCGGCCCGCGAGGCCGCCGTCGGCGCGGTGCGCGCGGCCGGATTCAGCGACTGCACCGAGGACCAGCTGCTCGGCCTGCTCGCCGCGATCGTCGCCGACGAGGGCCGCTACGGCACCTCGCAGGAACTCGGCCACTACTCCTTCGCCGACCAGCCCATCGACGGCTGCGGCAGCTGGCTGTCCATCGAGCTGCACGAGGCGCTCGAACCGCTCTCCGACCACCTCGACGACCTCGGCCGCGAGCGGGTGCTGCTCCAGGGCGCCCACATCGCCCTCGCCGACGGGCCCTACCTGCCCGCCGAGCGCGAGGTCCTGGAGGCCGTCGGCCGCTGCCTGTCGCTGAACCGCGACGACATCGACCGCCTGCTGGCCGCGGCTGCGACCACGGGCTGACACCCACGGGCGTCAGCTACCTCCCCGCGTCTACTCCGCGGGGAGTAACAGCCCCCCGCGGTCGTCGCAGGGAGTAACACCCACTTCACTCCTCAGCCCGATGATCCGCGCTCCCCGTGACGGGACGCTGGTGTGGTCAGCCAGTGCACGTCGGAGGGGAGGCCCCGATGAGGGCCACGGATCGTCACAGCGCAGAAAACAGCGAACACCGCACGAGCGCGCAGGGCCCCGCGCCCGGCGGCGGGACGGCGACCGCCCAGCTGCGGTCAGCCGCCGACGCGGGCCCGCCCCGACCGGGCGGCGCGAGAAGGTCCACGGGGCGGCGGGGGCTGCCGTGGGCCGTGATCGGGCTGTGGATCGTCGTGCTCGCCGTGGCCGGTGTCTTCGCGGGCAAACTCAACGGCGTCAAACACGACGAGGCCGTCGACTACCTGCCCGCGAGCGCCCAGTCCACCCAGGTCGCCAAGATCCAGCAGCGGATGGCCGGCGGCAGCGCCACCGACCTCGTACTCGTCTACGACCGCGCCGCAGGCCTCACCGCCGCCGACCGGGCGACCGCCGCACGCCAGGCCGCCGAACTGGGCCGCGCCTACCCGCTCGCCGCCCCCACCCCGGCACCCGTCACCTCCGCCGACGGCCGCACGCTCATGGTGCCCGTCTCCCTCGCCGAGAGCGCCGGCAAGCCCGAGGACGTGGTCAAGGAGGTACGGGACCGGCTCGCCGCCGACCGCCCCGCCGGCCTCACCCTCGACGTCGGCGGACCCGGCGCCGCCCAGGGCGACGCCAAGGAGGTCTTCGCCAGCATCGACGGCACCCTGCTCTTCACCACCGCCGGGATCGTCGCCCTGCTGCTCATCCTCACCTACCGCAGCCCCTTCCTGTGGCTCGTGCCGCTCGGCGTCGTCGGCGTCGCCGCCGGCACCTCGATGGCCCTCGTCTACGGCCTGGTCAAGGCCTTCGGACTGACCGTCACCGACATGAGCTCGTCCGTCATGACCGTGCTCATCTTCGGCGCGGGCACCGACTACGCCCTGCTGCTCATCTCCCGCTACCGGGAGGAACTGCGCCGCGAACCCGAACCGTACGCGGCGATGCGCGCCGCCCTGCGCGGCGTCGGCCCCGCCGTCCTCACCTCCGCCGCCACCGTCGTCGCCGGACTGCTCTGCCTGCTGGCCGCCGACCTCAACAGCAGCCGCGGCCTCGGACCCGTCGGAGCCGTCGGCATCGTCTGCTCCCTCGCCGCCATGACGACCCTGCTGCCCGCCGTGCTCGTCCTGCTCGGCCGCCGCGTCTTCTGGCCCCTCATCCCGGCATACGGCAGCGCCACCCGCTCCCGCCGCGGCGTCTACCGGCGCATCGGCCTCTTCGTCACCCGCCGCCCGGTCGCCGTCCTCGCCGCCTCCACCCTCGCCGTCGGCGCGCTCGCCCTCGGCATCGGCAACCTCCCCGGCGCCCTCCACCAGGACGACACCTTCACCAGCACCCCCGAATCCGTCTCCGCCGACCACACCCTGCAACGCGCCTTCCCCGGACACAGCGCCCAGGCCATCACCGTCGTCGTCCCCACCGCGAAGGCCGCCACCGCCAAGGCCGCCGCCGCGGCCACCGACGGCGTCGCGAGCGCGTCCACCGGGCGCACCGGCAGCGGCTGGACGGAGATCAACGTCTACGCCACAGCCGCACCCGACACCGCCGCCGAGAAGGCCACGATCAAACGGCTGCGGGCCGCCACCGCAGCGGACCACGGCCTCGTCGGCGGCGCCAGCGCCCAGACCATGGACACCGCGACGACGTCCTCGCGCGACCGCGACCTCGTCATCCCGCTCGTCCTCGCCGCGGTCTTCCTGCTCCTCACCGCCCTGCTGCGCAGCCTCGTCGCCCCGCTGCTGCTCACCGCCGCGATGGTGCTCGTCTGGGCCGCCGCCCTCGGCATCGGCGGCCTCATCTTCGGCCCCCTGCTGGGCTTCCACGGCATCGACCCCGGTCTGCCGCTGCTGAGCTTCGTCTTCCTGGTGGCACTCGGCGTCGACTACGGCATCTTCCTCATGCACCGCATGCGCGAGGAAGCCCGCGCCGGGGCCGACCCGAAGGAAGCGGCGGTCGCCGCGCTCGACACCACGGGCGGTGTCATCGCCTCCGCGGGCATCGTCCTCGCGGCGACGTTCACGGTCCTGGCGTCCCTGCCGCTGGTGATGATGGTCGAGATGGGCCTCGTCATCGCCCTCGGCGTCCTCCTCGACACGTTCGTCGTCCGCCCCTACCTCGTCCCCGCGGCCACCACCTTGCTGGGCAACCGCGTCTGGTACCCGTCCCCGACACCGCCGGGCAAACGGTAGAAGCTCGCGGCTGCGCCCGGGGGGCACCCGTTTTCAGGGGCGCAGCCGCGGCCTCCACCAAGCCCGCCCCCGCGGGGGCACCTCATCCCGGAAGATGGAGCCGTGCTCAAGAGCCTCGACCTCAGCGTGAGGTCCCCCAAAGCGGCGGAGCCGCACGCCGCGGCGAAGCCGCCCGACGTGTCGGGCCGGGACATCGCGCTGGTGGTCGTGGTCCTCGCCGTCCAGGCCGCCATCGCCCTCGCCCTGCCGGAGGCCCCCCGCAGCCACCGCCCCGACGCCCTCGGCTGGCTCCTGCTCGCGTCCAGCGCCGCCGTGCTCACCTGGCGGCGCCGCGCCCCGATGTGGTGCCTGCTCGGCATGCTCGTGGTGGTCGCGCCCTACCACTACCTGGAGAACATCCAGGAAGCCCCGCTGCTGTCCAGCGTCGTCGCGCTGTACTCCGTGGCGGTCGCAGGGCCCCCGCTGCGGACGTTCCTCGCGGTGCCGACCGTCTTCGGGCTGATGGCCACCGTGATGACGACGATCGGCAAGCCCACCGCGGGCACCGCGATGCTCCAGGGCGCGGGCTGGATAGTGGCGGTCGCGGTGGTCGGCGAGGTCGTCCGGATGCACCGAACGTACATCGCCGCGATCAAGGAGCGCGCCGACCGGGCCGAGCGCACCCGCGAGGAGGAGGCGGCCCGCCGGGTCGCCGAGGAGCGGCTGCGGATCGCGCGGGACCTGCACGACCTGCTCGCGCACAGCATCACCCTCATCGGGGTGCAGACGTCCGTGGCCGCGCACATCCTGGTCGCCGACCCCGAGCGGCTGGACCGCACCGCGGTGGCGGGCGCGCTCGACGCCATCGCCGACACCTGCCGGGAGGCGCGCGCCGAGCTGCGGACGACGCTGAAGGTGCTGCGGGCCGACAGCGACGGCCCGCTGCCGGACCTCGAAGGCATACCGGCCCTGACCCGGGCGGCCGAGGCCGCAGGCGCCAAGGTCGAGCTGGACCTCGACACCAAGCCCCAGCCGGTACCGCCCGGAGTGGGCGCGGCGGCGTACCGGATCGTGCAGGAGTCGCTGACCAACGCCGTACGCCACTCCGGCGCGCTCTCGCCGGTGGTGCGGGTGAGCGTGGTGCGCCAGGGCGAGGCGCTGCGGGTGTCCGTCGAGGACGACGGGCCCGAGCCGGTCAAGCCGCCCGAGGCCGGGCGGCCCGAGGGCTTCGGGCTGGTGGGCATGCGCGAGCGGGCCCGCAGCGTCGGCGGCACCTTCACGGCGGGCCCGCGGACCGACGGCGCCCCGGGCTACGCCGTCCTCGCGGTGCTGCCGTGCACCGCGTCCGCGCCGGGCGAGGAGACCGGCGGGATTCCCGGACCCGCCGCCGAACCCGGCACCGACCACCTCCAGGGAGAGCCCAGATGACCACCCCCGAACCGATCCGGGTGCTGCTCGCCGACGACCAGACGCTGGTGCGGGCGGCCTTCGCGATGCTCGTCGAGTCGGCGCGCGACATGGAGGTGGTCGGCGAGGCGGCCAACGGTGCCGAGGCCGTCGCGGCGGCCCGCACCTCGCGCGCCGACGTCATCGTCATGGACATCCGCATGCCGGTCATGGACGGTATCGAGGCCACCCGCCGGATCGCCGCCGACGACGACCTCGCCGGGGTGCGCATCCTGGTGCTGACCACCTACGACGACGACGATCACGTGGTGGCGGCGCTGCGCGCGGGCGCGTCCGGCTTCATGGTCAAGGACACCCGGCCGGCCGAGCTGCTGGACGCGATCCGTACCGTCGCCGCCGGTGACGCGCTGCTGTCGCCCGGTCCCACCGCCCGGCTCATCGCCCGGGTGCTGCGGCTGCCCGACCGCCCGCCCGTCCCGGTGCCCGCCCCCGCCGCCGGACGGCTCGCCGGGCTGTCCGACCGGGAGCGCGAGGTGCTCACCCTCGTCGCCCGTGGCCTGAACAACACCGAGGCCGGTGAGGCGCTGGGCCTCAGCCCGCTCACCGCCAAGACGCATGTGAGCCGCATCATGGGCAAGCTGGGCGCCCGCGACCGGGCCCAACTGGTCATCGCCGCGTACGAGTCCGGCCTGGTCGCCCCGGGCGCCGAACGCTGAGCCGGGCGGTGGCGCGGACCAACCCCGGGAGACGGCCCGCGGCGGTCGCGGCGTAGGCGAGAATGGGCCGCATGAGTCTGTTCCGCGACGACGGCATCGTGCTGCGCACCCAGAAACTGGGTGAGGCGGACCGGATCATCACGCTGCTGACCCGCCGGCACGGCCGGGTGCGCGCGGTCGCCCGCGGGGTGCGCCGCACGAAGTCCAAGTTCGGCGCCCGGCTGGAGCCCTTCAGCCATGTCGACGTGCAGTTCTTCGCACGCGGCGGCGACCTCGTCGGCCGCGGGCTGCCGCTGTGCACACAGAGCGAGACCATCGCCCCGTACGGTGGCCCCATCGTCGCCGACTACGAGCGCTACACCGCCGGCAGCGCCATGCTGGAGACCGCCGAGCGCTTCACCGACCACGAGGGCGAGCCCGCGGTGCAGCAGTATCTGCTGCTGGTCGGCGCCCTGCGCACGCTCGCCGCCGGGGACCACGACGCCCGGCTCGTCCTCGACGCCTTCCTGCTGCGCTCCCTCGCCGTCAACGGCTACGCCCCCAGCTTCGACGACTGCGCCAAGTGCGGCATGGCCGGGCCAAACCGTTTCTTCGCCGTCGGCGCGGGCGGTGTGGTCTGCGGGGAGTGCCGCGTTCCGGGAAGCGTCGTACCCTCGCGGGAGTCGCTGGAACTCCTCGGCGCGCTGCTCGGCGGCGACTGGGAGACCGCCGACGCCTGCGAGCCGCGGCACTGCCGTGAGGGCAGCGGGCTGGTCGCGGCGTATCTCCAGTGGCACCTGGAGCGCGGCCTGCGCTCCCTGCGGTTCGTCGAGAAGAACGACAAGTCCGAGAACACCGGCAAGGCCGCCGCGCCGGCCGAGATGTAGGAGAAGCACGAGCATGGCACGTCGCGGGATTCTGGCCCGGAACCGGTCCTCCTACCGCACTCCCGACCCGCACCCCTCCGGCGCCAGGCCGCCGAAGCTCCCCGCGGAGCTGGTGCCCAAGCACGTCGCGATCGTCATGGACGGCAACGGCCGCTGGGCCAAGGAGCGCGGCCTGCCCCGCACCGAGGGCCACAAGGTCGGCGAGGGCGTCGTCCTGGAGGTGCTCAAGGGCTGCCTGGAGATGGGCGTCAAGAACCTCTCGCTCTACGCCTTCTCCACCGAGAACTGGAAGCGCTCGCCCGACGAGGTGCGCTTCCTGATGAACTTCAACCGCGACGTCATCCGCCGCCGCCGCGACGAGATGAACGAGATGGGCATCCGCATCCGCTGGGCCGGCCGCATGCCGCGCATGTGGAAGTCCGTCGTCCAGGAGCTCCAGGTCGCGCAGGAGCAGACCGTCGGCAACGACGCGATGACGCTGTACTTCTGCCTCAACTACGGCGGCCGCGCGGAGATCGCCGACGCGGCGCAGGCCATCGCCCGCGATGTCGCCGCGGGCAAGCTCGACCCGGGCAAGGTCAACGAGAAGACCTTCGCGAAGTACCTGTACTACCCGGACATGCCGGACGTCGACCTCTTCCTCCGCCCGAGCGGCGAGATGCGCACGTCCAACTACCTCATCTGGCAGAGCAGCTACGCGGAGATGGTCTTCCAGGACGTCCTGTGGCCCGACTTCGACCGCCGCGACCTGTGGCGGGCCTGCCACGAATTCGCTTCCCGCGACCGGCGCTTCGGCGGTGCCCTCCCGAACGAGGCCCGCGGGTAGCGCCGCGGAAGGCGCTCACCCCGCGGCGCAGTCCTTGCAGGTGCCGAAGATCTCGACCGTGTGGGCCACGTCCACGAAGCCGTGGTCGGAGGCCACCGCCTCCGCCCACTTCTCGACCGCGGGGCCCTCGACCTCGACCGCCTTGCCGCAGGTGCGGCAGACGAGGTGGTGGTGGTGGCCGCCGCCCGAGCAGCGGCGGTAGACGGACTCACCCTCACCCGTACGGAGGACGTCGATCTCGCCCGCGTCGGCGAGAGACTGCAGGGTGCGGTAGACCGTGGTGAGGCCCACCGAGGCGCCGCGGTGCTTGAGGATGTCGTGCAGGTCCTGCGCGCTGCGGAATTCGTCGACCTCGTCGAGTGCCGCCGCGACGGCCGCCCGCTGGCGCGTCGCGCGCCCGGCGACCGGGGGAGCGCCGGCGGGGGCGGACTGCTTCGTGGTGGTCACCGGTGCCTCCTCATGACGGCGTACGCGTCCCGACGCCCCCATTGTGCCAGCCCCGGCGCATCCGGCCGAGCCGCCGGAGCGCGGGAGAGCCCGCGGCGGCGAAGAGCAGGAAGAGGGCCAGGGCGGCGAGCACGATGCTGGAGCCGGGCGGCACGTCCGCGTAGTAGGAGAAGACCGTGCCGGACAGCGCGACCGTGACGCCGATCACCACGGACACCGCGAGGGTCCACGCGAAGCCCCGGGTGACCTGCTGGGCTGCGGCGACCGGGATGACCATGAGCGCGCTGACCAGCAGCAGCCCCACCGCCCGCATGGCGACGGTGACGGTGACGGCGGCGGTCACCGCGAGCAGCAGGTTGAGCGCGCGCACCGGCAGCCCGCCGACGTACGCGAACTCCTCGTCCTGGCACACGGCGAACAGCTGCCGCCGCAGCGCCACCACCACGAGCAGCACGAACGCGGCGAGCGCGATCATCGGCGGGATGTCCTGCGGGGAGACCGTGCTGATGGAGCCGAAGAGATAGGTGGCGAGGTTGGCGTTGGAGCCGTTGGGCGCCAGGTAGATGATCATCACGCCGCCGGCCATGCCGCCGTAGAAGAGCATCGCGAGCGCCAGGTCGCCGCGCGCCTTGCCGTACGAGCGGATCAGCTCCATCGCGACGGAGCCGGCCACCGAGACGGCGACGGCCGTCCACACCGGGCTGACCTGGAGCAGGAAGCCCAGCGCGACACCGGTGAGCGCGACATGGCCGATGCCGTCGCCCATGATCGCCTGCCGCCGCTGTACCAGGAAGACGCCGACGGCGGGCGCGGTCATCCCGACCAGCAGCGCGGCCAGCAGCGCGCGCTGCATGAAGGCGTAGTTCAGGAGGTCCATGGGTCCAGCGGTCCCTTCACCGGAGCGGTCGCCGGGTCGGCGTGCGGGTGCACGGTCTGGGCGGGCAGCGTCAGCTCGCGCGGCGGGCCGGTGTGCGCCACGCGGCCGTCGCGCAGCAGCACCGCGCGGTCGATGAGCGGTTCGAGCGGCCCCAGCTCGTGCAGCACGAGCAGCACGGACGTACCGGCCGCGGCCTGCGTGCGGACGGTGTCGGCCAGCACGTCCTGCGCGGCCAGGTCCACGCCCGCCATCGGCTCGTCCATGACGAGCAGTTCGGGCTCCCCGGCCAGCGCGCGGGCGATCAGCACCCGCTGGTGCTGGCCGCCGGACAGCGCCTCGACGCTCTCCCGGGCCCGGTCGGCGAGCCCGACCAGCTCCAGCGCGCGGGTGACGGCCGCGCGGTCGGCCCGGCGCGGCGGGCGCAGCCCGGTACGGGCCAGCCGCCCGGAGGCGACGACCTCCCGTACGGTCGCGGGCACCCCGGAGGCGGCGGTCGTGCGCTGCGGTACGTAGCCGAGCCGGGACCACTGCCGGAAGCGGGCGCCCGGTGTGCCGAACAGCTCCCACGCGCCCGCGGTCAGCCGCACCCGGCCGACCGCGGCGCGTACGGCGGTGGACTTGCCCGAGCCGTTCGCGCCCAGCAGCGCCACGACCTCGCCGGGCCCCACCGCGAGGTCGATGCCGTGCAGCACCTCGCGGCCGCCCAGTTCGGCGTGGGCGCCGCGCAGGCTCAGGACCGGGACCGGGCCGCTCACTTGTGGACGCCCAGCGCCTGCTGGAGGGCGGCGAGGTTGCTGTGCTGGACGGCGAAGTAGTCCTTGCCGCGGGACGCGTCCGTGATGCCCTCGATCGGGTCGAGCACGTCGGTGCGCAGGTGCAGGTCGCCCGCGACGGTCTTCGCGGTCTTGTCGCTGACCAGCGTCTCGAAGAAGACGGTGGTGACGTGGTCGCGCCCGGCCAGGTCGTGCAGGGCCTTCAGCCGGGCTGCGCTCGGCTCGGACTCGGGGTCGATGCCGTTGATGGCCTCCTCGACCAGGCCGTAGCGCTCGGCGAGGTAGCCGAAGGCGGCGTGGGTGGTGACGAACGTATCGGTGGAACGGTTCTTCAACCCGTCCCGGAAGGCGGTGTCCAGCGCGCCGAGCTGCGTGACGAGCGTGTCGGTGTTCTTCCCGTACGCGGCCGCGTGCGCGGGGTCGGCCGCCTCCAGGGCCTTGCCGACGCCCTTGGCGACCTCGGCGTAACGCACCGGGTCCAGCCATATGTGGGGGTCGGAGCCCGCGTCCTCGTCGCTCTCGCCGCCGGTGCCGTTGTCGCCGGTGGTGTGGTGGCGGCCGTCGACCTCGGTGCCGTGGTCCTCCAGCGTGGTGAGCTTCGCGGCGTCGACGGTGTGCTTGACCCCGGACTGCGCGACCGCGTCGTCCACGGCGGGCTGGAGGCCGTGCAGCGAGATGATCACATCGGCCTTGGTCAGCGCCGCTATCTGCTTCGGCGCCAGCTCCAGATCGTGCGGTTCGACGCCGGGCTTGGTCAGGTCCGTGACGTGGACGTAGGAGCCGCCGATGCGCTCGGCGAGGAATTCCAGCGGGTAGAACGACGCGGTGACCTGGAGCTTTCCGCCGCTCTTCGGGTCGTCGCCGCCGGAGCCGGACGTGTCGGAGGAGTCGGAGCAGGCGGTCAGGGCGGGCACGGTGAGGACGGCGACGGCGGCGAGCGCGGCAGCGGGGATCACCCGGCGACTGGTGTTCATGACAGTCATTTTCATCTCAGGTGGAAACGATTGTCAATTGCGTCGCGGACGGTACCGCCCCGGGCCTGTCCTTGCAGGCCGACCGACGGATTTGATAAGCGCCCCGTCCCCGCCGGTAATCTGGGGCAACTGACCCCTTCGTCGCACTGAAGAGAGCACCGTGGCCGCCGACAAGATCGACACCATCGTCAGCCTGAGCAAGCGCCGTGGCTTCGTATTCCCGAGCAGCGAGATCTACGGCGGCTCGAAGGCCGCCTGGGACTACGGGCCGCTGGGCGTCGAGCTGAAGGAGAACATCAAGCGCCAGTGGTGGCGGGCGATGGTCACCTCGCGCGAGGACGTGGTGGGCATCGACTCCTCGGTGATCCTCGCCCCCGAGGTGTGGGTCGCCTCCGGCCATGTCGCCACCTTCTCCGACCCGCTCACCGAGTGCACCTCCTGCCACAAGCGCTTCCGCGCCGACCACCTGGAGGAGGCTTACGAGGCCAAGCACGGCAAGCTCCCCGCGAACGGCCTCGCCGACATCAACTGCCCGCACTGCGGCACCAAGGGCGCCTTCACCGAGCCCAAGCAGTTCTCCGGCATGCTCCAGACGCACCTCGGCCCGACGCAGGACGCCGGCTCGCTCGCCTACCTGCGCCCCGAGACCGCGCAGGGCATCTTCGTCAACTTCGCCCAGGTGCAGATCGCCTCGCGCAAGAAGCCGCCGTTCGGCATCGCGCAGATGGGCAAGTCCTTCCGCAACGAGATCACGCCCGGCAACTTCATCTTCCGCACCCGCGAGTTCGAGCAGATGGAGATGGAGTTCTTCGTCAAGCCCGGCGAGGACGAGAAGTGGCACGAGTACTGGATGCAGGAGCGCTGGAACTGGTACACGGGCCTCGGTCTGCGTGAGGACAACATGCGCTGGCTGGAGCACCCCAAGGAGAAGCTCTCCCACTACTCCAAGCGCACCGCCGACATCGAGTACCGCTTCAACTTCGGCGGCCAGGAGTTCAGCGAGCTGGAGGGTGTCGCCAACCGCACCGACTTCGACCTCGCCGCGCACTCCAAGGGCTCCGGCCAGGACCTCCTGTACTTCGACCAGGAGGCCAACGAGCGCTGGTACCCGTACGTCATCGAGCCGGCGGCGGGCGTGAACCGCGCGATGCTGGCCTTCATGCTCGACGCGTACAACGAGGACGAGGCGCCCAACGCGAAGGGCGCCATGGAGAAGCGCACCGTCATGCGCCTGGACCCGCGGCTCGCCCCGGTCAAGGTCGCGGTGCTGCCGCTGTCCCGCAACGCCGAGCTGTCCCCGAAGGCGAAGGGCCTGGCGGCTGCGCTGCGGAAGAACTGGAACATCGAGTTCGACGACGCGGGCGCGATCGGCCGCCGCTACCGCCGCCAGGACGAGATCGGCACGCCGTTCTGCGTCACGGTGGACTTCGACACCCTTGAGGACAACGCGGTGACCGTGCGCGAGCGCGACACGATGACGCAGGAGCGGGTGTCCCTCGACCAGGTCGAGTCCTACCTCGCGGTGCGCCTCCTCGGCTGCTGAGCCGCCTCCCGGCGGGGTGGGGGACTCCCTCCGCCCCGCCGGCGCGTGCCCGCGCCGGGATTGAAATCGCTCACCCTGCGTGCAGAGGGCAGGCCATCAGGGGCGCGGGGAACTGCGCGACCAGCCACGACGAGACGCGCACTCGCCCGGCGGCGGGAAGCGGCACCCCCTCAGGCGACCGTACGCGGCAGCCTGAAGCTCAGGGCGATCTGCGCGGCCACCGCGGCGAGCTGGGTCAGGAGGGTCCAGACCAGGGCGTCGCGGACGCCCACCGACGTGCTCAGCGTCAGGAACAGCGTGCCCAGTGTGGCGACGCCCAGCGCGAGGCTGGCCTGCTGGGTCGTGGCCATCGCGCCGCCGCCCACTCCCGCCCGCGCCGCGGGCACCTCGCTCAGGACGATGCGGAAGACCACCGGCAGCAGGAAGCCCTGCCCGAAGCCGGTCAGCGCCATGCCCGGGGCGAGGGCCCACACGCCCAGGTGCGGCCAGCCCCAGAAGAAGGTCCCGGTCAGGGTGAGCAGGCCCGCGGCCTGGAGGACGGAGCCGCCGGTGACGGTGAGCCGGCCGAAGCGGGCGACGACCCGCGGGCCCAGCAGCGAGGCCGCGAAGAACGCGGCGGACAGCGGCGCGAGAGCGGCGCCCGCCGCGAGCGCTCCGAAGCGCAGCCCGTCCTGCATGGCCACGGCGAGCACGAACATGAAGCCGCCGAAGCCGACGCACAGCGGCAGGATGAGCAGCAGCCCGCTGCGTACGCTGTGGATCCGCAGCAGCGACGGCGGCAGCAGCGGGTCGCCGCCGGTCCGCTCCCCGCGGCGTTCGACGGCGACGAAGGCCGCGCCCGCGAACGGTGAGACGCCCAGCAGCACCCATGACCACAGCGGCCAGCCCGCCGCGCGGCCCTCGGTGAGCGGCAGCAGCAGGGCGACGAGCGTCACGGCGAGCAGCACGGTGCCGGGCCGGTCCACCCGCGCGGGGTCGGCCGCGCGCGTCTCGGGCACGGCCTTCCAGGCGAGCGCCAGCGCGACCGCCGCGATGGGCACGTTGACGAGGAAGATCGAGCGCCAGCCGGTCCCGGCGAGGTCCGCGGAGACCAGCACCCCGCCGAGCACCTGCCCGACGACGCTCGCGATGCCCGCGGTGGCGCCGTAGTAGCTGAGCGCGCGGCCGCGGCTGCTGCCGGACGTGGCGGCCTGGATGGTGGCGAGCGCCTGCGGCAGCAGCAGCGCGGAGGCCGCGCCCTGCGCGATACGGGCGGCCACCAGCGTCCACGCGGTGGGGGCGAGGCCGCAGGCGAGCGAGGCCGCGGCGAAGAGGCCGAGGCCCCACAGGAAGAGGGTGCGGCGGCCGAACATGTCGCCCAGCCGGCCGCCGAGCACGAGCAGCACGGCGTACGCGACGCCGTACCCAGCCACCACCATCTCCAGCACCGCGGGTCCCGCGGCCAGATCGCGGTCGATGGTGGGGAGGGCCACGTTGACGATGAAGAAGTCGACCATGGGGAGAGCGGCGCCGAGCAGCACGGTCAGCAGGCCGAGCGCGCTCAGCACGGGTGCCGCGGGCGGCGCGGCGGGTACGGGGGCGGGTGCCGCGATGCGGGTCACGCGGGGCAGCACCTCGGCCCGGGACGTGAGGGCCTTGTTCATATCGGTCACGTCCTTCACACTGGACCTCCGCTCAGGGGGGTACCAGAGAGCGTTTATCCAGGTATACCGACCACCTGGCAACCGGCTGCCGCGTCCGGCACGCTGGACCCATGACCACGACCCCGGCGCCCACGCCCACCGCGCACGTACCCGACGCCGTCTCCGGCGCCGCGCCGGACGCGGAGTCCGGGCGGAGCCGGCGGCGGGAGCTGGCGCACTTCCTGCGCAGCCGCCGCGAACGCATCGCGCCCGAGCAGGTCGGCCTGCCGCCGGGGCGCCGGCGGCGCACCCCGGGGCTGCGCCGCGAGGAGGTCGCGCAGCTCGCCGAGGTCGGGGTCACCTGGTACACGTGGTTGGAGCAGGCCCGCGACATCCGGATGTCGGGTCAGGTCGCGGACGCCATCGCCCGCGCGCTGATGCTCGACGCCGGTGAGCGCAGCCACCTGTTCACGCTGGCCGGTGTCACCGACCCGCACCCGCACCTGGACGGCCCGGGGATGTCCCCGGCGATGCGCGCGATGCTCGACCAGCTGGAGCCGCTGCCCGCCGCGGTCTTCAACAGCCGCTTCGACATCCTCGCGTACAACCGCACGTACGGGCGGCTGGTGACCGACCTGGACGTGCTGCCCGCCGAGGACCGCAACATCATGTGGCTGGCCTTCACCCACCCGCTGTGGCGCGAGCGCATGCTGGACCGGGAGGAGAACACCCGGCTGATGGCGGGCAAGTTCCGTACGTCGATGGCCCAGCACATCGGTGAGCCCGGCTGGAAGGAGCTGCTGCGGCGGCTCCAGCAGAACTCGGCGGAATTCCGCCAGGCCTGGGAGCGGCACGACGTGCTGCGTCCGGGCACCCACGTCAAGCGCTACCTCAACCCCGAGGTGGGCCTGCTCGCCTTCGACTTCAGCCACCTGTGGCTCGGCCCGCAGGACGGCCCGCGGATGACCGTCTACGCCCCGGCGGACCCGCAGACCCGCGAGCGACTGGACCGGCTTCTGCGCCTCGTGACCGCCGACGGCGCCCCCGCCGCGGTCTAACATCGCCCCATGACCCCCACCCGCGCCACCGCCTCCGGCCTGCGTGAGCTGACCCGCGCGACGGTACGCGCCCAGATCGCCGAGCGGGCGATGGAGCTCTTCCTCGCCCAGGGCTTCGAGGAGACGACGGTCGAGCAGATCGCCGCCCAGGTCGGCATGTCGGCGCGCAGCGTCTTCCGCTACTTCGCGACCAAGGAGGACATGGTCGTCGGCAGCATGCAGGAGTCCGGCGCGGTGCTCGCCGGCGCGCTCGCCGAGCGGCCCGCGGGGGAGGGGCCGTGGGAGTCGCTGCGCGGCGCGATGGACGTGCTGCTCGCGGCCATGGCCCACGACAAGGAGGGCGCGCTGGCCCGCGCCCGGATGTTCGCGAGCACCCCGTCGCTGCGCGCGGCCCGCCTCCAGAAGCACGCCTGCTGGCGCGAGTTGCTGGAGCCCGGTGTGCTGTCCCGCCTCCCGGAGGGCCCGGCCGCCGACCGCGAACTGCGCGCCGCCGCCGTCACGACCGCGGTCCTCGGCTGCCTGGACGTCGCCGTGACCCGCTGGTCGGGCGACGGCGGCACGGGCGACCTCGGCGAGCTGCTGGACGCGGCGATCCGCGCCGTACGGGAGTGACGGACGGGGGGGGGACGGCCGGGGAGTGACGGCCGGGGGGAGTGACGGCCGGGCGCCGCGTCAGCTCTGCTGCGGGAAGGCGGCCAGGTCGGCGGTGATCCGGTCCAGGGCCGCGAGGTCCTCCGGCGGGAGGGCGAGCAGCGCCGGGGGAGGGGTGCCGAGGATCGCGTTGGCGCGGGCGGCCGTCGCGAGGCCCGCCGGGGTGGCCGAGACGATCTTGGCGCGGCGGTCGTCCGGGTGCGGGGTGCGCCGGACGAGGCCGCGCTCCTCCAGGTCGTCCACCACGAGCGTCAGATAGGGGCGGTCGCAGGCCAGTTCGGCGGCCAGCTCGCTCATCCGGTAGGGCTGCTCGGCGTGCTTGGCGATCCGGCGCAGCGCCTTGACGCGGAAGAAGCTCATGCCGAGGGCCTCGGCGACCTCCTTGCGGCGCTCGTTGTGCTCCAGCACGAGCGAGCGCAGGTTGCCCCACGCCCGTTCGGCCGCGGTCTGCTCCGCGCCCTGTCCCGGGGCCCGCCCCGGGGTGTGCTCCGGGCCGTGCTCCGGCACCGGGTCCGCCGGGGGATCCGCCTTGTGCCGTGCCGTCGTCGCGCTGGTCACGCCTTCACCGCCATCCGGTTGTCCGCCGTCTCGGGGGCGATGAGCAGCCCTGCCGTACGGTCCGCCGTGCGCCTGGCCCAGCGACCGGTCGTGAGCGTACCGAGCACGAGCACCGCCGCACCACAACCGGTGATGATCCACCACGCCCCCTGGTGCAGCCCGGCGGCCAGCGCCGCGCCCAGCACCGCGACGCCGAGCGACTGCCCCACCTGCCGGCTCGTCGAGGCGACCGCCGCCGCCACGCCCGCCTGCGACCGCGGCATACCGGACACCGCCGTGTTGGTGATCGGGGCGTTGACGAAGCCGAAGCCGATGCCGAAGAGCACGTAGGCGGGGAAGAGCAGCGCGTTCGTGGACTGGGCGTCGAAGCCCGCGAAGAGCACGCCGCTCGCCGTCATCGCCACGCCCGCGAGCACGAGCGGGACGCGCGGCCCGCGCGAGCCGACGAGGCGGCCCGACAGCGGCGCGAAGACCAGCGCCATCGCGGCCATCGGCAGCATGTACAGGCCCGCGTCGAGCGCGGACAGCCCGCGGGTGTTCTGCAGGTAGAGCGTGTTGAGGAAGAGGAAGCCGCCGAGCGCGGCGAAGCCGCACACCGCGATGACGGTCGCCCCGCTGAAGGGCACGCTGCGGAAGAAGCGGGTGTCGATGAGCGGGTCGTCGCGCCGGGACTCGTACCGGGCGAGCGCCACCGCCGCGGCGGCCGCGACGACGAAGCAGGTCAGGATCTCCGGGGACGTCCAGCCCGCGCCGGAGCCCTCGATGATCCCGTACGTCAGGGTGCCCAGCAGCGCGACCACCAGCAGCTGCCCGACCGGGTCGATCCGGCGGGCGCGCGGCGCGCGCGACTCGGGCACGAAGCGGGCGGTCAGCACGAGCGCGGCGAGCCCGATCGGCACGTTGATCCAGAAGATCGCCCGCCAGCCGACCGACTGCACGAGCGCGCCGCCCACGATCGGCCCGGCCGCCATCGAGATGCCGACGACGCCGCCCCACACACCGATCGCGCGGGCCCGTTCGCGCGGCTCGTGGAAGGTGTTGGTGATGATCGACATCGCGACCGGGTTGAGCATCGAGCCGCCCACCGCCTGCACCATCCGGAAGACGATGAGCCAGCCGAGGCTGGGCGCGAGGCTGCACAGCAGCGATCCGGCGGTGAAGACCGCGAGCCCGGTCTGGAAGATCCGCCGCCGTCCGACGCGGTCGGCCGTCGATCCCGACAGCAGCAGCAGGGAGGCGATGACCAGCAGATACGCGTCGATCGTCCACTGCAGGCCGGAGACGGAGGAGTGGAAGTCCCGTTGCAGCGACGGCAGCGCGACGTTCAGGATCGTGTTGTCGAGGCTGACGATCAGCAGGCTCATGCAGCAGATCGCCAGGATGAGCATGCGGCGGCGGGCCGTGTCGGTCTCGGGCGCGGCCGTGCGGGACGCGGTGTGTTCGGGTGCGGTGGGGTCCGGCATGGATGGAGGATCCAATGATTGTATGAACGTAATCGTTATCACTGTACAACCATTCCGGGCAGGTGTGCCCGCCGGGTACGGGACAATGGACCCCATGACCGCTGACACCACCCTCGCCCCGGCCGCGCCCGGTGCCCTGCGGATCGGCCCGCACACCGTGTGGCCGCCCGTCGTGCTCGCGCCCATGGCCGGTATCACCAACGCGCCCTTCCGCACGCTGTGCCGGGAGTCCAGCGGCGGCAAGGGCCTGTTCGTCAGCGAGATGATCACCACCCGCGCGCTGGTCGAGCGCAACGACAAGACGATGCAGCTCATCCACTTCGACGCGACGGAGACACCGCGCTCCATCCAGCTCTACGGCGTCGATCCGGCGACCGTCGGCAAGGCCGTGCGGATGATCGTCGACGAGGACCTCGCCGACCACATCGACCTCAACTTCGGCTGCCCCGTCCCCAAGGTCACCCGCAAGGGCGGCGGCTCCGCGCTCCCGTACAAGCGCCCGCTGCTGCGGGCCATCCTGCGCGAGGCCGTCGGCAACGCCGGGGAGCTGCCCGTCACCATCAAGATGCGCAAGGGCATCGACGACGACCACCTCACCTACCTCGACGCCGGGCGGATCGCCGTCGAGGAGGGCGTCACCGCGGTCGCCCTGCACGGCCGCACCGCCGCGCAGCACTACGGCGGCACCGCCGACTGGGACGCCATCGCGCGCCTCAAGGAGCACGTGCCCGAGATCCCGGTGCTCGGCAACGGCGACATCTGGTGCGCGGAGGACGCGCTGCGGATGATGCGGGCCACCGGCTGCGACGGCGTCGTCGTCGGCCGCGGCTGCCTCGGCCGCCCCTGGCTCTTCGGCGACCTCGTCGCCGCCTTCGAGACACCGGACGCGCCGCCCGCCGCCTTCGGCTTCGCCCAGGTCGCCGCCGTCATGCGGCGGCACGCCGAACTGCTCGGCCAGTGGCTCGGCGACGAGGCCCGCGGTGTCATCGACTTCCGCAAGCACGTGCCCTGGTACACCAAGGGCTTCGCGGTGGGCTCCGACGCCCGCCGTGCCCTCGCCTCCGCGTCCTCGCTGGCGGAGATGGACGAGCAGTTCGCGGGCCTCGACCTCGACCAGCCCTGGCCCGCGGGCGCGGACGGCCCGCGCGGCCGTACGGCCCCCGGCAAGCGCGTGGTCCTCCCCGACGGGTGGCTGGACGACCCCTTCACGTGCGACGCCCTCTCCGAGGACGCGGAATCCTCCACCTCGGGCGGCTGAGTGTACGGCTGCGCCGCTGAGCGAGCGTTTCTGGGGCCGCGTGGGGGCACCTGTGCGCGTGCCCCGGGGCGTGTTCCGCGGGTCCGAACAGTGAGACCCGCGAGGGTGATTCCGCTCACAAGACGAGTGTTCGCGCTCAAACGAGCGCCCAGGTGAGCGCATCACCTCTCGAATGGTGAGCCTGCCGACCCCCCGGCAATCGTGCAGAGAGTCACGCCAACCGTCACCCTCAGCCACCGCGGCCCGCGAGCGGCTCGCGCAGCGGAGCGGTGGCTTCGGGTTGTGAACGCGGGGTGAAGCCCCGCCGAAGCGGCGAGGACTTTCGATGTGAACGCAGACGGGGGTTTACACCCGTGTGTCGTACGGATGGACGCACTGCGGAGCCTTCGAGATGGGTACGCTCCCCGCCGTCAGGGCAACCCGTTGCGAGGAGTCGAGGCCCAGTGTCGGCACGGCAGAAGCAGCAGAAATTCGTCTACGACTTCACCGAGGGCAACAAGGACCTCAAGGACCTGCTCGGCGGGAAAGGTGCGAACCTCGCCGAGATGACCAACCTCGGGCTCCCGGTCCCTCCCGGGTTCACGATCACCACCGAGGCGTGCCGGGTCTATCTGGAGTCCGGCGCGGAGCCGTCCGCGCTGCGCGACGAGGTGAGTGCGCACCTCGACGCGCTGGAGCAGCGGATGGGCAAGAAGCTCGGCCAGGCCGACGACCCGCTGCTGGTGTCGGTCCGCTCCGGGGCCAAGTTCTCGATGCCCGGGATGATGGACACCGTCCTCAACATCGGGCTGTCGGACGCGTCCGTCGCGGGCCTGGCCGCCCAGGCCGACAACGAGCGCTTCGCGTGGGACTCCTACCGCCGCCTGGTGCAGATGTTCGGCAAGACCGTCATGGACGTGGACGGCGAGCTGTTCGAGGAGGCGCTCGACGCGGCCAAGCGCGCGAAGGGCGCGGCCAGCGACCTCGACCTGGACGCCGCCGACCTGCGGCAGCTCGTCGCCGACTTCCAGCACATCGTGAAGCAGGAGACCGGCCGGGACTTCCCGCAGAACCCGCGCGAGCAGATGGACCTCGCCGTCCGCGCGGTGTTCGCGTCCTGGAACGGCGAGCGGGCCAAGCTCTACCGCCGCCAGGAGCGCATCCCCGGCGACCTGGGCACCGCCGTGACCGTCTGCTCCATGGTGTTCGGCAACCTCGGCCCTGACTCCGGCACCGGCGTGGCCTTCACCCGCGACCCGGCCAGCGGCGCGCAGGGCACGTACGGCGACTACCTGCAGAACGCGCAGGGCGAGGACGTCGTCGCCGGCATCCGCAACACCGTGCCGCTCGCCCAGCTGGAGACGATCGACAAGACGTCGTACGACCGGCTGATGGCGATCATGCAGACGCTGGAGGAGCACTACAAGGACCTGTGCGACATCGAGTTCACCATCGAGCGCGGGCAGTTGTGGATGCTCCAGACCCGGGTCGGCAAGCGGACGGCCGCGGCCGCCTTCCGGATCGCGACACAGCTCGTCGACCAGGGCGTCATCGACGAGGCGGAGGCACTGCGCCGGGTCACCGGCGGGCAGTTGGCGCAGCTGATGTTCCCGCAGTTCGACGGCGAGGTCGCCGACAGCGGGGACGTGCGGCGGATCGGCTGGGGCATCGCGGCCTCGCCGGGCGCGGCGGTCGGCAAGGCCGTCTTCGACTCCTACACCGCCGTGAAGTGGTCCCGCTCGGGTGAGCAGGTCATCCTCATCCGCCGGGAGACCAACCCGGACGACCTCAACGGCATGATCGCCGCCGAGGGCATCCTCACCTCCCGCGGCGGCAAGACCTCGCACGCGGCCGTGGTCGCGCGCGGCATGGGCAAGACGTGCGTGTGCGGCGCGGAGGAGCTGGAGGTCGACACCAAGCGGCGGCGGCTGACCGCGCCGGGCGGTGTGGTGATAGAGGAGGGCGACCTCATCTCGATCGACGGCTCGTCCGGCAAGGTCTACCTCGGCGAGGTGCCCGTCGTGCCGTCGCCGGTCGTCGAGTACTTCGAGGGCCGCATGCACGCCGGGGCCGACGAGGCCGACGGGCTGGTGCAGGCGGTGCACCGGATCATGGCGTACGCCGACCGGATCCGTAAGCTCCAGGTGCGGGCCAACGCCGACAACGCCGAGGACGCCTCGCGGGCCCGGCGGTTCGGGGCGCAGGGCATCGGGCTGTGCCGCACCGAGCACATGTTCCTCGGCGAACGCCGGGAAATGGTCGAGCGGTTGGTGCTCGCCGACACCGACGCCGAACGCGACGAGGCACTGGCCTCCCTGCTGCCGCTCCAGAAGGCCGACTTCATCGAGCTGTTCGAGGCGATGGACGGACTGCCCGTCACCGTACGGCTGCTGGATCCGCCGCTGCACGAATTCCTGCCCGACATCACCGAGTTGTCGGTACGCGTCGCCCTCGCCGAATCCCGCAAGGACGCCAACGAGAACGACCTGCGGCTGCTCCAGGCCGTCCACAAACTGCACGAGCAGAACCCGATGCTGGGCCTGCGCGGGGTACGCCTCGGGCTCGTCATCCCGGGCCTGTTCGCGATGCAGGTGCGGGCCATCGCGGAGGCCGTCGCGCACCGCAAGGCCGCCAAGGGCGACCCGCGCGCCGAGGTCATGATCCCGCTGGTCGGCACGGTGCAGGAGCTGGAGATCGTCCGCGAGGAGGCCGACCACGTCATCGCCGAGGTCGAGGCGGCCACCGGCACGCGGCTCAAACTCGCCATCGGCACGATGATCGAGCTGCCGCGCGCCGCCCTGACCGCCGGACAGATCGCCGAGGCCGCGGAGTTCTTCTCCTTCGGCACCAACGACCTCACCCAGACCGTGTGGGGCTTCTCCCGCGACGACGTCGAGGCGTCCTTCTTCACCGCCTACCTGGAGAAGGGCATCTTCGGCGTCTCCCCGTTCGAGACGATCGACCGCGACGGCGTCGGCTCCCTCGTCCGCAGCGCCGCCGAAGCGGGCCGGGCCACCCGCCCCGGACTCAAACTCGGCATCTGCGGCGAACACGGCGGCGACCCGGAGTCCGTCCACTTCTTCCACCAGGTCGGCCTGGACTACGTCTCCTGCTCCCCCTTCCGCATCCCCGTCGCCCGCCTGGAGGCCGCCCGCGCCACCACCCTGACCCCCTGACCGGGCCGGCCCGTGGGCCCACCGCCGGCGGCCCCACGCCCTGGGGGCCAACCCTCACCGACCGGTGACCCACCACCCGGCCCACCCCGCCGGGGACGGCACATCGTGCGGACGTGCCGTCCCCGGCTTTTCCCTTGCCGGGGGGCTCAGGGGGCGGAGCAGACCGCCCATACGCACTTTCCCACGCCGGTGCGCTCACCCGCCCCCCACCGCCCGCCCGTCAAGGCGTCCACCAGGGCGAGCCCGCGGCCCCGCTCCGCGTCCGGGGCGGGAGATCGCGGAAAAGGACGCGCCTCGTCGGCGTCGTGGACCTCGATCCGCAGGGAGCGGTCCGGGAGCAGTTCGTAGCGGGTCTCGATCTCGCAGTCGTCCGGGACGTCCGCGTGGCGGACGGAATTGGTGAGCAGTTCGCAGAGGACGACCTCCGCGCTGTCCGCCACGTCCTCCAGTCCCCAGGCGGCCAGGACGTGGTGCAGGTCGCGTCGGGCCTCGGGCACGGATCGGGGTTCGTGGGTCCACCGTCGTACGTAGGGCGACGCCGGAGGCACCGCAACCGCGTACGTCTCCGCGGGCGTGGCCATCCGCAGGAGATCGCCGAGGGATTCGTGGAGCCGGCGCGCAGCGCCTGCGGGTCGGCGGCCGGGTCGTCCAGCACCGACGGGGCGAGATCCCACACGGCGCGTGCACAGCCGAGTTGCACGGCCTCGGTCTCGTCGGCCAGCCGGGAGAGGTATCCACTGTCTCCGATCAGATGAGCGGGCCGCCCTTCGGAGCCCTGCCACGGCAGCAGCCGTAAGGGGCGGCGGCACGGGGAGTGGGCGGGGCGGATGTCCGTTCCGTCGTGCATGGCGTCGCCTCTCACTGGCCTGAGCCACCGGGCCCGGACCACTCACGCGACTCCGGGCACTGGTCACCGGTCTGGGGCCGGTCCCATGGATGGTGGCGTGCCACAGTGGCGCGAACTGCTACACCGCGTAGCAGTAGTTGGCGTTCACACGGCGCCGATCCACTCGGCGAACCGGGTGAGTTCAGGATCCGGCGCACGCTGCAAGCGCCGCAGCGTACGGGTGTCCTCTCGGGCCCACGGGTGTTCCCGGGTGTGCTGAGGTGCGATCCTGCGCGCGGACCGCAGGCTGTCGAACGCGGCGGTTCGTTGCCCTGCCCACAACTGGGCGCGGGCCACCTCGATGTAGAAGCCTGACCGACGTTCGCCGGGCATACTCGCGGGCGGCATCCACTGCTGCGCGATGGCCAGTACGCGGGTGATCCCGCTACCGCCGTTGCTCAGGCCGACGCTGACCTCGTGGATGCGCAGCGAGTCCGGCCCTACCGCGGTTCCTTCGTAGATACCCTCCGGCACTCGCTCCACCAGTCGGCGCGCCCACGCCAGATGGGATGCGGCAACCTCGGCCTCCGAGGCCCGGCTCGCGGCGACGGCAGCACGCATGTGCAAGGCCGCACGCACCGCGGCTGCCGTGCGATCGGCCGTGTCTGGACAGCTGCCGAGGGCGGTTTCCAGAGCTTCCAGGCCCTGCCGGTGGGCGCGGGCGGCGAAGAACGTCTCGGTCCGCACGTAGGCCACGACCGCCGACGTCATTTCGGAATCGGTCTGCGGTGCTGCCCAGCGCATGAGTTCCACCAGCCGCGCGGACAGGTCGTGGTGGCCGCTCTTGTACGCCACCGCGTCAGCCGCGCGGTACGCAGCGACGAGCAGGCGTGCGGTCTCAGGCCTTTCCCGGCCGTCCGCGGTTTTCAGGGCTCGGGACAACTCCCGCAGGAGAGCGGGCATTTCGGTAGCGAGGCGCACGTACTGGGAGGCGAGACGCCACTGCACCGCCTCCGTGACGGCCGCACGCAGCCGAGGCAGCGACCGTACCGGCCCTTCCGCAGGCACGTCGTAGTCGGCGATTGCCGCTGACAGCACGGGCATTGCCTGGTGGACGCGGCTTTCGGTGCGCGCGGCATCCACCGACAGTCGCGCCGGATCGACCCCGAGGGCCGCGGCGAGAGCGTCGAGCACGTCGTCGCTCGGCGTCCGCGCACCACGTTCGACGGCGCGCACCATGGCGTACGACACCTTTGCGGCCGAGGCGAGTTGGGTCTGGGTGAGCCCGCGGGCCCGGCGGCGGGCGGCGATCCGCAGCCCCGCGTCGCGCTCGGTGGTCAGTGCGGAATGACGGACACCAGCTCCGTGAGGCTGTCGACACGCCAGTCCGCGGCGGCTGCCACCTCGGGAGCGTCCGCCCAGAAGTAGCCCCAAGGGCCGCGGCGGAGGTGGGCTGTGCGCAGGCCTGCGGCGGAGGCAGGAAAGACGTCGTTGGCCGGGTGGTCGCCGACATAGACGATCTCGGCGGGAGCGGTGTCGGCCACGGCGGCGAGGCGGGCGAAGAAGGCAGGCTCGGGCTTGGCGACGCCCCACTCGCCGGAGGTCGTGACGATGTCCGCGGGGAGGTCGAGGGCACGGAGCAGGTCGGCGGCGCGGGCGGTCTGGTTGCCGGCGATCACCACCCGGAAGCCCACCGCGCGGAGAGCGGCGAGGGCGGGGCGGACATCCGGGTAGAGGTCGGACTCGGCCAGCCGCTCACCGTCACCGGCGGCTTCGCGGGCCGCCTGCTCAGCGGCAACGTCCAGGCCGGGGCGGATCAGCCGGAGCGCGTCCGCATTGTCTCGGCCCTCGGCGACGACCGCGCCGACGAGGGCGGACACGGTGTGCGGCGGGACGCCGAGCCATCGGGCCCAGCCGGTCCAGACGGAAGTGTCGCTGATCAGTGTCTCGCCGACGTCGAAGGCAATGGTCGTGATCACCGGCGCAGCCTACGACGGCTCGTCCGACAGGGCGTCCTCGTAGGCGGTGAGGGTGCGGATGAAGAGGGTGCGTTCCGGCGGGGTCAGGGGGGTGAGGGCGGTGCGCCAGGCGGTGGCGCCGCGGGCGAGCCAGGTGTCGATCGCGGGGCGGTGGGCGGGGGCGATCGTGACGATGGTGCGGCGGCGGTCGGCGGGGTCGGGGGTGCGGTCGAGGATGCCCTGGCGGCCGAGGTCGCTGACCATCAGGCTCACCGTGGCGGGGGCGACTTCGAGCCGGGAGGCCAGTTCGTTGACGGTCAGGGGGCCGTCGAAGAGCAGGTAGGAGAAGAGGGAGAGGTGGCGGGGGGCGAGGGAGAAGCCGCTCAGCTCCGCCGGGACCTTGATCCGCTTGGCCCGGCCCACCATCCGCGGCATGAGCAGCAGCAGGCTGCGGATGCCGTCCTCGACGCTGATGCCGACGTCACCGGGGGTCCGCCCGGCGCCGTCGGGGGTCGTATCGGGGGGCTGGGCGCCGTCCGCGGTTGACATACGTCTCTCCTGCCTTTTAGCTTTGCGCTCAAAGCTTCTTTGCTTGCAAAGCAAAGTTGTACTGGACGGTCGAGCTTATCGGAGGGGTCTGCCATGGCCGATTGGAACGCGTCGATCATCGCCGAGTTCCGCGCCGGCGGAGGGCGCGTCGGCGGCATGTTCGAGGGTGCGGACCTCGTCCTGCTGACCACGACAGGCGCGCGCAGCGGCGAGCGGCGCACCTCGCCGCTCGGCGTCGCCCGGGAGGACGGGCGGCTGCTGGTCTTCGGCTCCAACGCCGGCGGCGACCGGCACCCGGACTGGTACCGCAACCTGCTCGTCCATCCGCGCGCCGAGGTCGAGACGGCGGACGGGCACGGGGGAGTGCGCACTCTCGCGGTACGGGCCGAGGTGCTTCAGGGGGCCGAACGGGACGCCGCCTACGCGCGGCAGGCGGCCCGCGTCCCGGCGTACGGCGACTACCAGCGGGGGACCGCGCGGGTCATCCCCGTGGTGGCGCTGCACCCCCTGGACCTCACCACGCCCGACCCGGCGCGCGACCGGGCCATCGCCACCCAGCTGCTGACCGTCCACGCTCAGATGCGGGAGCAGCTGGCGCGGCTGCGCGACGGGCGGGACGCGGACGCCGGGGCGGACCTGGCCGCGCACTGCCTGGCCTTCTGCGAGGCACTCGGCATGCACCACGCCGCCGAGGACGCCGTCCTCCCCGCCTTCGACGAGGGCTACCCGCACCTCGCCCCCGTCCTGGCCCGGCTGCGCGCCGAGCACCGGGAGGTGGCCCAGGAGCTGGCCGGACTGCGGAGCGCGGCGGGCGAGGGCGCGGACCTGGCGGCGCGGCTGGACGCCCTCGCGGTGCGTATGGAGGAGCACTTCGCCTACGAGGAGGAGCACCTCATCCCCGTCCTCACCGGGCAGGGGTCCGGGGACGAGGGCTGAACGGCACGCTGGTACGGACCTCTTTCCGGCTGCCCCGCCCAGGATTTCCGAAGCTTTCGGCTGCCCATTCGAATCTTTTGGTGCCCCCGGTGGGAATCAGGTGTGACACGGTGCGGACGGGCCCCATCCCGCCGGGCTACGATCCCTCCCATGAGTGCCACGATTCCCCAGCCCTCGCGCGATGACCAGTCGGGAGCCACCGGCGAGGGCACGGCGACGCTCGCCGAGATCGCCCGCGCCGCCGGGGTCTCGGCTCCGACTGTTTCGAAGGTCCTCAACGGCCGAGGTGACGTCGCCCCCGCGACCCGCAGCCGGGTCGAGGACCTGCTGCGGCAGCACGGCTACCAGCGCCGCCGCGGCAGCATGCAGCCCGCCCCGCTGCTCGACCTGGTCTTCCACGAGCTGGACAGCTCCTGGGCGATGGAGGTCATCCGGGGCGTGGAACGCGTCGCGGGCCAGGAGAGCCTGAGCGTGGTGCTCTCGGAGTCGGCGGGCCGCCTCAGCCCCGGCCAGACGTGGGTGGACGGCGTGCTCGCGCGCCGCCCCACCGGCGTCATCCTGGTGCTCTCCGGGCTCGACCCGGCCCAGCGCTCGCAGCTCATCAGCCGCGACATACCGTTCGTGGTCCTGGACCCGGCCGGTGACCCCGGCGAGGACGTGCCCGCGATCGGCGCGACCAACTGGCAGGGCGGCCTCGCCGCGACCCGCCACCTGCTCGACCTCGGCCACACCCGGATCGGCGTGCTCGGCGGGCCCGCGGGCATGATGTGCAGCCGCGCCCGCATCGACGGTTACCGGGCCGCGCTGGAGACCGCGGGCGTCCGCTTCGACCCCGGCCTGGTCGTCCCGGGCAACTTCCACCAGGAGGCCGGTTACGAGGCGGGCCTGGAGCTGCTGCGCCGCCCCGACCGCCCCACCGCCGTCTTCACCGGCAACGACCTCCAGGCGGTCGGCCTGTACGAGGCCGCGCGCGAACTGGGCCTGTCGATCCCGCGCGACCTGAGCGTGGTCGGCTTCGACGACCTGCCGCTGGCCACCTGGATCAGCCCGCCGCTGACCACCGTGCGGCAGCCGCTCACGGAGATGGCCGAGGCCGCCGCCCGGCTCGTCCTCGACCTCAGCCGCGGCCGCGAGCCCAGCACCCTGCGGGTGGACCTGGCGACCCGGCTGGTCGAGCGCAGCAGCACCGCGGCCCCGGCCGGCGCCGTCCCCGGGCAGGCCGACGGAGCGGCCAACTGACAGCGGCCGCCGGGGACTTCACCCGCCGTACGCGCGTACGGCCGCCGCGCGCCGGGCGGCCCGCGACCTGTTGACGCCCTCCGGCGCCGACCGTAATCTCGCCGCGCGGATCGGGATCGGCCCGAAAATTTCGGAACATCCCGTTCCGCACCCCGTATCCCTGTACCCCAGCACGCACACGGACTGCCTGATCCAATCCCCCACTTGGAGAGAGGTACCGATTCCCCATGCCTTCGAAGCGAGTGCTGCGGTCCGCCGCGGGCGGATCCGCCGTGGCGCTGCTCGCGGCGGCCGCCGCGTGTGCGGCCGTCGCGATGCCGGCCGCTTACGCCGACGCCCCGCCCGCCTCCGCGCCGACGTCGGCGTCGACGTCGGCCCCCGTGACGCCGCCGACCACCCCGACCGCTCCGACCACCCCGCCCGGCACCATCCCGCCGACCACCCCCACCGGGCCCGTGACGCCGACACCCCCGCCGCCGGGGTCCACCTGCGCGGTCCACTACCGGGCCCAGCAGTGGCGTACCGGATTCGCCGCCACCGTCACCCTGACCACCACCGGCCAGGCCAACGGCTGGCTCGTCACGTGGGACCAGCCGTCCGGCAGCCAGAGCGTCACGCACGCCTGGAACGCCACCGTCACCAAGTCCGGCACCACCTACGCGGCCCGCAACCTCGACGGCGACGCGGTGATCCCGCGCGGCGGCGGCACCGTGACCTTCGGGTTCACCGCCACCTGGTCCGGCGCGAACCCGACGCCGACCGGCTTCGTCTTCAACGGCCTGGCCTGCACGTCCCGTTGACGCGCCGCCGGCCCGCCGTACGGGGCCGTGGTCAGCTCACCCGCACCGGGTAACTGGCCACGGCCACCGTGTCGTCGTCCAGGCACCGCCCGTCCGCGAGGTCGAAGCGCTGCTTGAGCAGCGGCGAGGCGACGTACGGGCGGCCGTCCGCCGAGCCGAGCAGCCCGTGGCTGAGCACCGACGCGCCGGTGAAGGGATCGACGTTGCCGATCGCGTAGAGGCGCCCGGCGCGGTCGCGGAAGAGCGCGGCCTGCCGCCCGTCCGGCAGCAGCGCGGCCACTCCGCGGCCGGGTTGCAGGGCCTGCGCCGGGCAGACGGCGAACCAGCCCTGGGCGGTGCGCAGTTCGACGGTGCCGCAGGCTGCGGCGGCGGGCAGCGCGGACGTGAGGTCGGTCGTGGCGGTCATGCGGTCACCGTTTCCGTGAGGCTCAGGAGCACAGGCTCGGGCTTGATCTGGCCGCGCTCGGGGACGAAGCGGACCGTGGGGTCGGGGGTGTCCGGGGCGTTGACGAAGGACACGAAGCGGCTCAGCCGCTCCGGGTCGTTGATGGTGTCGGCCCACTCGTCGCGGTAACCGGCGACGTGCGCGGCCATCAGAGCCTCCAGTTCGTCGCAGATGCCCAGCGAGTCGTGCACGACGACGTCGCGTACGTGGTCCAGGCCGCCGGGGATGCGTTCCAGCCACACGCTGGTGCGCTCCAGCCGGTCGGCGGTGCGGATGTAGAACATCAGGAAGCGGTCGACGAGCCGGACGAGTTCGGCGTCCGACAGGTCCTGCGCCAGCAGGTCGGCGTGCCGCGGGGTGGCGCCGCCGTTGCCGCCGACGTACAGATTCCAGCCGTTCGCGGTCGCGATGACCCCGAAGTCCTTGCTCTGCGCCTCCGCGCACTCGCGCGCGCAGCCCGACACCGCAGACTTGAGCTTGTGCGGCGAGCGCAGGCCCCGGTAGCGCAGCTCCAGGTCGATCGCCATCCGCACGCTGTCCTGCACGCCGTAGCGGCACCACGTCTGCCCGACGCAGGACTTCACCGTCCGCAGCGCCTTGCCGTACGCGTGGCCCGACTCGAAGCCCGCGTCCACCAGCCGGGCCCAGATCAGCGGGAGCTGCTCGACCCGTGCGCCGAAGAGGTCGATCCGCTGGCCGCCGGTGATCTTCGTGTAGAGGCCGAAGTCACGGGCCACCTCGCCGATCACGATGAGCTTGTCGGGGGTGATCTCACCGCCCGGGATGCGCGGCACGATCGAATAGGAGCCGTTCTTCTGCATGTTGGCGAGGAAGTGGTCGTTGGTGTCCTGCAACGCCGCCTGCTCGCCCTCCAGGACGTGCACGCTCGCCCCGACCGTGGGCGCCAGCGACGCCAGGATCGAGGCGACGGCCGGCTTGCACGTCTCGCAGCCCTCGCCGCCGCGCGCGCCCTCCCGCCCGTGCCCGTCGAGCAGTTCGCGGTAGGAGGAGATCCGCAGCGCCAGCACGATCTCGTACAGCTCGGCGCGGGTCTGCGCGAAGTGCGGGCACAGGCCCTTGTCGACCGCGACACCGGACGCCTCCAGCTCGGCGTCCACCAGCTGGCCCAGCACCTTCAGGCAACTGCCGCAGTTCGTACCGGCCTTGGTGCACTTCTTCACCTCCGGCACACCCGTGCAGGAGTGGTCGGTGACGGCCGAGCGGATCGCGCCCTTGGTGACGTTGTTGCAGCTGCACACGACCGCCTCGTCCGGCAGCGCGGCCGGTCCCAGCGCGACCGGGGCGCCCGCGCCCGCCGGGAGCACCAGGTGCTCGGGCGCCACCGGCGGCACCGAGCCGGTCAGCGGCCGCAGCACCCCGTACGACTCGACGTCGCCGACCAGGACGCCGCCCAGCAGCGTGCCGTCCTCGGCCACCACGAGCTTGCGGTAGACGCCCGAGCGGGCGTCGGAGTAGCGGACGTCGAGGCAGCCCGGCGTGGCGCCGTGCGCGTCGCCGAAGCTCGCGACGTCCACGCCCAGCAGCTTCAGCTTCGTCGACAGGTCCGCGCCGGTGAAGGCACCGGCGGCGCCCGCGATGGTCCGCGCGGCCGTCTCCGCCATCTCGTTGCCGGGTGCGACCAGCCCGTACACCCGCCCGTCCGCCGCGAGCGCGCACTCGCCGATCGCGAAGACCGCCGGGTCCGCGGGCGTACGGCACTGCTCGTCCACCACGATCCCGCCGCGCTCGCCGACCGGCAGCCCGCACTCCCGCGCCAGGTCGTCACGCGGCCGCACGCCCGCCGAGAACACCACCATGCCGACGGGGAGTTCGGAGCCGTCCGACAGCTCCATGCCCGCCACCCGGCCCGCCCCGCCGACGGTGACACGCTGCGTGCCGACACCTGTGTGCACGCTCACCCCCAGGCCCTCGACGCGGCGCCGCAGCGCGTCCCCGCCGCCCTCGTCCACCTGCACCGGCATCAGCCGCGGCGCGAACTCCACGACGTGCGTGTCCAGTCCGAGCCCCTTGAGCGCGCCCGCCGCCTCCAGGCCCAGCAGCCCGCCGCCGACGACGGCGCCGCTCGTCACGCCCTGCGCGTACGCCTCGATCGCCAGCAGGTCGTCGATCGTGCGGTACACGAAGCAGCCCGCCGCGTCCTTGCCGGGGACGGGCGGCACGAACGGGTACGAGCCGGTCGCCAGCACCAGCGTGTCGTAGCGCACCACCAGGCCCGAACGGGCCGTCACCGTACGGGAGTCGCGGTCCACGGCCACCGCCGGATCGCCCACGTGCAGCTCGATGCCGTGCCGCGCCATGAAGCCGTCCTCGACCATCGACAGGTCCTCCGGGCGCGCGCCCTCGGAGAAGTACGACGTCAGGTGGACGCGGTCGTACGCCGGGCGGGACTCCTCGCACAGCACGACGACCCGCGCCCACCGCGTCACGCCCCGGTCCGCGAGCGCCTCCAGGAAACGCTGGCCGACCATGCCGTGGCCGACGAGCACGATCGTGGTGTCCGGTGTGTCCGCGGTAGCGGGAGTGGCAGCCATGGTCAGAACCTTCCGTCGTCGCCCGTGCCACCACGGTGGGCCGCGGCTGTTACCCACCCGGATCCCCGCCATTACCCGAAGGGAACGGTGCGCTCATCCGCTCTCCGCGGCGGCTGTGAGCGGGTGAGGGCGGGTGCGGGCGGGGTGCTGGCAGGGTGCGGGCAAGGCCCGTACGGCGCTGACCGGATCGTTCCGCCCCCGGTCATGATCGTGTCTGGCGGCGGCGCTCCCCGGCGGCAGAGGATCGAGCCATGACACACACCGACACCGTGCCCACCGCCCTCCTCGTCATCGACGTCCAGGAGTCCTTCCGGCAGCGCGAGAGCTGGCAGGCCGCCTCCGACCCCGACGTGGCCGCCAAGGTCGCCGCGCTCGTCGACCACGCCCGCGGGCGCGGCCACCTCGTCGTGTGGGTGCTGCACGCCGAGCCCGGCACCGGCACCGTCTTCGACCCCGCGGGCGGCCACGTCCGGCTCATCGACGGCCTCGATCCCCGGGACGGCGAACCGCTGCTCACCAAGACCGCGCACAACGCCTTCACCACCACCAACCTCCAGCAGATCCTCACCGAACGCGGCATCCGCGCCCTCGTCACCTGCGGCATCCGCACCGAGCAGTGCGTCGAGACCACCACCCGGCTCGCCTCCGACCTCGGCTACGACGTCACCTTCGTCACCGACGCCACCGCCACCGAGCCGATCGAGCACCGCGACGCGCCCGCGGGGCGGCCGCTCGCCGAGGTGCTCGCCGATCCGCGTACGCTGCTGCCCGCGGACGTCATCGCCCGCACCGAGTACGCGCTCGCCGGACGGTTCGCCACCGTGACGACCCTCAAGGAGCTGACCGGATCGTGACCCGGGTGGTCTTCCTGCTCGTACCGCAGCTGCACCTGCTCGACCTCGCCGGGCCCGCGCAGGTCTTCTCCACGGCCGCCGACCACGGCCTCGGCCACACCCTGCACTACGCGGCCGAACAGGAAGACGTCCCCACCGCGCAGGGGGTCGTGCTGCGCGCCGACCCCCTGCTGCCCGCGCTCACCCCGGACGACCTCGTCGTCGTCCCCGGCTGGCGCTCGCACGGCCTGCGCGACAACGGCGACCTCACCCCCGCCACCCTGCGCTGGCTGCACGCCCACCACACCGCGGGCGGCACCGTCGCCAGCATCTGTGCCGGAGCCGACGCGCTCGGCCGCGCCGGACTCCTCGACGGCCGCCGCTGCACCACCCACCACGACCTCCAGGACGAACTCGCCCGCCGCCACCCGCGCGCCCACGTCGTCCGCGACGTGCTGTACGTCGTGGACGGGCGCGTCGTCACCTCCGCCGGGATCGCCAGCGGCATCGACCTCGCGCTGCACCTCGTCGCCGTGCGGCACGGACCGGGCGCCGCCGCGCGCGTCGCCCGGCAGATGGTCGTCTACGCCCGGCGCAACGGCGACGACCAGCAGGCGAGCGCGATGCTGCGGCACCGCGGGCACGTCAGCGACGCGGTGCACCGCGTCCAGGACGTCCTGGACGCGCGCTTCACCGCCCGGCTCGCGCTCGCCGACCTCGCCGCCGCCGCAGGCCTCAGCGAACGCACCCTCACCCGCCGCTTCACCGCCGCGACCGGGCTCACCCCGCTGCGCTACCAGCAGGAGCTGCGCATCGAACGCGCCGAGCACCTCATCGCGCGCGGCGCCACCGTCGAATCCGCCGCCCGCTCCGTCGGCTTCCAGGACGCCCGCATGCTCCGCCGCCTGCGCTCGCGTACGGCGGAATGAGCGCCGGGGCGCTCCGGGCCGGGTGCCGCCGACTTTCGCGCACGGGGGCGCAACCCGGAGGGCGAAAGCGACGTCAGGAGGGGTGAGGGGGTACCGGATGGGGCTCAGGGCGTGGGCGCGGGGGCTGCGGACACGGAAGGGGCAGCGGCGGTTCGTGCAGGCCGCCGCGGGCGTGTGCACGGTCGCGCTGCTTCCCGCCGTGTGGGTGCAGCTCGCGGGCAGCGGGCGGGTGCGGGATCTCGCGGACGTGCCGTCCGCCCCCGTGGGCGTCGTGTTCGGCGCGGGCCTGACCCCGGCGGGCCACCCCTCGCCGTACCTCGCGCACCGGCTGGACACCGCCCTCGCGCTCTACCGGGCGGGCAAGGTGCGGGTGCTGCTGGTCACGGGCGACAACAGCCGTACGACGTACGACGAGCCGGGCGCCATGCGGACGTACCTGGTGGGGCACGGCGTGCCCGCGTCCCGGGTGGTCGTGGACGACGCGGGTTTCGACACCTGGGACTCGTGCAGCCGCGCGAGACGCGTCTTCGGGGTCGAGCGGGCGATCCTGGTGAGCCAGGACTTCCACATCCGGCGGGCCCTCGCGCTGTGCGAGGCGGCGGGACTGACCGTGTACGGCGTCGGTGTCGAGGAGCCGCACGACAGGACGTGGTACGCGGGCGGCGCCCGCGAGCTGTTCGCCGCGGGCAAGGCGGCGGTGGACGCGACCCTGCACCCCTCCCCGCGCTTCCTCGGCCCGAAGGAGCCGGGTGTGACGCGGGCCCTGGAGGCCCCCGCCGGGTGACCCGGCGGGCCCCGCGGGACTTTCACGGCGGTGAAAGTTCTACGCGCGTTGCGACACCCTCGCACGCCCGCCGCACGGAGCGTGGTCCAGACCTCTGCTGGTTGTCCGCAACCCCTTTACGTCACAGGACACTTCATGCCTCACTCATGACGCGTTCACAACAACGCCACGTCCGCGGTCGACGATCCGCAGCGAACAGCACGCCCGTGTTCCGTGCCACACAGACGCGCTCAGGAGGAAAGCGATGCTTCCCCGTACCCGGAATCTGATGGCGATCGCAGCGGTGGGGGCGAGCGTGGCGCTCGCCACCACCCTCTCGGCCGGCACCGCCGGTGCCGCGCCCGCCACCGCCCAGGCCAAGGTCTCGAAGGGCAACAACATCCCGCTCGGCCAGGGCTACATGGGCGCCGGCTACGCCCAGGACACCAAGGGGCAGCTCGCCGCGCCCGCCGGTGACGACCTGGTGATGTCGCCCGACGCCAGCTACCCCGCCGGTATCGACGTCTCGCACTACCAGGGCTCCATCAACTGGTCGTCGGTGAAGTCCGCGGGCATCCAGTTCGCCTACATCAAGGCGACCGAGAGCACCGACTACAAGGACCCGAACTTCAACGCGAACTACCTCAACGCCTACAACGCCAAGGTGATCCGCGGGGCCTACCACTTCGCCCGCCCCGACCTCTCCAGCGGTGCCGCGCAGGCCACCTACTTCGCCACCCACGGCGGCGCCTGGTCCGCCGACAACCTCACCCTGCCGGGCATGCTCGACCTCGAAGGCGGCTGCTACGGGAAGTCCGCCGCGTCGATGCAGTCCTGGATCCTGGACTTCTACAACACCTACAAGTCCAAGACCAAGCGCGACGTCGTGATCTACACCAGCCCGAGCTGGTGGAACAGCTGCACCGGCGGCTGGGGCGGCATGTCCGCCAAGAGCCCGCTGTGGGTCGCGCACTGGACGACCGCCGCGAGCCCGACGATCCCGAGCGGCTTCCCGTTCTGGACGTTCTGGCAGTACAGCGACTCCGGCTCGGTCTCCGGCATCTCCGGCGCCGTCGACCGCGACCGCTTCAGCGCCGGCGCCGACCGCCTGCTCGCCCTGGCCAACAACACCCCCTGACCCCGGGGCCGTTCCGCCCGCGGGGCGCCCCCCTGGCGCACGACGCCGGGGCGCCCCGCGGGGCACACCGCACCGCCCCCAGCGGTCGACAGGCTGCTGAGCTGCGGCTGAGCAGGGTCCGGCGGCGGCCGGAGAAGAGCGCGTCGCTACACTGCGCGCAGCCGCGGACGATGCCGCGGCGTTCTCCGTGGGGGGTACCACATGACACGAAGACCAATCCGTGCTGCCTTCGTCACCATGGCGGCGGCACTCGGACTGTGCGCCGGCATGGCCACTCCGGCGCACGCGGCCACCGGCTACGACCGTTGCCCGAAGGGGAGCTTCTGCCTCTTCGACGGCAACGACGGCACCGGGGCCATGGTCGCCTACACCAGCTCGCACGCCAGCCTCGGTTCGTGGGACAACAAGGCCAACTCGGTCTACAACCACACCGGGCTGCACAACGTGGCCATGTACAGCCTGCCGTCCTACCAGTACCTGGACCCGGTGCACGACGTGCAGATCACCTGGTCGAACAGCGGCGACCAGGAACTCGACCTGGCGCCGTTCGCCGACGCCAACAGCCACATGGTGAACAACCTCAGCTCCTTCCGGATCGCCCACACGGCACGGGAGTCGCAGGGTGGCAGCGAGGCCCTGGACTATCAGGACGGCAACTGGAGGGTCGGCGAACCCGCACAGCCGTTCTTCGACCTCAACCACGACGGCAACCCCGACATGCTGGGCCGCACCTGGTCCGGCAAGCTGTGGTTCATGGACGGCAGCGGCTCCAGCCGGCTGGTCGGATCCGGCT
The DNA here is from genome assembly GCF_053604375.1 of Streptomyces sp. NPDC004031. Classification (NCBI taxonomy): domain Bacteria; kingdom Bacillati; phylum Actinomycetota; class Actinomycetes; order Kitasatosporales; family Streptomycetaceae; genus Streptomyces; species Streptomyces sp. NPDC004031. Next base: position 9,397 of record NZ_JBSGHL010000040.1, on the reverse strand, counting down.
GGAACCAGATGAAGCGCGTGACCCGGCACGGCGACTTCAACGGCGACGGCCTGGAGGACCTGCTGGCCCAGGACTCCGTGGGGAAGCTGTGGCTCTACCCCGGCAACGGCCGTGGCGGGTTCGGCGCCCGCAAGCTCGTCGGGTCGGGCTGGAACTCGATGACCGCGATGCTCGCCGTCGGCGACATGAGCGGCGACCACGCCAACGACCTGCTCGGCCGCGACTCCTCCGGCAAGCTCTGGCTCTACCTCGGCAAGGGCAACGGCACCTTCACCTCACGCGTGCTGATCGGCACCGGCTGGAGCCAGATGCTCGCCGTGAGCGAGCCCGGCGACATGAACGGCGACGGTCACCCGGACGTCGTCGCCAGCGACGGCGCGGGCAAGCTGTGGCTCTACCCCGGCAACGGCAAGAGCAAGCTCGGTGTCCGCAAGATGATCGGCACCGGCGGCTGGAAGCGCTTCCCGACCCTGCTCCCGGCCGGGGACTACAACGGCGACGGACGCCTGGACCTCCTTGCCGTGGCCGGGCCCGACGACGGCTGGGTCGGCGTGTACGAGGGCCGCGGCGGCGGGACGATCGCCAGCCGCATCGACCTCCAGGTCCTGGACGAGGGCGACTCGCTGTTCTGAGCCCGTCCGCGGCACGAGGCGGCGCGGCAGCCGGGAAGGCGGCCGCGCCGCCCCCGTCACCCCGCGACCGTCAGCGAAGCCTCGTGCCGCACGGGGAAGTTGACCGAGTTCGCGATGAAACACACCCGGTGCGCCCGCTCGTGCAGCTCGGCCGCGAGCGCGGCGGACTCCGCGTCCGCGACCTCCACCACCGGGTGCAGCACCGCCTCCGTGAAGTGGCCGCCGCCGTCCGGGGTCTGCCGCATCGTGGCCTCGGCGCGGTCCGTGTACGCGGTCACCGTCACGCCCTTGACCGCGCACAGACTCAGATACGACAGCATGTGGCACTGCGACAGCGCCGCCAGCAGCAGCAGTTCCGGATTCCACCGGGACTTGTCCCCGCGGAAGAACGGATCCGCCGACCCGAGCAGCACCGGGACGTCCGGCGCGTCCGGCGCCGACACCTCGTGACCGCGCTCATAGGTCCGGTAACTGCTCGTACCCGTACCGGTGTTGCCCGTCCACACCAGATCGGTGCGGTAGGAGTGCGCATTCGCTGACGCCATGGTGAGGGCCCTTTCAGCCGCAGGTGTCGAGTACGTGCTGCCGCGCGACCGCGGCGGCGTCCGCGGCCCGCCCCGCGGTGATCGCCGACACCAGCTCACGGTGCTGGGCGTTCACCTGCGCGGGACGGTGCGGAGGATCGAGGGACGCGCGCGTCGAGACCACGATCTGGTCCCACAGCCGGTCGAGAGCCGCCTGCGCGGGGGCGTTCGCGGCGAGGGCCGCGACACGGGTGTGGAAGGCGCGGTTGAGCACCACCGCCTCCGCGAGACGCCCCGCGAGGGTCGCCTCCTCGGTACGGTCCGCCTCCGCGGCGAGCGCGACCAGCTCCGCCGGGGCGATCAGGCCCGCGGCCTGGCGCTCCGCGGCGAGCTCCGCGGTCAGCGCCTCCAGCGCGGCGCGCACCCGGTACGTGTCGCGGAGCGCCGCGGCGTCCAGGGCCGCCACCACGACGCCGCGGCCCCCGGCGCTCCTGACCAGCCCGTCCGCGGTGAGCCCCCGCAGGGCCTCACGCACCGGCGTCCGACTCATCTCCAGCGCGGCGGCCACCTGCGTCTCCGTGAGCCGCTGCCCCGCGGCGTACTCCCCACCCACGATCATCGCCCGCAGGCGCGCGCGGGCCTCTTCCGTCTGCTGCACGCCCCCAGTATTGCATGCAATGTATGCAATGAGGTTCGCCCCGGGGTGCCTGTTGCGGTGGTGTTCGCGATCGTCCCGCCGTCGTGGCTTGTCGCGCAGTTCCCCGCGCCCCTGAAAACGAGAACTCTCCGCCCGCAGCCGCGCCCCAAAGACGCTCACCCCCGCCGGCGGGCAGCCGCTGAACCTGCCTGGAGGGGGACGGTGCGGGGTGCCCCCGCAGGAATGCGCTGGGAGGGGCTCACCAACCAGGTATGAGGGTGAAGGCGCATTCCGAGGAGGTGCCCCGTGGCGGCGCCCGACCCCACCCCCCGGAGGGAAAGCGCGATGCCCCGCCGGGCAACAACCAGGGGCGCGTGGGGGCACCTCCCAGGCGAAGCTCTGGGGGAGAACTGCGCGAGCAACCCCCACCCCACCGCAAGGTCGCACAGCGAAACCGCACCACGCAGAGCGAAGCGCTCAGCCCAAGCGTGCGTGGAGAGCCGTCGCCGCCGCGTCCGTGAGGGACGCGATCTGGTCGACGATCACGCGGCACCGGCCGCGATCGTCCCCGGCGGCCGCGAACAACGCGGCGAACTGCGGATCGAGCCCCTCCGGCGCTCGGGCGAGCAGCGCCGCGGCCAGCTCGGCGATGACGACGCGCTGCTCGGCGCGCCGCCGCGCCTGGGCGGCGCGCTGCATGACGTACCGGTCGGCGACAGCCTTGAGCACCGCGCACTCCAGCCGCTGCTCACGCGGGACGACGAGCTCCGCGGCGTACCGGGTGAGGCGCGCGGTGCCGTAGCGCTCGCGGGTGGCGCCTTCCGCGGCGAGGCAGAAGCGGCCGATGAGCTGGGAGGCGGCGTCCTTGAGGCGGGCCTGGGCGAGGGCGGTGGCGTCGTAGTGGTCGGGCCACCAGGGCTGGGCGAGGAGGCGGTCGAGGGCGTCGGCCAGCTCGTCGGGGGCGGTGCCGGGCGGGGCGTAGCGGGTGGCGGCGCAGTCGAAGACGTCGGCGCGTTCGGGGGCGGAGTGCAGCGCGCGGGGGTCGATGTGGCCGGCCTGGAGGCCGTCCTCCAGGTCGTGGGCGGAGTAGGCGACGTCGTCGGACCAGTCCATGACCTGGGCCTCGAAGCACTGGCGGCCTTCGGGGGCGCCTTCGCGGGCCCAGCGGAAGACGGGGAGGTCGTCCTCGTAGACGCCGAATTTCGGGCTGCCGGGGTCGCCTGGGCGGGCCCCGCGCGGCCAGGGGTACTTCGTGGCGGCGTCGAGCGCGGCGCGCGTGAGGTTGAGGCCGACGCTGACGTCGGGGGACGCGAAGCGCTTGGGCTCCAGGCGGGTGAGCAGCCGCAGGCTCTGCGCGTTGCCCTCGAAGCCGCCGCAGTCGGCGGCGAACTCGGCGAGGACCATTTCGCCGTTGTGCCCGAAGGGCGGGTGGCCGAGGTCGTGGGCGAGGCACGCGGTCTCGACGAGGTCGGGGTCGCAGCCGAGGGCCGCGCCGAGTTCGCGGCCGACCTGCGCGCATTCGAGCGAGTGTGTCAGCCGGGTGCGCGGGCTGGTGTCGGGGACGGTGCCGGAGCTGACACCGGGGTCGACGACCTGGGTCTTTCCGGCGAGGCGGCGCAGCGCGGCGGAGTGCAGGACGCGGGCCCGGTCGCGCTGGAAGGCGGTCCGGCCGGGGCGTTTGTCGGGCTCGGGCACGTACCGTTCGGTGTCGGCGGCCCGGTAGCCGTCGCTGCGGGCGTCATGGCTCTCCATAGGGCCGACGGTAACCGCCCGGCGCGGTGAGCGGGGAGTTCAGGCGGTGCGGACGAGCCGGTGCGAGCCGGTGCGCGGCAGTTCCGCGGCGGCCTGGTCGTAGCGGTGCAGGACCAGGCGGGCCGTCGCCGGGTGCGCGCCGAGCGGCTCGGCGGCGATCCAGGGCGCGGCGGCGGCGGTCTGGGTGGCGAAGCGGCCGGGGGCGGTGAAGTAGCAGGCGACGGCGATCTTGTCGCGGGCGATGCCCCGGTGTGCGAGCGCGTCGACCGCGTCCGGCACGGTGGGCGCCGCCGCGGAGGCGTACGCGGGGGTGACGGGGACGCCGAGGCGGGCTTCGAGCAGGGCGGCGGCGCGGGCGGTGTCCGCCGCGGACTGCGGGTCCCGCGATCCGGCCGCGGCGAGTACGACCGCCTGCCCGGCGCGCGACCAGCCCGCGGCCCGCAGCCGGTCGTGCAGCGTCTGCGCGAGCAGCGGGTGCGGCCCGAGCGGCGCCGCGACCGTTCCCGTCACCCAGGGGGCGGCCGCGAGCGCCGCGGGCAGGTCGTGCTTGACGTGGAAGCCGCGGCTCAGCAGGAGGGGGACGAGCACGGCGGGCCCGCGCAGCGCGGCGAGCGTGTCGCCGAGCAGCGGCTCGTCCAGTTCGACGTGCCCGAGCCGTACGTCCAGTCCGGGCCGGGTGGCCCGGACCCGTTCCACCAGCGCCCGTACGGCGGGCAGCGCCCGGGGGTCCCGGCTGCCGTGCGCCACCGCCACGAGCGTGGGCCGCTGTGTCGTCCTCATACCTACGAGGATGCCCCCTGCGGGTTGCTCCGGGATGTCCCGTGGATCTCGCCGTTTTGCCCCCGCCTCACGCCGCCCGCGCGGGCGGCGTGAGGGTGGTGCCTGCCGGGGACCGTCAGGTGTCCATGGCGACGTCCCAGTTGTACGCGGTGTTGAGGTTTCCGGCGTAATGCGCCTCGTAATGCACGTAGTAGCCGGCCGGAACGTAGACGTTCACGAAGTGGTCGGTGTTGTTGACGATGGACGCGGCGTTCATGGCGATGACGTCGCCGTAGCCGTTGCCGGTGTTCCCGTGATTGGTGAACTTGAAACGCGACAGGTCGAGCCCGTGCTGCCCGGGGGAGAAATGCTCGAAGGCCCCCCAGCCGTTCTCCGGCGAATTGTAATAGAGACACACGGAATTGCTCGGGCACGTCGCCGCCCCGCCGGGCGGCGCGACCGCCTGCGCGCCCCCGGTCGCCAGCGCCGTCGCGCCGATCGTCAGGGCACCCACTGCCACCGCCTGAGCGGTGCGGCGTCCGACCTTGATGCGCATTCTCTTTCCTCCCCGTGTCCACCGTGCACGACAAAATGACGGAAAACTGATGGAACGCTGATGGAACGCTGATGGAACGCTGTTGGAGCGCTGACGGAAAGAGGCCATGAATGCGCATGGCCGTCCCCCCGGCGTGCCGATCGTAGGGTGGCCGGGCGCACGGCGACAACCATGTTTCGTCAAGGATTTCCCCGGTGCGTTTCTCACCCCCCGCGGGGTGCAACACATCCGCCCCGCCCGGGACGCGCCGCGCGGAACCGGAGGCCCGGACCCGTCCCGGCAGGCCCCGGGGGAGCGGTCCGGCGGGGGACCCCCGGAGCAGGCCGGGGCGGGAGCGGTCACAATGATCGTTCGGCGCGGCGCACTTCCCGACGGCCCCGCCGTGAGGGACGCTCGCGTATAAGGAAAGACCGGCAGGGGAGGCGCACAGTGGTGGACGCACACCAGACCTTCGTGATCGTCGGAGCGGGGCTCGCCGGGGCGAAAGCCGCGGAGACGCTCCGCTCCGAGGGTTTCACCGGCCGGGTGATACTGATCGGCGACGAGCGCGACCACCCCTACGAACGGCCGCCCCTGTCGAAGGGCTACCTCACCGGCGGCGCGGAGCGCGACTCCGCGTTCGTGCAGCAGCCCGGCTGGTACGCCGAGCACGACGTCGAGCTGCACCTGGGGCAGCCGGTGGTGCACCTGGACAAGGACGCCCGCAGCATCAGCCTCGGCGACGGCACCACCCTCCCCTACGACAAGCTGCTGCTCGCGACGGGTTCCGAGCCGCGCCGCCTGGACATCCCGGGCACCGACCTCGCCGGGGTGCACCACCTGCGGCGGCTCGCGCACGCCGACCGGCTCAAGCACGTGCTGACCTCGCTGGGCCGGGAGAACGGCCACCTGGTGATCGCCGGTGCGGGCTGGATCGGCCTGGAGGTGGCGGCGGCGGCCCGCGGCTACGGGGCCGAGGTGACCGTCGTGGAGCCGGACCCGACGCCGCTGCACGGGGTGCTCGGGCCCGAGCTGGGCGCGGTCTTCACCGACCTGCACACCGAGCACGGCGTCCGCTTCCACTTCGGCGCGAAGCTCACGGAGATCACCGGCCAGGACGGCATGGTGCTGGCCGCGGTCACCGACGACGGCGAGGAGCACCCGGCGCACGACGTGCTCGCCGCGATCGGCGCGGCCCCGCGGACCGCGCTCGCGGAGGTCGCGGGCCTGGCGCTGGCGCCGCGCGAGGAGGGCGGCGGGATCGCGGTGGACGCCTCCCTGCGCACCTCCGACCCGCACATCTTCGCGGCCGGGGACGTCGCGAACGCCGAGCACCCGCTGCTGGGCCGCAGGCTGCGCGTCGAGCACTGGGCGAACGCGCTGAACGGCGGCCCGGCGGCCGCCCGCGCCATGCTCGGGCAGCAGGTGACGTACGACAGGGTGCCGTACTTCTTCTCCGACCAGTACGACCTGGGGATGGAGTTCTCCGGGCACGCCGCACCGGGGACGTACGACCAGGTGGTGTGCCGCGGGGACGTCGGCAAGCGGGAGTTCATCGCCTTCTGGCTGCGCGAGGGCCGGGTGCTGGCGGGCATGAACGTCAACGTGTGGGACGTGACCGAGCCCATCCAGCAGCTCATCCGCTCCGGCCGGGCCATTGACCCCGAGGCTCTGTCCGATCCGACCGTGCCGCTACCCTCGTTCCTGGAATAGACCACCGGGGCGACCCGGGCCTGGCCAGGAGGGACAGTCACGATGTCCGTTTCGCGTACCGCCGTCGTCGCGGTCGAGGAGATCTTCGCGCTGCGCTGGGCGGTGCTGCGTACCGGGCTGCCGCGCGAGACGGCCGTCTATCCCGAGGACGCGCTCCCCGGCACCTTCCACATAGCCGCCTACGACGAGACGGGCGCGGTCCGCGGCTGCGCCACCTTCTTCCCCGATCCCTTCCCCGGCGAGGCGGCCACCGCCTACCGCTTCCGCGGCATGGGCAGCGCCCCCGAGGTCCGCGGTCAGGGCTTCGGCGGCGCCGCGCTGACCGCGGGACTGCGCGAGTGCGCGGCCCGCGGCGCGGCCCTGGCCTGGTGCCACGGCCGCACCTCGGCGACCGACTTCTACCGGCACATGGGCTTCGACCGCGTCGGCGAGGAGTTCCTGCTGGAACCGAGCGGTCTGCACTACGACTTCGTGACCAAGGACCTGCTGCGCGACTGAGCCGCGCCGCGGCGGCGTCCCGAGCTGTCCGAGCCGGGCCGTAGACTTCTGGCGTGGCGGGCAGGATCAGGGACGAAGACGTGAAGGCGGTACGCGACGCCGTCCCGATCGACGCGGTCGTCTCCGAGTACCTCCAGCTGAAGTCCGCCGGCGGCGGCAATCTGAAGGGCCTGTGCCCCTTCCACGACGAGAAGACGCCGTCCTTCCAGGTCAGCCCGTCCAAGGGGCTCTTCCACTGCTTCGGCTGCGGCGAGGGCGGCGACACGCTCGCCTTCGTCATGAAGGTCGACCACCTGTCCTTCACCGAGGCCGTGGAGCGGCTCGCCGGGCAGGCCGGGATCACCCTGCGGTACGAGGAGGGCGGGCACGTCCCCGGCCGCCAGCAGGGCGAGCGGATCCGGCTGGTCGAGGCGCACCGCGCCGCCGCGGCCTTCTACGTCGAGCAGCTCGCGGGCGCCGAGGCGGAGATCGCCCGCCGCTTCCTGGCCGCGCGCGGCTTCGACCAGGCCGCCGCCGGGCATTTCGGCGTGGGCTACGCGCCCGCCGGGTGGGACGCGCTGGTGCGCTTCCTGCGCGGGAAGGGCTTCTCCGACCGCGAGCTGATCACCGCGGGACTGGCGCTGGAGAGCCGCCGGGGCGGTGCGATCGACCGTTTCCGCGGGCGGCTCATCTGGCCGATCCGGGACATCACCGGTGAGGTGATCGGCTTCGGCGCGCGCAAGCTGCGCGACGACGACCAGGGGCCGAAGTACCTGAACACCTCCGAGACCCCGCTCTACCGCAAGTCCCAGGTGCTCTACGGGATCGACCTGGCCAAGAAGGAGATCGCCAGGACCGGGCGGGCGGTCGTGGTCGAGGGCTACACCGACGTCATGGCGTGCCACCTGGCCGGGGTGACGAACGCCATCGCGACATGCGGCACGTCCTTCGGCGGCGACCACATCAAGATCCTGCGCCGGCTGCTGATGGACAACGCCACCTCCGAGGTCGTCTTCACCTTCGACGGCGACGAGGCGGGCCAGAAGGCCGCGCTGCGGGCGTTCGAGGACGACCAGAAGTTCGCCGCCGAGACGTCCATCGCGGTCACCCCGGGCGGTATGGACCCGTGCGAACTGCGGCTCGCCGAGGGCGACTCGGCGGTGCAGCGGCTCATCGAGGGGCGCACCCCGCTGTTCGCGTTCGCGCTGCGCTCGATCGTCTCGCGCTACAACCTCGACACCGACGAGGGCCGGGTCGCGGCGCTGGACGCGGCGGTGCCGGTCGTCGCGGCGATCAAGAACCAGGCGCTGCGCGACCGTTACGCGATCCGGCTGCTCGGCATGGCGGGCATGGCCACGCAGGCCGAGGAGCAGTCGGTCATCCGCCGGGTACGGGCGCTGGCCCGCGCCCGCGCCGCGGGCCAGGGCGCCCCGGTACGGCCGGACTTCGCGGGGCGGCCCGGCCCCGAACGGCGCCCGGCGGGCCCGCCGCAGAACGTGCCGCGCGGCCCCCGCCTGGACCTGCGCAGCCCCGCGCACCGCCTGGAGCGCGAACTGCTCAAGCTGGCCCTGCAGTTCCCCGCGCTCGTCGCGCCCGCCTTCGACGCCTACGGCGAGGACGAGTTCACCGGCCCGCCCTACGCCCAGGTCCGCCGGGTGATCGCCGAGGCGGGCGGGGTGGAGTTCGCGGACGCCGAATTCCTCACCCGGGTACGGGAGCTGGCGCCCGACGACGCGGTGCGGATGATGGTCACCGAGCTGGCGGTGGAGCCGGTCATGCACAAGAGCCCGGAGTTCTACGCGGGCGAGGTGCTGGTGCGGGTGCGGATGAACGCGGTGGAGCGGCGCGTCGCCCAGGTCCTCGCGACCCAGGCCCGGCTGAACGCGCAGGGCGTGCGCGAGGACGCGCCCGAGTTCGTCGCCGCGCAGAACGAGCTGTGGGCGCTCCAGCAGTACGGCCAGCGGCTGCGCGGCCACGGGGCCGCGGCGCTCTGACCGGCGCGTTCCGGAGGGCGTGTCGGACCGTACGCGAAGCGTGACGGAAAACCGAAAAACCGCCCGCACGACCCTCGTGGCGGGAGCGGTGTGTGCGCCACACTGAAGGACGGCCCAGAGCCCGCCTCGGCGCCACTCCCGAGCCTCTCCGAGCCCGCTGCAGAGCCCAATGTCGCGCTCACCGCGGAGGTCGATTCCGTGCAGACGCACACTCACCCCCAGGCGCAGATTCCGGTGCCGCCCGCGCGGCCGCTGCTCACCCCGGTGCCCGATCCGCCGCCGGACGCCCCGCCCGCCGCCGGGGCCGGTGCCCGGGTGCCGGAGCAGCGGGCGGCGGGCCAGGGCCAGGGCCCTGGCCCGGAGCCGCATCCGGC
>NZ_JBSGHL010000039.1:0-79213 GCF_053604375.1 Streptomyces sp. NPDC004031 | reverse complement strand
CTGATCTCCTGGCTCGACTGCGCCAAACAGCACGGACTGCCCATCACCTACCTCGGCGGCTGGAACGAACGCGGCCACGACGCCAACTGGTACGTGGAGCTGCGAGCGGCCCTGGACAAGGCCGGTTACTCCGGTGTCCAGCTCGTCGCCGACGACAGCGGCTGGAGCGTCGCGGACGACATGGCCAAGGACAAGGCGTTCAACGACGCCGTGTCCGTCATCGGCACCCACTACTCCTGCGAGGGCGGTGACGGCGGCAACGCCCACACCTGCTCCAGCACCGCCGCGGCCCGCAACAGCGGCAAGCCGCTGTGGGACAGCGAGAACGGCTCGCAGGACATGAACACCGGCGCGCCCGCGCTCATCCGGGCCATCACCCGCGGCTACACCGACGCGAAGATGGTGAACTTCTTCAACTGGCCGCTCATCGCCTCCGTCTACCAGAACCTGCCCTACAACACCGTGGGCCTGGCCACCGCGAACTCCCCCTGGTCGGGCAGCTACTCGATCGGCGAGAACACCTGGGCCACCGCCCAGGTCACCCAGTTCGCCCAGCCCGGCTGGCAGTTCGTCGACTCCGCCTCCGGCTACCTCGGCGGCGCCGAGACCAACGGCAGCTACATCACCCTCAAGTCCCCCAACGGCAAGGACTGGTCCACCGTCCTGGAGACCACCACCGCGACCGAGGACCAGACGGTGAACCTCTCCGTCAAGGGAGGCCTGTCCGGCGGCACGGTCCACGTGTGGGCCACCGACGTCAACAGCCCCTCCCCCGCGACCGACTTCGTCCACGCCCAGGACGTCACCCCGTCCGGCGGCTCCTACGCGCTGACGCTGAAGCCCGGCTGGATCTACACCGTCACCACCACGACCGGCCAGGGCAAGGGCACCGCCACCTCCCCCGCCGCGCACCCGCTGGCGCTGCCGTACTCCGACAGCTTCGACCGTGACAAGGCCGGCACCGAGGCGCGCTACCTGTCCGACATGCAGGGCTCCTTCGAGGTGCAGAAGTGCGCCGCCGGGCGGCACGGGATGTGCCTCCAGCAGATGGCGGCCACCAAGCCCATCGAGTGGCAGGACGACTCCGACGCCTTCACCCTGGTCGGCGACCCGACCTGGACCGACTACTCCTTCACCTCCGACGTGGAGCTGGCGAAGCCCGGCACGGTCGAGCTGATCGGGCGGGCGGGCACCCAGAACCGGCCGCAGTCGCACCAGCAGGGCTACTACTTCCAGATCAGCGACACCGGCGCGTGGACGCTCCTGCGCAGCGACGCCGACGGCCACCGCACGGTCCTGAGCCGCTCGGCGACGGCCCCGCTCGGCACCGGCACATGGCACCGGCTGGGCCTGTCCTTCAGCGGCTCCACCATCACCGCCTCCGTCGACGGCCACGACATCGGCACCGTCCACGACAGCACCTACGCCGCAGGCCAGGGCGGTCTCGGCCTCACCTCGTACGTCACCGACCAGTTCGACAACGTTGCCTTCACGAATCTGCGCGCGCAGTCCCCTTCGGCCGCGCTCACGGTGACCCCGTCCAGCGCGTCCGTGCAGCGCGGCAAGACCGTGACCGTCACCACCACCGTCTCCGTCCCGAAGCACGGCAAACCGGCCGAGGGCGTCAACCTCACGCTGGCCGCGCCCGGTTTCGACTACGACGCCCAGCCGCAGGTCTTCGGCGAGGTCCGGCCGGGCCAGAGCCTCTCGGCGGTCTGGCAGCTGACCGCCCCCACCGACAAGGCGTCCAGGGCCACCCTGTCGGCCACCGCGACCTTCGCGCAGTCGGGCGTCGCCCAGTGGCTGCGCCAGGACACCGAGGTGAGCGTCACCAACCCGCCGCCGCCCTCGGGCGTGAACGCCGTCAGCGACCTGGACTTCGTCTCCGCCACCAACGGCTGGGGCCCGGTCGAGCGCGACCTGTCGGTCGGCGGCACCAACTCCGGTGACGGCGGCCCGCTCACCATCGCCGGCACCGTCTACCCCAAGGGTCTCGGCACCAACGCGGTCAGCGACGTCTCGATCTACCTCGGCGGCAACTGCACGTCGTTCGAGTCCACCGTCGGCAACGACGCCGACGCGGGCGGCAACGGCTCCATGACCTTCAGCGTTCTGGGCGACGGAAAGACGCTGGCCGCGAGCCCGACCGTCCGGGGCGACGACCCGGCCCGGAAGATCACCGCCGACGTCACCGGCGTGCAGATGCTCGACCTCGTCGTCGGCGACGCCGGCGACGGCAACGCCTACGACCACGGTGACTGGGCCATGCCCACGCTCACCTGCAACTGACGCGTATCCGACGTTCGATGGGACACTGATGCACTTCAGGCACAGCAGGCACTTCAGCCACAGCAGAACCCGCAGAGCCGTGACCGCCCTGGCCCTCGCCGCCCTGACCGGCAGCGGGCTGGTGGCGGTGGCCGCGGCCCCGGCAGGCGCCGGACAGCAGAACACCCGCACCACCACGATCACCGGCCCCGCCCACTCCGGCCTGACCGCCCAGGTGACCGTCGACGGCACGGGCGAACCGACCCTCGCCGTCGAGCGGAACGGCGCACCCGTGCTCCTCCCCGGCCGCCTCGGGATCCGCACCGACACCCACGACCTCACCACCGGGCTGCGCCTGGTGGACCGGCACGACCGCACCGTGCACGAGTCCTACCGCATGACGGCCGGGAAGCAGGCGGTGCGCTCGGCCACCATGCGCGAGTCGACCCTCACCTTCCGCGGCGCCGGCGGCGCGGAGCTGGGCGTGGTGGTCCGCGTCTCCGACGACGGTGTCGCCTACCGCTACCTGGTCGGCGGCAAGGGCCAGGTGACGGTCACCCAGGAGGCCTCGACCTTCGAGCTCCCGGTGGACGCCAAGGCCTGGGTCCAGCCGTACAACCCCAGCTACGAGACGGAGCGGACGCAGACCACCGCGGGCGCCGCCAACACCGCGCAGCCCGCGACCTGCGACGGCGACACATGCTCCTTCGGCTACCCGACCCTGTTCCAGACGGGCGGCAGCTACGTGCTGCTCACCGAGGCCGACGTGGACGGCCGGTACTCCGGCAGCCACCTCGACCACCAGGCCGGGAGCGGCGCCTACCGGGTGGCACTGGCCGACGGCGAGCCGGTCACCGCGGCCGGGCCGCTCGCGACCCCGTGGCGCACCGCGATCGTCGGCAGCCTGGACACACTGATCGGCTCCACGCTGGTGGACGACCTCGCGCCGCCGTCGCGGATCGCCGACACCTCCTGGATCCGCCCCGGCGTGGACGACTGGTCCTGGCTGAGCGACGGCTCCAGCCCCGCGGACTTCCAGCGGCAGAAGGACTTCGTCGACTACGCGGCCGCGCACGGCCTGGAGTACACCCTCGTGGACGCGGGCTGGCAGGAGAGCTGGGTCCCCGAACTCGTCCGCTACGCGCGGGCCAAGGGCGTGGACGTGCTGCTGTGGTTCGACTGGAACGCGCTGCGCACGCAGGCACAGCGCGACGCCTGGCTGCCGAAGGTCAAGGCCTGGGGCGTCGCGGGCGTCAAGGTCGACTACATGTACTCCGACGCGCAGTCGACCTTCCAGTGGTACGACGACATCCTGCGCGACACCGCCCGGCTGAAGCTCATGATCGACTTCCACGGGGCGACGATCCCGCGCGGGCTGCAGCGCACCTGGCCGCAGGTGATGAGCGTCGAGGCGGTGCGCGGCGAGGAGAACGGGCAGAACACCACCCGCGACATCTTCCTGGCCTTCACCCGCAACGTCGTCGGCTCGATGGACTACACCCCGACCTGGTTCTCCCGTCCCGGCCGGAAGGACACCCTGGCGCGCGAGCTGGCGCTCCCGGTGGTCTTCGAGTCGGGCTGGACGAGCCTGGGCGACAAGCCCGAGGGCTTCGCCGCCCAGCCGGTGGCCGAGAAGTACCTCGAACAGCTGCCCACCGCCTGGGACGAGACCCGGCTGGTCTCCGGCTCGCCCGATGTGCAGGCGGCCGGTGACCGGCAGGTCGTCATCGCCCGGCGCAGCGACGACCGCTGGTTCGTCGGCGGCATCCTGGCCGGACAGGCGGACACCATGAAGGCGCCGCTGGGCTTCCTGGGCAAGGGAAGCTGGCTGCTGGAGACCGTCGGCGACAAGGACGGGCAGTTGCAGCGCACAGTGCGGACGGTGACCGCCCGCGACACCCTCACCGTGGACGCGGCCGCCGACGGCGGTTTCGCCGCGCTCGCCTGCCCGGCCACCCGGGGCCGTACCGACTGCGACGAGCCGGTCGTCACCGCGCCCGCCACCACGCTGACGCTCGACCCGTCGGCGGCGACCGCCGAGGCCGGGAGCAGCGTGCGGATCGACGCGAGCTTCACCTCACCGCAGGCGGGACTGCGCCAGGTGCGCCTGACGCTGGACCGCGCCCGGCTCCCGCAGGGCTGGACGGTCTCCGGACACGACGTCACGCGCGGCAGCCTGTACGCCGGCCAGGCACTCGACGGCAGCTGGCAGGTGACGCTCGGCAAGGACCAGCCGGGCGGCGCAGTGGACGTCCCCGTGTGGGCCGAGTACGCCAACCCCGCCGGCAGGCAGGCCCCGCCGGTGCACGTCGAGCAGATCGTGCACGTCAGCATCCCGCTGCACGGTACGGCCTACGCCAGTGACCAGCCCTTCCTCTCCGCGACCAACGGCTGGGGGCCGGTCGAGCGCGACCTGTCCAACGGTGAGACCGGCTCCGGGGACGGCAACCCGCTCACCATCGGCGGCACCGTCTTCACCAAGGGCCTGGGCGTGAACGCCCCCTCCCGGGTGGACATCGACATCCAGGCCCGCTGCACCCGCTTCGAGGCGCAGGTCGGCGTGGACGACGAGACGGGCGGCAAGGGCAGCGTGACCTTCACCGTCCTCGGTGACGGCAGACAGCTGGCCGCCACGGACGTCCTGCGCGGCGGACAGGACGCGGTCGGCCTGACCGCCGACACGACGGGCGTCCACACCCTGACCCTGGTGGCCGGGGACGGCGGCGACGGCACCGCCTTCGACCACGCGGACTGGGGCACGGCGCAGCTCACCTGCGCGGACTGACCGGCAGCGTCCCCCCGCGGGCCGCCCTCCCACCACCCCCGAGGTGGGCGGGACGGCGGCCCGCGGCATTCCGGGGCGGACCCGGCGTCAGCGGCGGGCGGACCGCGCCTGCGGCGGCGATATCCGCACCCGCTGGGTCTCCGGCACGCTCTCGATGTCGTCGAGCTGCGCGACGACCGTGCGGCGCAGGTCGTCGTAGTCCTCGAACGAGTAGTCCTGGAAGAGGGTGTAGCCGGTCCACATCAGGTTCGCGCACACCCGCGCGGGCACGCGGCCCGTCCGGGCCCCCATCCCGACCAGCGCGACGGACCCGATGCTGCCGGGTGCCACGCTGTTCTGCCGGTGGACGGCCTGGAAGGCGGCGGCGCAGGCGAGCGCGACGTTGAGCGTCTCGCTCACGTTCTGCGCGGACTCCTCCATCGTCGGGGCGGAGATCAGGTACTTCGGGCGCACCGCGCCGGACGGCACGCACACCGCGCTGCCCACCGGCAGCCGGCCGCCCGCCTCGTCGCGGATCGCGCGCTGCACGCGCAGCTGGATCCCCGCTCCCAGATGGCGCTTGACGACCGCGTCCACCCCGCCGTCCATGCGGCCCCGGGAGTTCGTGGGGCTGACCCACGCGTCCACGTCCTGGTCGAGGATCGAGGCCTTGCGGATCTCGATCTCGGGCGTGTCCGCGAAGGCCGCCCGCCACGACTCCACCACCGTCGCGTTCACATCGGCCAGCACCACCCGGAGCGGCTGCTGCACACGGTTCGCGGTCATGGGTCCCCCTACGGTCGAGATCTTTCCCCTTGTCGATCACGACGCTACCCCCACCCACTGACAACGCCCCGCCCCGGGGCGTCCGCCCGCTGACAGCCCGTCATGCGCCGGACGGCCGCCGGACGGGTCCGGGTGAACGGGTGTCAGACCCTGCCGGTATGAGTAGAGGTGCCGCAGCCGGCCGGACGACGGCCGCGCGGGCCGGACACCGTACGGCCCCGCTCCATCGGTCCATCGGCACTTCAGTACAACGGCGCTTCAGTACATCGGTTCATCAGTGCGACGGTTCGACCTCTCGACATTCCGGAGACTCCGCCATGAGCGACGCCCCCACCACCCCCGCCACGCCCGGCCCGGACGACCCGCTGGCTCTCACCGAGCTCTTCGCGGGCGGCGGCGAGCCGTGGCTGCCGCTGCTCAAACCGGTCATCGAGGCGCAGCCCGGCGCGGCGGAGTTCATCGGCCCGCAGCGCCGCCCGGAGGTCGTCCCGGTCCGCGAGCTGACCTTCCAGGCGCTCAAGCCGCACGCGCCGCACAAGTGGAAGGTCGTCGTCTTCGGCCAGAATCCGTACCCGCGGCCGGAGAGCGCCACCGGCATCGCGATGTTCGACAACACCTTCCACGACTGGAAGGACAGCCAGTTCGGACGGGTCGTCAGCATCCGCTGCATCATCAAGGCGGCGGCGATGTGGAAGTACGGGATACCGAAGAAGACCCCGATCGCGGACATCCGCAAGCTGCTCGCGGAGCAGGAGACCGTCCAGCCGCCGGAGTGGTTCCAGGCGATGCTCACCCAGGGTGTGCTGCTGCTGAACGCCGCGCTGACGGCGCACAGCGACGGCTCCTCGGGACCGGACCGGCACACCGCTTTCTGGCGGCCGGTCGCCGAGCGGATCGTCGAGGAGATCCTGAAGGCCAAGCAGGACGCCCCCGAGGAGGACCGCGGGGTGGTCTTCGCCTGGTGGGGCGCGCACGCGCGCAGTCTCAAGCAGGTCGTGGTGCGGCTGCAGAAGAAGTATCCCGGTGTCGAGGTGCGGCACATCGACCACTGCAACCCGGCGGCGCAGGGCGACATCTTCTGCGACGGCGAGCACTTCGCCGTCGTCAACGACGCCCTCGCCTCGCTCGGCGCCGACCCGGTCGACTGGCTGCCCAGCACGGGGTGGAACGCCGCGGCGGCCGAAGCGGGCGGCGCGCAGGGCGACGTGGCGGAGCGGATGGGCGCGTTCATCACGTCCACCATGGAGCTGCACCAGCTCTACCTGGAACGCCTCGCGAGCGTGAAGGACGAGGGCCTCGTCCTCCCCGCCGTCACCGGTGTCCTGGACACGCCGCTGATGGACTTCCGGGACGCGGTCGGCCCGGTCGTCGAGCTGCTGCCCGGTCTGGACGGGCACGTGAGCCGTTCGCACGAGTTCGGCAAGCGGCGGGCGGACGAGTTGTCCGGCGTCCTTTCGCCGGAGGCCATCGCCGCGCTGTACCTGTACACGTGCGAGTCCGCGTTCTACCGCGAGATCAACGCCGTGCTGCGGTCGCCCGACCGCGCCCGGGTCGTTCCGTACCTGCCCTACCTACGGCTGCTGTTCTCGGCGGTCTCCGGGCTCCCGGCCCGGACCGAACCGCTGTGGCGGGGCGTGCCGCTCGACCTGCGGGCGCAGTATCCGCTCGGCCGGACGATCACCTGGTGGGGCGTCTCGTCCTGCACGCCGAACGTGGGGGTGGCCCGCGCCTTCCTCGGCAGCCGCGGCAAGCGCACCCTGTTCACCGTCAACCCGCTGCGTGCGACGGGCATCCAGAACTTCTCGGCCTTCACCGGCGAGGAGGAGTTCATCCTGCTGCCGGGCACCCAGCTGAAGGTGACGGACGTCCGGGCCGAGCGCGGCGGGCTGTGCACGGTGACCCTGACCGAACTGGAGGACCAGCCCCTGGTGTCCTGACCCCTCCCGCCTCCGTGTCCGGGCCGCCGCAAGCGCCCCTCAGCGCCCCGCGGCCCGCCACGGCGCCCAGCCGTCGTCGCCCGCGAGGTACGCCTCGCGGGTCGCGGCCGCAGCCTGCGCCGCGGTGAGCTGCGGCCGCTCCGCCGGGTCGGTGACGGCCGCGCCCGGCCCACGGTTGGCGTACTCAGCGAAGCGCATGCTCTGCCACGGGAAGGCGGCCGACATGTCGGCGTACGGCCGGGCCGCGTCGAGGCCCGCGCCGAGCACGCTGTCGCGCACCGTCAGCATTGGCACCGCGGTGGTGTCGGAACTCGGCACCCACGGCCGGGCGAGCTTGTACGCGCCGTCCGGGGCGCCGCTGCTGATCCGGCAGCGCGTGGCGAGGAAGCCGTGCGGGTCGGCGGCCGTGGTGCTGGGCGCGAAGACGAAGCCGTACGGCGGGGCGGCCAGGTCCGCGCGGTCCAGGGTGCGGAAGTGGCAGCGGTCGTAGACGGCGGTGGCCCGGCCGAAGACGAAGTCCACGTCGCCCTCGGCGTAGCAGTCCCGGAAGTACTGCCGGGCGAGGACGTCCTGCGCGAGGGTGTCGGCGTACAGCGTGTCCTGGTGGCCGAGGAAGCGGCAGCGGTGGAAGGCCGAGCGGTCGCCCTGCACCTTGAGCGCGACGGCCTGGGTGCCGGTGACGCCGGGGTGGTCGGCGCGCAGCCAGTCGTTGGCGAAGGTGATGCCGCGGGCGGTGAAGTCCGCGGCCTGGACGGTCACGGTGGCCGACCCCGAGGTGCCGTACGTGCCGCCGCCCGGTCTGGGCGTGCCGTTGGCGATGTCGTGGACGATGACGGTGTCGCGCGGGTCGCCCGTCGCGCCGACCAGCGTCAGCCCGGCCGCGGCGGCGGTGACCAGGACCGTCTCACGGTAGGTGCCGGGGCCGAGCACGACGACGGCGCCCGCGCCGGGCACGGCGTCCACCGCGGCCTGGACGGTCCTGAAGTCGCCCCGCCCGTCCGGGGAGACCCGCAGCACACCGCGGGTGTGCCGCCCGTCGCGGGCGCGGGCCGCGGGCGCGCGGGTGCCCGCGAATCCGAGGGCGGCGGCCGTTGTTCCGGCGGCGAGCAGGGATCGGCGGGTGAGCGTCACGGGCCACTCCTCGGGGGCTTACGAACGGGCCTGCCTCGTCCGGGCGTTCCGCAGTATGAACAGAATCCATGTCCACGCACAACCCGTCGGGCAGACAGTAAGCGTTTACTGTCGCTTCCCACCGCGCTCCTGACACCCCGCCACCCCCGTTGTCGATGCGCTTCACCACCGGTCGCCGCCGGCCCGCTCGCGCGCCTCCACCGCACCGGATCCGCCGTCCTGACGGCTTGCCGCGTCGGGATCCACGCACGAGCCGATCCTTGCGCGAGGTGTTGCCTGCCCGCCGGAGGTGTCCTACGGTGCTTGGCACCGCAGCGCTTCGACGGAGTGTGACCCCACTTGGACAGCAAGCGCTTGCCGATCATGAGGTTCATCCCCCCACAAAGGAAGAGCACCATGCCCCCACGCACCGCGTTACCCCGACCGCCCCACCGGCGCCCGCGCCTTCGGCGCCGCCGGTTCGCCGCCGTCCTCGGCTCGGTCACCGCGATCGGCACCGCCGTGGTGGCCACCGGGGCCTTTCCGCCGTCGGCCTCGGCGGCGACCTGGCCCACGCCCACCAGCAACCACGGCACGAGCTCCACCATCTCGGTCTCCGGCACCAAGGACTACGGCTACGCCCGCTACTACGGCACCGGCGACCTCGGCACGAGCGGCCAGTCCGAGGACCAGGGCCCGATCTTCGACCTGGCCCCCGGGGCGACCCTGAAGAACGTCATCATCGGCTCGCCCGCGGCCGACGGTGTGCACTGCGAGGGCAGTTGCACCCTGCAGAACGTGTGGTGGGAGGACGTCGGCGAGGACGCCGCCACCTTCCGCGGCTCCTCGTCCTCCAACGTCTACACCGTCACCGGCGGCGGCGCGATGCACGCCTCCGACAAGGTCCTGCAGTTCAACGGCGCGGGCAAGCTCGTCGTCAGCAACTTCGCCGTGCAGGACTTCGGCAAGCTCGTACGCTCGTGCGGCAACTGCTCGACGCAGTACCAGCGGACCATCGAGCTGAACGGCATCGAGGCCACGTACAAGGGCAGCGCCCTCGCCGGCATCAACACCAACTACGGCGACACCGTCTCCCTGCGCAACATCACGATCGTCGGGGACAGCAGCCACAAGATCGTCCCCTGCCAGAAGTACATCGGCAACAACACCGGGGCCGAGCCGCCGAAGAACGGCTCCGACGCCGACGGCCACTACTGCAACTACAAGGCGTCGGACATCACCTACCGGTAGGTCCCCCGCCCGGCCGTCCGCCGCGGGCACGCAGCCCCGCGGCGGACGGCCGTACGAGCAGGGTCAGCCCGCGGCGGGCGGCGCGGGGTCGCGGGGCACCCAGAACGCCAGCAGGAACTCCACCGGGACCGCCTCCCCGTCCTCGCCCTCCGGGCCGTTGAACTCCTCGACCAGCGCGGCCAGCCGGGCGCGGAAGTCCGCGGCGCGGTCGGGGGACAGACGGGTGTCGAGGGCGACGACCACCGGAGCGAGCGGATCGGGCGAGCCGTCGGGGGCGGGGTCGCGCCGGAAGCGGCCGGTGGTGACGTCCCGGACGAGCCGGTCGCGGACGCCGTCCAGCGCGACCGCGAAGGCGTCGGCGACCTCGCCCGCGCTGCCGGGCGCGGCCAGCAGCTCGCGGCCCAGCCGCAGGGCGAATTGCGCGACCTGGTACTGGCTCTCCTGGATGCCGGAGACCAGCCGGGTCCGCGCCACCCGGATCAGTCCGGCCGCCTCCAGCACCTTGATGTGCCGGTAGAGCCGGGTGACCGGCTGGTCCAGCATGCCCGCGAGGTCCTTGACCCGGTAGGCGGCGTGCACGTCGGTCGTCATCGCGCGCAGGATCGCCAGCCGCAGCGGGTCGGACAGCGCCTTGAGCGTCTCCACGTCGGCGACTTCCCGGACGGTCCGCGCGCCGCCCTCCGCTTCCTCGGCCATCGTCGTCCGGTTCCTTCCCGTCGTCCGCGCGCCGGTGCCGGGTCCGGCGTGCCCGCTTCATTCAACACTAGTCAAGCGTTCACGTGGTCCCTATCATTCACGCATGAGTGAATGCCTTGCGGAACGTGAAGGGCGGATACCCGCCGCGGTGCCGCTGCGGCGCAACCGCCGCTTCCAGGCGCTGTGGCTCGGGGCCGCCGCCGCCAACCTCGGCCAGGAGACCGTCGAGGTCGCCGCTCCGCTGCTGGTCCTCGGCCTGACCGGATCCCCGGCGCTGGCGGGCCTGTTCGGCTTCGCCGAGGTCGGCACCGCGAT
This sequence comes from Streptomyces sp. NPDC004031, assembly GCF_053604375.1. Lineage (NCBI taxonomy): Bacteria > Bacillati > Actinomycetota > Actinomycetes > Kitasatosporales > Streptomycetaceae > Streptomyces > Streptomyces sp. NPDC004031. The sequence continues at coordinate 68,086 of NZ_JBSGHL010000039.1, read as the reverse complement.
CCTGGCCGGGCTGCCCGCCGGTGTCGCGGTCGACCGGCTCGACCGGCGGCGCGTCCTGCTGGTCGCCGAAGCGGTACGGGTAATGGCCCTCGTCCTCGTCGCCGGCTGCCTGGCCGCGGGCGTGGCCGACGTCGGCCTGCTCCTGGGCGCCGCGGTCGTCCTGGGTGCTTCGACGGCGTTCGGCGCACCCGCCCGCATGCTGCTGCTCCGCGCGGTGGTGCCGGACCACCAGCTCACCGCCGCGCTCAGCCGGGACGAGGCGCGCGGCGGGGCCGCCGCCCTGGCCGGACCGCCACTGGGCGGCGCGCTCTCCCTGGCCTCACGCGCCCTCCCCTTCGCGGCCGCGGCCCTCGGCTTCGCGGTCTCCTTCTGCTGCGCCCTGGCGGTACGCGCCCCGGCGGCGAAGGCCCCGGCCGTGCGGGGCCCGGCACCCCGGCCGGCCGCCGAAGCGCTCGCCGGGCTGCGCGAACTCGTCGCCGACCGCCTGCTGCGCGCGGCCCTCGCCGTCATCTGCTGCTTCTACTTCAGCGTGACCGCGGCCGTCCTGGTGGTCGTGGTGGCCCTGCGGCACCAGCACCACTCCCCCGGCGCGATCGGCCTGGCCCTCACCGGCACCGCCGTCGGCATGCTCGCGGGCGCGGCCCTCGTGCCCCGGCTCGACCGCCGGCTCGGCCCGGGTGCGGTGCTGCTGACGGCCTCCGCCCTGACCACGGCGGGTGGGCCTGCTGGCGCTGCCGTTCGGCCCGGTGTGGGTCTTCGCGATGCTGGCGCTGGCCGGACTCGGGCTGCCCGCGCTGCGGGTCCTCGTCGACATCCTGGTCTTCCGGCGCACCCCGGACCACCGGCGCGGCCGCACGATGGCGGCGACGATGACCCTCATCGGCACCGGCGCCCCCCTCGGCTCCCTCACCGCCGGTCTCGCCCTCCAACTGCTCGGCGTGACCGGCGCCCTGGCCCTGATCGCAGCCGCCCAGGCCGCCGTCACGGCCGCGGGACTGCGCAGCCGGCACGTCATGTCGTCCCGCTGGCCGCGATGACCTCCCGGGCGGGTGCCGGTCGGCTACTCCGCCGCCGCTCCCTCCGGGCGCGGTGACTCCCACTCCCCCGCGGCGGCCTCGCCGTCCTCCGGTGCGTCGTCGTCCTTCTCCGGCTCGGTGGCGTCGAAGCGCCGCCGCAGTTCCTCCGCCGCCTCCGGATCCCCGCCGGTGTCGAGGGCCTCGGCCATCCGGTCCACGAGGAGTTCGCGCCGGGGGTCGTCCTCACCGATGCCCTGCGCTTCGAGGAAGTCGGCGAAGAGGTCCGCCGCGCTGCCGTCCTGCGCTTCCTCGTCGTCTCCACCGTTCCAGTCACCGGCATCGGTACCGGAGTGGCCGGACAGCTCGGGCACCAGGTGCCGGTAGCGGGGCGGCACGTCCTCGTTCCGCGCCGCGGACGCCAGTTGGGTGAGCAGGCCGATGTCGCCGACCGTCTTCTCCACCTGGTCGTCGTTCCTGGACAGCCACCAGACCACCGCGCTGCCCGTGTCCTTGAGGACGTCCTCGCCGAGGTAGTCGCGCTTGCTCTGCTCGTACTTGCGCTCGTGCTCCCAGACCGCCTCGTCCTTGCGTACGGCGGCGAGCTTCGTGAGCCGTTTCTGATCGGCCTCCGGCAGGGTCAGCACCACCCCGTCGGCCATCACCTGGAGGTAGCCGGTGTCGTCGGGCCGCATTCTGCCGAGCACGCCGTTCAGCTCGTGCTGAACGAGGGAGGCCCTGTTCGGCTCGCGCTTCTCGGTCACGGAACGCGCCCTCGCGAGGATCGCGTCGATCGCCAGTCCGGCGGGGTTGATGACCGGCTCCCCGGCGGCACGTCCGCTGGGGCACCACCGGACGGTCGCCGTGAAAAGGAAGTCGTAGTCCTCCCAGAGGCTGGGCAGCACCACCTGCGTGACGCGCTGGTCCCGCCGTTCGACCGGGGCCACAGGGAGGTGCGGCACCAGCTCCGGGGGCACCGGGTTCGTCCGCCTCCCCGTGAGCGCGGTGAGGAGCCAGGGGGCCACCACGACGAGGGCCGCGACGGGGAGCCATGTCCAGGCGGGCCATCCGCCGTACAGGTCGACGGCGGCGAGGACCAGCCCGCAGATCACGGTGAGAAATGCCGCCACGGTTTTCCGGCCGGGTGTCATGGTGTCGTCTCCCTCGTCCTCGGGGGCCGCCGCGGCGGCATGGTGGCGGAGTAGCCCTGGACCACGTCGATCCGGCGTCGCAGCCGCGCCGCGACATCGGCTCGTGAACGCTCTGACGCGTCGGCGCGCGACCATGCGCGGGCGACTGTGTAGAGGCGGCCCAGGTGGTCGGCGCGGGTCCCGCAGCCGTCGACCAGGACGTCCAGAAGGAGGTCCCCGGCGTGCTCGTCGTCCCCCGCCGCCGCGAGCCATCTGGTCGCGTACGCACCCCACTCCTGCGGCGGGCAGGCGGCGAAAGCCGCGGCCCAGCCGCCCGCCAGATGCCCGCGGACGACCGGTTCGCCGATCGGCGGATGCTCTCCGCCGGTCAGCGCGGCGGGCGTCGCCAGGTCGAGGAAGAGCGCCGCGTCCGCGGACCACGCCCGGTCGCCCGGCGGCGCGCCCAGCCGGGCCAGCAGCATGCGGCGGAGCCGCGGGGTCTGCTCGGCGAGCTGCACCAGCGCCTCGTGTGCACTGCGCCCGTCGCGCTGGCGTCTGGCCAGCTGGTGGAGTCGCACGACGGCCTGGTCCGGGCGCCGCACGGCCATCACCTCGGCGCAGACCCCGACGAGCACGGCGGTCAGGCCGGGGCTCGGTCTGGCCTTCGACCACTCGTAGATGCGCCGGCGGAAGAATCCGCCGTACCGGAGGTCGTGCAGGCCGTGTTCGAGCGCCTGCGCCGCGGCACGCAGCCGCCGGGGGTTCGTGCCCGACGTCCACTCGGTGACCCGGTCCTCGAACCTGTGCAGGGAGCCGGTGCTCAGGCACTGCGCGGCAAACCGCCGTACGAGCGCGTCGCGGTCGTCCAGGGTCAGTTCGGGTGCGTCGAGCATCTCGCCGAGCCACGCCCCCAGGGGGCGGCGCACCTCCGGGAAGTACCTCCAGAAGCGCTCCCGGACGGCGGTGTCGTACCCCAGCGCGTCGAAGTGCACCCTGCCGTCGGCGGTGGTCCCGGCCCGGACCTGTTTGAGCCGCTGCGCCAGGTCGGCGCCGTCGAGGAACGGTGTGTCGTCGCGCGGATATCCGACCGCCGCCAGCAGCGCCCCCGTGCCGCGGTGGATCACGTCGCCGTGGGCGCCGTGCAGCATTGCCACCGTCAGCAGGAGCGCCCTCGGCGGCCCCTCCTGGAGGCTGCTCATCCGCTTTTCGAGGTCCACGTCCCTGGCGGTGAATGCCTTGAAAGCAACGTCGCACCAGTCGCCAAAAACCTTCCGCGGTTCCGCACCCTTCGCCCGGAAGACCAGGTCGGCCAGTTCGGCGATCTCGCCGGGCGACGAGTGCCGGCTCAGGAGCCTGGTGAGTTTGCCGGGAAGACTGTCCGGCCCGTCCACCGGAATACCCGACAGACGCAGGTGCTTGATCAGTACCCGGTCCGCGGGCGGTGCCCCGATCAGGACCTGGTACCGGCGGAGTTCGGGCCGGACGGGCGCGACTCCCGTGGCCGGGGGTACCACGACCAGGCGCGCCGAGCACTCCCTGACCACCTGCCGGTAGGCCGCCAGTTGACTCGCGACGCGGTGCCATTCGTCCTGATCGGCGTCGGAGAGGTCAAGAAGGAGCCGGTCCCGTTCGCCTACCGCGGTGGCGTCGAGGTTCATGGGGCGTTCGTCCTCGTCCGTCCCGGTCATCAGCTCGTAGAACCGTCCGGCTCCGGCGCGGACTTCGTGCAGGAGCATCCGGGCGGCGGACGATCGCCCGCTGCCCGGCTCCCCGGCGACCAGGACCATGCTCTCCCGCTCCAGCACCGCCCGTGCGTCGGCGAACAGGGCGGGGTACACGAACTGGCGCCGGAGCCGCACCAGTTCATCGTCCGCGACCAGGCGCGGGCTTCGGCCCTTCGCATCGCGGACGTACGCGCGGACGGCGCTCAACCCGTAGAGGTGCACGTGCTGGTTGTTGTGCTGATCGCCATCGCCCGTGTGGACGTTGCCGCGCACATCCTCCACCCGGGTACGGGAATACTCGGTCACCGTTTGTCCTTGCGGTCGTCCGTCCCGCCGAAGTCGTTGTACGTTCCCCCGTGGTGTTCACCCGCGACGAAGCTGCCGTTCCCGGAGAACTCGTTGTGGTTTCCCTGGTAATGGGACTCGTGGTGGTCCCCCTGGTAGTGCCTCTCGTTGATGTCGCCCGAACCCGTGTGCACGGGACCGTGGTTGCCCTTGACGACGGTTCCGGCGTCGCCGGTGATGTCGCGGCCCTGGATCGCGGTCCCGTTGACCGTGCCTGTCGAGTTCTGCACACCCCCGTCCGCCGGTGCCGGGCGTTCGGCCCCGGACACGGCGGCCTCGGCCTGTTCGAGCGACGGGACGAGGTCACGCAGTTCGTCGCCGATACGCCGCAGGTCCGCGTCGGCGTTCTGCAGGTCGAGGCGCAGGGACTGGACCTCGGCGACCTCGCGAAGCTCCTCGGGCAGGTCGGCGGCACGCAGGCGCTCCGTACCGCGACCGTCGAGCACCGGCACGACCGGGATTCCGCAGGCGAGGGCTTCGAGAATTTCGCGCCGGACCCAGTCCGACGCGTCGTGCAACTTCTCGGACGTGGACCACGACTCGCCGATGACGGCGAGGACCACCCCGCTGCGCCGCAGATTGCCGAGTAATTCCTGCGGATAACGGGAGCCGACCCGGATGGACTTGGACGCGCGGAAGATCCGCTCACTGCCGAACCGGTGCGAGAGCTCGCGTTCGATCACGGCTGCGGACTTCTCACCGTCTCCGGTGCGGTAGTTGATGAATACGTCAGGCACGGTCGTCTCCTCGGTATGTGCTCGGGGGAAGAAAGGTCGTGAGATCGGGTGTCAGGTCCTTCACGGACGCGTTGCGCGGGTGCCGGGCGAGCACACGGGCCAGGGCCCGGATGTCGGCGGCGACGGTGGCGGAGTTCACCGCCGGGGCGGTGCGCAGGAGTTCCCGCGCGAGCTCGCAGGCGTGGTCGATGTCGCCTGCCTCGGCGTACGCCAGGGCCCGGCGGGCGGCGAAGCGCACCCGGGTGCGGAGGGCGTGCGGGGGCAGGAGCCGCAACTGCTCGTCGATGGCCTGCGCCGCCTGAGCGGGCCTGCCGAGGTCGAAGAGGCACCAGCCGCGGATCATCGCGACGGGATCGGGGAGGTGCATACTGCCCAGCACCGGGCCGTCCGGGCTCGGCGCATCGCGTCCGAGCAGATCGCGGGCCTCCTCCAGGCAGCGCATACTGTTCAGCTCGTCTCCGGCCAGCGCGTGCCCCTGGGCCTCCCGCTGCGCCGCCAGGCCGCGGATGCGCGGGGGCAGTCCGCCGCTCCGCGCCAGTTGGGCGAGGCTCACCGTCTGCCCGGCGTCACCCCGGTAGAGCGTCACCAGCGCGCGGCGGACCAGTGCGTACGCGGCGAGGTCGTGGTCGCCGCCGGCCGCGGCCATGGCGACCGCCCGCTGCGTCCACCACAGCGACGCCTCGTCGTTGCCGGTCTCCTGGACGAGCCAGCCGATGTATTCCGCGTAGCGGGAGCCGAGCCGCAGCAGGCCGGTCCGCGCCTGCCCCCTGGCGTGCCCGGCCAGCTCCCTGAGGGTGTGCGTCTGGGCGATGAGTGTCGGGAGCAACAGCGCGGGCCCGACCGACTGGCCGAGCCTGCGGTAGTCGTCGAAGAGCGTCCGGGAGGCGCGCAGCAGCGCTTCGGTCTCCGCGCCGGTCGGTGCCCCCGACCCGCCGAGACTCACTCCGACGGCGGATGCCAGCCCGGCGCCCATCACCTCGCGGCGGCTGGCGGGCTGGAACCAGCCGGGGCCCTGTGCGGACAGCCGCATCTCCCACACCTCCACCTCGTCGTCGTATCGGTTCGCGGCGAGCCGCACCGGGTGCGGCTCGGGCAGCAGGGCGAGCAGCGCGCCCCCGGCATCCAGGGCCGTGTCGCAGAGCCGGGCAAGCGCGCGGCTCGGGGGTTTCTGTCCCCGTTCGACCTTGCTGAGCTGCCCCTTGCTGTAATGAACGGCGGTGGCCAGATCCGCGAGCGTGAGGCCCGCGGCCATCCGCAGCCGCCGCAACTCGCGGCCGAACTCCTCCGGTTGCCTGTGCACTGCCCCTCCCCTCCGCCCGCCCGGCAACCGGCCGCCGCACAGCAGGGTGCGGCGGGCGGACCGGCGCGGACAACCCGAACCCCGGTGTTTCCCGTTTCCTCTTCGAAGGAGACCCGAGCGCCACCGGGCTGTCGAGACGGCCCTTCCGGACTGCGGTGGTGCCCACTCGCACCCCTGTGCGGACGGGGTCCGTGGTGGCTCTACGATCAGCTCGTCCCGGCGTGGCCGGGTGGAATCGTGGGGCGGCCGGGAGGTCGCCGGAGAACGAGGGTGGGCTTGCCAAGGCACCGGTTGTCGAAAAAGGGGCGGTACATCGCGTGGGGGACGGCCGCGGCCGTCGTCGCGGCGGGGGGTGTGGTCATGGCGCAGTCGTCGATGGCGGCGACCACGTGGCCCGCGCAGAAGACCTTCACCGGGCGCGCGTTCGACACGTGCACCGCGCCGTCGCAGGCGGCGATGAAGGCGTGGAAGGCGGACGGCTACTACGGCGGCGCGGCCGTCTATGTGGGCGGGCGGAACCGGGGGTGCGCGCAGCCCAATCTGACCGCTTCGTGGGTGAAGGCGGCCAACTCGTCGGGCTGGAAGATCATCCCGATCTACGTCGGGGCCCAGCCGCCGTGCCAGACGGGGACGAAGTCGGAGAAGCTCACGGCCGCCACCGCGACGTCGCTCGGGGCGAGCGACGGCAAGGACGCGGTCGCGAAGGCGGCGGCGCTGGGGATGAAGGCCGGGTCGGCGATCTACCTGGACATGGAGTCGTACGACGTCACCAACACGTCGTGCAACAACGCCGTGCTGGCGTACGTGCGGTCGTTCAGCAAGACGCTGCGCGGCAAGATCTACCGCGCCGGTTACTACGGCTTCTCGACGTCCAGCGCCAAGGCCGTCGCCACGGCGGCGGACCGGACGGACCTGCCGGGCAACCTGTGGTACGCGCTGTGGGACGCCAGGGCGACGACCACGACGGACTGGCCCTGGAACGCGAAGCTCTACACCGGTCACAGCCGGGCGCACCAGTACCAGGCCAACAGCAAGGAGACCCGCAAGGGTTACACGCTGACCGTGGACCGCGACTACTGGGACGGCCCGGTGGCCATCGTCTGAGAGCGGACGGGCGGTGCGGCGGGCCGTCGGCGGGGATTCCCGCCGGCGGCCCGCACGCGTGCGGCGTAGCGGCCGGGGGCGGTGCCCAGCACGCGGGTGAAGTGGCGGCCGAAGTGGGCCTGGTCGTAGAAGCCGACGGCGGTCGCCACCTCGGCGGGCGGCAGGCCGTCCAGCAGCATCCGGCGGGAGAGGTCGATCCGGCGGGACGTCACGTACTGGTGCGGGGCGATGCCGAAGGCGGCGCTGAAGGCGCGCACCAGGTGCGTGGGGTGGGCGTGCAGGCGCCGGGCTGCCTCGTCCAGGGTGACACCGTCGCGCAGGTGCGCGTCGAGGAGGTCGCGCAGCCGGTGGGCGACGCCGGTGTCCGGGCGGCCCGCGGGCACGAGCCGGGGGCGCAGGTGGGTACGCAGCCGCTCGCCGACGAGGGCGAGGCGGCTCTCGGCCTCCAGTTCGTCGCCGGGGCGGGCGAGTGCCTGGTGCAGCTGTCCGATGCGGGTGCGCAGCAGCGGGTCGGCGAGGTCCGGGGTGTCGACGGCCGGGCCGACGAAGCGCTCGTCGAGCTGCGTCATGTCGAGGTAGAGGACGCGTTTGCGGAAGCCGTGCGGCGTGGCGGGCGAGCCGTTGTGCGGGACCAGCGGCGGCAGCAGGCTGACCGTGCCGACGGGGGTGCCGTGCTCGCTGCGGTCCAGGTCGTAGCGGACGGCGCCGTCGTCGACGATCAGCAGCGTCCAGGCGTCGTGCACGTGCATCGGGTAGGCGTGGTCGGTGAAGCGGGCGTGCAGGACCTCCACGACTCCCGCCACCGGCGGGCGCCACGCGGAGGTCTCGTGCGCCTGTGCCATGCAAAGAACGTACAAGACCGGCGTCGCGGCGGACCGCGAGGCTGGGGGCATGGAAACCGTGAACGACACCGGGGCCGGCCTGCCGCCCGTACGCTTCGACACCAAGATCGCCGTCCTGCTGCGCGACGACCTCCGGTCCTGGCAGCGGCTCAATGTGACCGCCTTCCTGGTCAGCGGGCTGGGCAGCGTCGCGCCGGAGGTGGTCGGGGAGCCGTACGAGGACGCCGACGGCACCTCCTACCTGCCGATGTTCCGCCAGCCGGTGCTGGTCTTCGAGGGCGGCAAGGAGACGCTGACCGCCGCTCACGGCCGGGCGCTGTCCCGCGGCCTGCCGGTGGCCGTCTTCACGTCGGACCTGTTCACGACGGGCAACGACCGGGACAACCGGGCGGCGGTGCGGGCGGTGCGCCGCGAACAGCTCGACCTGGTCGGGCTGGCGGTGCACGGCCCCCGCAACGCGGTGGACAAGATCCTCAAGGGCGCCCGCATGCACCCCTGACGTCCCGGGGGGTCAGAGCTTGAGCCCGTTGCGGGTGATGTACCAGTTGTGGAAGCCGATCATCGCCCCGAGCAGCGCGAGCCACAGCACGGTGCTGACCAGCGGGAAGGCGTCCACCGGGATCGTGTAGGCCAGGACGATGCGCAGCGCCGAGTCCAGCAGGAACCCGGCGCCCCACACCGCGGTGAGCAGCCGCAGCTGGTGGCGGAAGACGGGCTCGGCGTCCCACCGGGCCTCCCACGCGGCGAACCCGGCCTCGCCGGTCTTGGCGACGACGATGCCGCGGGAGGCGGTCATCATGAACGGCCGCCGGAACAGGAGCGTGGCGAGCACCCAGAGGCCGAGGGTCGCGGTGAGCCAGCTGTCCCGGACCATCAGCACGCGCGGGCTGCCGGTCACCAGGGTCAGCAGGGTGCCGGCCACGACCAGGGTGAGGGTGAACACCGCCACGGCCTCGATCCGGCGGTGCCGCACGATCCCGTAGCCGATCCACGGCAGGAGGAGCAGGCCGCCGACGGCCATCGCGAGGTACTGCCCGGCGCCCGCGCCGCGCAGCCCGTAGTACGCGCCGAGCGGCAGGACGAGTTCGAGGAGGAGCTGCGCGGCGAGCCGGCGGCGCAGTGCCGCGGTCCTGTCGCGCGCGGGCCGCGCGGTGGCGTCCTCCGTGCCCTGCGGCGGTGTGCGGTGCGCCGTGCCCATGTGTGCTTCCGTGTCCGCTGCGGTCATGACGTCCTCCTGGTGGCGCGGTCGAAGAGGTCGGCGAGTTCGCGGCCCGCGGCCCGTACGTCGAGGCCGGGGTCGTGGGCGGCGCGCCGCACGATGTCGTCGATGGCGGCGCGGATCGCCCGCACCGTCACCCACGGGTCGAAGTCGCAGAACTCCCCAGCCCGCTGGCCGTTCCTGAGCTGTTCCGCCTGCGCCGCGAGACCTGCCTCGGCCGCGCCGAGGAAGGCGGCCATGCCTGGCTCGTCGCCGCGCAGATTGGTGAGGACGCCGGTGATCGCGGCCATGGGGCGGGGGTGGTCGGCGACGAGGTCGAGGTTGCTCTCGACGTAGGCGCGCAGCCGGGCCGCGTAGCCCTCGTGGGCGGTGACACGGGGGCGGACGTAGCCGTCCGCGAGGCGCATGACCTCGGCGACGACCTCGCGCATCAGGTCGTCGCGCCCGTCGAAGTGGTAGCTGATCATCCCCGTGCTGCTGAGCCCGGCGCGCTCGGCGATCTTCGCGAACGAGGCCCGGTGGTAGCCCGATTCGGCGATGACGTCGATGGCGGCGGCGACGATCTGGGCGCGTCGGCCGGTCTCGGTGAACGACGGCTTGGCCTTGCGTCCCGCCCCCCGGCCGGATGTTTGCTTGCCCGTGCTGTCTTTTGCTTGCATGAGCAAGACGGTACGCGCGTTTGCTCACCCGAGCAAGAAGCCGGGCACGAGGCCGGGCACCAGGCCGGGAACTGGAGGAGGGATCTCGGCGGACGGGAGGCGGTGCGGACGGGCCCCCGGCGGGCGTTGTCGGACCCTCTTGGTACAACGTGATCACACATCGGCTCCGGACGGCCGGGCGCAGCGCCCCGCCGTCCGGGGACACCTCGACGCGGCGTGAACGGGACAGGGACATGAGCGGGTTGGTGCACGACCACCTGAAGGAGTACGGCGGACTGCCGGTCGTCGACTGGCCGTCACCGGCGGACCGGCGCCGCCCGGACGCCGCCGCGGGAGAGGCCGCGTGGCGGATCGCCGCGGACACCTACGACAGCGAGGAGACCTGGCCCGAGGCCTTCGCCCGCTTCACCGCCGCCGTCGACCTCAGCCAGGTCAGGGCGCTGGTCGTGGGCGCGTGGCCGGAGGCGTACGAGGAGGGGCCGGGGCCGGTCGTCGAGGCGCTGCTCGCCGCACGCGAACAACTGCCCGCGCTGCGCTCGCTCTTCATCGGGGACATGACCTTCGAGGAGTGCGAGATCTCCTGGATCGTCCAGGCCGATCTCACCCCGCTGCTCACCGGCTTCCCCGAGCTGGAGCGGTTCGGCGTCCGGGGCGGCAACAGCCTGGAATTCCCCGCCGTCCGGCACGAGAACCTGCGCGAACTCGTCGTGCAGAGCGGCGGGCTGGGCGCGGACGTGGTGCGCGGGATCGCCGCGAGCGACCTCCCGGCGCTCACCGACCTCGACCTGTGGCTCGGCACCTCGGACTACGGCGGCGACGCCACGGTGGCCGACCTCGAACCCTTCCTGACCGGCACCCGGCTGCCCGCCCTGCGGCGGCTGGCGCTGCGCAACAGCGACATGCAGGACGCGGTGGCCACGGCCTTCGCCACCGCCCCGGTCGTCGCGCGGCTCGACGAGGTCGACCTGTCCATGGGCGTGCTGACGGACAAGGGCGCCGCCGCGCTGCTCGCCGGGCAGCCGCTGACGCACCTGAAGTCACTGGATCTGCACCACAACTACATCGGCGAGGACGTCGCCCGGCAGCTGCGCGAGACGCTGGAGCCCGCGGGCGTCCGGCTCGACCTCGGCAGCGCGAACGCCGAGTCGTACACCGAGGGCGACACGGGCACCGTCTGGCGCTACGTCGCCGTCGGCGAGTAGCGGCGCGCGGGCCGGCGGAAGGGACAGGGGGCAGGAGGTGACCGGGGAGGAAGCGGTGCCGGGCGGCGGGCGGGGCCCGCGGCTGGCGGTGGTCGGCAATCCGGACAACCGCCGGGTGCGGCTGTTCGCCGGGGCGGCGGTGGACGCCGGGTTCGCCGCGCCCCGGGTCGTGCCGTGGCTGGACGTGCTGCGCGACGGCAGGGCCGGCTTCGCGCCCGACGAGGTCGTACGGCTGGACTCGCCGGGCGAGCACCCGGAGGTCGACCGGTTGCTGCGCGGGGTGGACGACCCGACCCGGGTGGAGGGCGGCGCGCGCTGGTACGCCGCCTTCACCGCGGCGGTGCGGACACTGCGCGGCGGCGTACGGCTCGACGACCCGGACGAGCTGGCCGTCCTCTTCGACAAGCGGGCCTGCCACCGCCTGCTGGCGCGGGCCGGGGTCCCCGTGCCGGAATCGCCGACGAGCGGCGGCGACACCCCCGTACGCGGCTGGGACGACCTGCGGACGCTCCTGCGCGAGCACCGCATGCCGCGGGTCTTCGTCAAACCGGCGCACGGCTCGTCGGCCTCGGGCGTGCTCGCGCTGGAGACCGCCTCCGGAGGCCGGGTGCGGGCGACGACGTCCGTGGAGGCGGTGGACGGGCGGCTGTTCAACTCGCTGCGGGTGCGCCGTGTCACCGCCGAGCGCGAGGCCGCCGCACTGGTCGACGCGCTCGCGCCGGACGGGCTGCACGTCGAACGCTGGCTGCCGAAGGCGACGGTGGACGGCCGCGCCGCCGACGTACGGGTGCTGGTCGTGGCGGGCAGGGCCACCCACGCCGTGCTGCGCACCAGCCGCTGGCCGATGACCAATCTGCACCTCGGCGGTGCCCGCGGCGACCTCGCGGCCGCCGTGGCAGCGGCCGGTCCGGCCTGGGAGGAGGGCCTGCGCGTCTGCGAACGCGCGGCGGCCTGCTTCCCCGGCACGCTCGCGGTCGGCGTCGATCTGCTGCCCGCGGCGGGCTGGCGGCGCTTCGCCGTCGCCGAGGTCAACGCCTTCGGCGACCTGCTGCCACGGCTGACGGGTCTGCGGGGCACCTTCGCGGAGGGCCTGGACACCTACCGGGCCCAACTCGCCGCGCTGCCCGCCTACGTGGCGGCCCGGACGGGCGGCCCCGCGGGTCCGGCGGCGGCGGAGGGACCGGCCGCTCCCGCGACACCCGCGAGACCCGCACCACCCGCAACACCTGCGAGGGAGCAGCACCGTGCATCGACCTGACCCGGACGCCGTGGGCGGGCCGCCGCACCCCGCCCCCGACGCGCACCAGGCCCCGGCCGCGACGCCCGCGCCGGGCCCGTACGCGAATCCCGACATGAACGAGGTCGTCGGCCGTGACGACCTGCTGCTGGTCACCCTCGACACGCTGCGCCACGACGTCGCCGCCGAACTCGCCGCGGAGGGGCGGCTGCCGAACCTCGCGCCGCACCTGCCCGGCGGCGCCTGGGAGCGGCGGCACGCACCCGGCAGCTTCACCTACGCCTCCCACCAGGCGATGTTCGCCGGTTTCCTGCCCACCCCGGCGGCGCCGGGACCGCATCCGCGGCTGTTCGCCGCCCGTTTCGAGGGCAGCGAGTCCACCGCGGACGGCACCTGGGTCTTCGACGCGCCCGACCTGGTCGGCGGGCTGGCCGCGGCGGGTTACCACACCGTGTGCATCGGCGGTGTCGGCTTCTTCAACCGGCGCGGCGCGCTCGGCGGCGTCCTGCCCGGTCTCTTCGCGGAGAGCCACTGGGAGCCGGAGTTCGGCGTCGCCTCGCCCACCTCGTTCGAGGCGCAGGTGCGGCGGGCCGAGGAGGTGGTGGCCGCGCTGCCCGCCGGGCGCCGGCTCTTCCTCTTCGTCAACGTCTCGGCACTGCACCAGCCCAACTGGTTCCACCTGCCCGGCGCGACGAAGGACGCCGGTGACACACGCGCGACGCACCGGGCCGCCCTCATGTACGTCGACCGGCACATCGGACGGCTCTTCGCCGCCGCCCGCTCCCGCCGGCGCTGCTTCGCCATCGTCTGCTCCGACCACGGCACCGCGTACGGCGACGACGGCTGGAGCGGCCACCGCATCGGCCACCCGTCGGTGTGGACCGTGCCCTACGCCCACTTCTTCCTGGAGCACCGGGAGCCCGCAGCATGACCACCGCCCCGCCCCGTGTCCCGGCTCCCGTGCCGTCCGCCGCGACAGCCGCCGCCGTGCGCCCGTACCAGGACTACGTCTACGCCTACCCGCACAAGACCGCCTACCGGGCGCTCCCCGACCGCCCGGCGCTGCGCGACCTGTGGCGGGACGAGCCCAAGGACGCCCTCGCGCTCTACCTGCACATCCCCTTCTGCGAGGTGCGGTGCGGATTCTGCAACCTGTTCACCCGCGTCGGCGCCCCCGGCGACCTCACCACCCGCTATCTCGGCGCGCTGGAGCGGCAGGCCGACGCGGTCCGCGCCGCGCTCGACGACGGCGGGGCCGCCGGTGCGGTGCGCTTCGCCGCGGCGGCCTTCGGCGGCGGCACCCCGACCTTCCTGGAGGCCGCCGAACTGGAGCGGCTGTGCGACATCGCCGAGCACCGCATGGGCGCCCCGCTCGGCGAAGTGCCGCTCTCCGTCGAGGCGTCGCCCTCGACCGCGACCGCCGACCGGCTCGCCGTGCTGGCCGCGCGCGGCGCCACCCGGATCAGCCTCGGGGTGCAGAGCTTCGCCGACGACGAGGCGCGCGCGGCCGTCCGCCCGCAGCGCCGGGCCGACGTCGAGGCGGCTCTGGGCCGGATACGCGACACCGGCGTGCCGGTGCTCAACATCGACCTCATCTACGGCATCGGCGGCCAGACCCCGGCGAGCTGGCGCTCCTCCCTGGACGCCGCGCTCGCCTGGCGCCCGGAGGAGCTGTACCTCTACCCGCTGTACGTACGCCCCGCCACCGGCCTGCACGGACGCACCGACACCGGCGACCCGGCGTGGGACGCGCAGCGGCTGGACCTCTACCGGCGCGGCCGCGACCACCTGCTGGAGCGCGGCTACCGGCAGGAGTCGATGCGGATGTTCCGGCGCGCCGACGCGCCCGCGCCGCAGGGTCCCGTCGATCACGCGTGCCAGACCGACGGCATGGTCGGCCTGGGCTGCGGCGCCCGCTCGTACACCGCGGGCCTGCACTACTCCTTCGACTACGCGGTGGGCATGCCGCAGATACGCGGCATCGTCGACGACTACACGGCGACCACGACCGCGGACTTCGGGCACGCCGAGCACGGGCGCGCGATCGACGCGGACGAGGCACGCCGCCGCCATCTGCTCCAGTCGCTGCTCCAGGCCGAGGGGCTGGAGGTGGCCGGCTACCGCGCCCGCTTCGGCAGCACCCCGCAGCAGGACTTCCCCGCCGAACTCGCCGCCTTCGCCGCCCGCGGCTGGCTCGACGCGGGCGCGCCGCCCGCCCTGCTGCGGCTGAGCCCCGAGGGCCTCGCGCACTCCGACGCGGCCGGTCCTGCCCTCTTCTCGCCCCGGGTGCGCGCCGCCATGGCCGCCCACCAGGTCCGGTGAGCGCGGATGGACCTCACGCTCCTCTACCGCGGCCCGCTCGCCTCCTGCGACTACGACTGCCCCTACTGCCCGTTCGCCAAGCGCCGCGACACGCCCGCCCAGCTGCGCGCCGACCGGGCGGCGCTGGAGCGCTTCACGGAGTGGGCCGCCGCGCAGGACGACACCCTCGCGGTGCTCCTCACCCCGTGGGGCGAGGGGCTGACCCGGTCCTGGTACCGGGAGGCGATCGTGCGGCTGTCGCACATGCCGCACGTGCGCCGGGTCGCGATCCAGACCAACCTCAGCGGCCGCACCGGGTGGCTCGCCGACGCCGACCGCGCCAAGGCGGCGCTGTGGTGCACGTACCACCCGGGCCAGACCCCGTACGACCGCTTCCTGGCCCGCACCCGGGAACTGGCCGCGCTGGACGTGCGGTTCAGCGTCGGGGTCGTCGGGCTGCCCGAGCACCTCGGCGCGGCCCGGCGGCTGCGGGCCGACCTGCCGGAGCGGCACTACCTGTGGGTCAACGCGGCCGAGGGGCACACCTACACCGACGCCGAGGCCGCGCGGTGGACGGCCCTCGACCCGCTCTTCCCCTACAGCCGGCACCCGCACCGCTCGGCCGGACTCCCCTGCCGCACGGGCGAGTCGGTGATCTCGGTCGACGGCGACGGGACCGTACGCCGCTGCCACTTCGTCCGCGACACCCTCGGCAGTCTCTACGACGGCTCCTTCCGCGCCGCCCTCGCCCCGCGCCCCTGCCCGCTGGCCGTGTGCGACTGCCACATCGGCTACGTCCACCTGGAGTCGCTGCCGCTCTACGACGTCTTCGCGGGCGGCGTCCTGGAGCGCGTCCCCGCCGGGCGCTGACACCCGCGGACGGGCCGCGGCGCCGGAAAAGCCTTTGCGTCCGGCCGCCGTGACCAGGGACGATGCACGGCTGTGGAAAAAGACGACGCCCCTCCCCGCACCGGCCGCCTGCGGGCGCTGCTGCCGGACGTGACGCCCTGGCGCACCTCGCGTGACTTCCGGCTGATGTGGCTGGCGGGGGTGATCACCACCTTCGGCAGCTTCCTGACGCTGGTGGCGCTCCCGGTGCAGGTCAAGGACCTGACCGGATCGGCGGCGGCGGTCGGCGCGATCGGCGCGGTGGAGCTGGTGCCGCTGGTCGTCTTCGGGCTGTACGGCGGGGCGCTCGCCGACGCCATGGACCGCAAGCTGCTGATCAACGCGAGCGAGGCGGCGCAGGGCCTGCTGTCGGCGGCGCTGCTGGTCAACACGCTGCTGCCGCACCCGGGGGTGTGGCCGCTGTACGTGGTGGCGGCGCTGTCCAGCGCGCTGACGGGTCTGCAGCGCCCGGCGCTGGACGCGATCGTGCAGCGGATCGTGCCGCGCGACCAGCTCGCGGCGGCGGCCGCGCTGAACGCCCTGCGCTACCAGGTCGGGGCCATCGCCGGGCCGTCGCTGGCCGGGCTGGTGATCGCCTGGGCCGGGCTGGAGTGGGCCTACGCCGCCGACACCGCGACCTTCGCGGTGTCGGTGTGCCTCGGTCTGGGGTTGCGCCGCTCCCCCGCCGCGCACGACGCCGCCCGGCCCTCGCTGCGCGGGATCGCGGAGGGCGCGCGCTACGCGTGGAGCCGCAAGGAACTGCTGGGCACGTACGCGATCGACCTGGCGGCGATGTTCTTCGCCTATCCGGCCGCGATCTACCCCTTCCTCGCCGACGACCTGCACGCCCGCTGGTCGCTGGGCCTGATGTACGCGGCCGGGTCGGTGGGCTCGCTGCTGGTCAGCCTGACGAGCGGCTGGGCCACCCGGGTGCACCGGCACGGCCGGATGGTGGTCCTCGCGGCCGCGGGGTGGGGCGCGGCGATGGCCGGTGCGGGCTGGGTGCGGCAGATCTGGCTCGTGCTGCTCTTCCTCGCGCTGGCCGGAGGAATGGACATGATCAGCGGTATCGGCCGCAGCACGATGTGGAACCAGACGATCCCGGACGCGCTGCGCGGCCGCCTCGCCGGGATCGAGCTGCTGTCGTACTCGGTCGGCCCGCAGCTCGGCCAGGTCCGCTCGGGTGCGGTCGCCGCGATGACCTCGGCCCGTACGTCGGTGTGGTCCGGCGGTCTCGCCGGGGTCGCCGCGGTCGGCCTGCTGGCGGCGTCACTGCCCGCGCTGATGGCCTACGACGCGCGGACCGGCCCGGCGCCGCAGCAGGCGCCGCGCGCGCCGGAGGGCGCGGAGGCCGCCTGAGCGGGCGCGCCGGGGCGCGGCGGCGGCCCGGGTGCGCGCGGCGACGAGGTCCCGGGCGTCCGGCGGTCCACCATGGAGGCGGGCGTCCGGCCCGCAGCCGCGGGAGACCGCCTCCCCCGCAGCGGCCGGGGAGCGGGAGTGCCATGAGGATCGTCGTCATCGACCACATCACCCTGGACGGCGTCGTCCAGGCGCCGGGCCGACCCGACGAGGACACCCGCGGCGGCTTCACCGCCGGGGGCTGGGCCGCCGAGCGCGCGGGCGACGGGACGGTCGCCCGGGTCTGGGCCGAGCGGCTGTCCGCCGGCAGCGGCTTCCTCCTCGGGCGCCGCACCTACCAGGACGTGCTGGGCCACTGGAACGCCGAGGGCGGCCCGTTCCGCGACGCGCTCAACGCCGCCCCGAAGTACGTCGCCTCGCGCACCCTGGCCGAGCCGCTGCCGTGGCCGAACTCCACGCTGCTCGGCGGTGACGTGCCGGCGGCGGTGGCCGCCCTTCGGCGCGCGCCGGGCAGGGATCTGCACGTCATGGGCAGCGGGGCGCTGGTCGCCTCGCTCGCGGCGCACGGCCTCGTCGACGAGTACGTGCTGTGCGTGCACCCGATCGTGCTGGGCTCCGGCCACCGGCTCTTCGCCGACGGCTTCGCACCGGCGGCGTTCGAGACCGTGGAGGTGCGCCCCGCGCCGAGCGGGGTGGTCGTCACCGTCTACGCGCCCGGCGACACGGCGCCGTAGCCCGCTCGGGCGCGGCGGCGTCCTCCGGTGCTCGGGCGCGGCGGCGTCAGGCGGCGTGCAGCGCCGCGGCCAGGTCGGCGGCGGGCAGTTCGGCGGTGTAGACGTCGGTGCCGGGCTGGTGCTTGCGGCCGCCCGCCGCGAGCGGACCCGCGTCCACCGGGTCGAAGCCGATCTCGCGGATGAGGCCGGCCACCACCTTCTTGGCCTTGGCGTCGTCCCCGGAGACCGGGATGGCCAGCCGCTCGGGGTCGCCCTCGGGGCGGCCGCGGTCGCGCAGGTTCTCCCAGAAGATGGCGTTGAAGGCCTTCACCACGTCGCCGCCGGTGGCCGCGCGGACCTTCTCGCTGGAGGTGGTGGCGCCGTCGTCGAGGTCGGCCTCGTGGCCGTCGCGCTGCGGGTAGTAGTTGCAGGTGTCGATGACGATCTTTCCGCTCAGCTCGGCGCGCGGCAGCTCGTCGATCCGCCCGTAGGGGATGCTCACGACGGCCACCTCCCCGAAGCCCGCGGCCTCCGCGGCGGTGACGGCCCGTACCCCGCCGCCGATGTCGGCGGTCAGGCCCGCGAGCGTCTCGGGACCGCGGGAGTTGGCGAGCGCGACCTGGTGACCGGCCGCGGCGAAGTGGCGGGCGAGCGTGGAGCCGATGTGGCCTGCTCCGATGATTCCGATACGCATGCGTCGTGCTCCTTGCGGTGAGGGGGTACGGGCCGTTCAGGACGTGCAGGGCGCGCAGGCCGGGGCGCCCGCGGGGCGCGGTTCCAGCGGGACGCCGTTGCGGCGCAGCACCTCGCGGACGTCCAGGATCAGCGGGAAGACCTCGTGGTTGCGGTCCTCGCCCTGCTCGTCCCAGGCGCGCTGCTCGGCCTCGACGGCCATCCGGTCCTCGGCGAAGACGCGTTCGGTGAAGCGCCGGATGAGCGGCCAGGCCAGCTGGAGCACGCCCGGGACGCGCGGCTTCTCGATCATGAGCAGCCCGTAGACGTGGCAGGTGCGCTGCTCGGCGTCCTCCGGGACGTAGGCCGCCCACAGCCGGAAGGCCGGGCGCTCGGCGCCCTCGGGGACCAGGTCGAGGGTCTGGTAGGGGTATTCGGTGCGGATGGTCATGACGTCGCTGGAGTCGGATCCGCCGAGGCCCTCCCGGGCGAGCAGCCCGGCGCCGCGGTTGCGTTTGCCGCCCTCGTGCCGGAAGAGGTAGCGGGCCTCGACCGACCGCGGGCCGGTGCGCGTGTCCAGCAGCCGCGGGCGCAGCCTGCCGACGACACCGCGGTGCAGGAACTGGTGGTTCATGTCGAGCAGGTTCTCGTGCATGAAGGAGTAGTGGCAGCGCACGGTGCGCGAGTACGTCATGGTCCGGTAGCCCGCCGGGCCGTACGCGGGCAGCTGCGGCAGCGTCGCGGTCTGCGCCAGGGCCGGGTCGCCGGGAAAGACGAAGACCATGCCGTAAGCCTCGCGGACGGGGTAGCCGCGCACCCCGCGCGGCGGCCGGGCGTCGCCCTTGGACAGGTACGGGATCTGCGAGATCCGCCCGTCCCCGCGGTAGGCCCAGGCGTGGTAGCAGCAGCGCAGCGTGTCGCCGTCCACCACACCCATGCTCAGCGGCACCTGGCGGTGGGCGCAGCGGTCCTCCAGCGCGTGCACGGAGCCGCTGCGGCCGCGGTAGAGGGCGATGCGCTCCCCGGCGAAGGCGGTCGCGACGGCCTTGCCGATGCGCACCTCGCGGGAGAGCGCGACGGGATACCAGTGGTCGGGGTGCAGGCCGACGCGCCGCAGGTCGGCCGGTGCGGGACGGCCCGGCTCGCGCTCCCCGGCCCGCCGGGCGGGCGCGGCGCCGTCGTCGTGCGGCTCGATCGTCGCGGTGGCCTCGGTGTCGTTGTCGGTCATGCCTCTCCCTCGCACGCGGGACGGCGGGGCGCACGGGCGCGCCGCCGCGGGCGCGCCGGGAAGCCCCCGGGCACTCCTCATCCTGGGCCGCCCCGGGCGGACCCGCCGGGTCTGCGCGCCCGGACAGGCGACACGGGCCCCGCGCGGGGCGCGGTCAGCCGGTCTGCCGGGCGCGGAAGGCGGCCGCCTTCGTGCGGTTCTGGCAGGCGGTGGAGCAGAACTGGCGGGCCGAGTTGCGGGAGGTGTCGACGTAGACGCGGTCGCAGGCGGTGGCCGCGCACACCCCGAGGCGTCCGGCGAGGCCGCCGCCGAGGAGGACGGCGAGGCCGGTGGCGCAGCCCGCGCCCCAGCCGACCGCGAGCGAGTCGTCGCGGCCGTGGAAGTGCAGCTGCCAGCCGCGGTCGGGGTCACGGTCGAGCTGCGGCCGGGCGCCGCGGGCCAGCAGCAGCGCGTTGAGGGTCTCGGCCGCGTCGTCCAGCCGCCCGCCGCCCGCGGCCTCGAAGACCTCCCGCAGCCGCTGCGCGGTACCGGCCAGTTCGTCGGCCTCGGCCTGCGTGACGGTGTGCCGCGCCGGTACGGACAGCGCCGTTCGAACGGCCCGGCAGCGTTCCGGACCGCGTGGCGCGGTGTAGTCGCGGCCGCGCGCGCGGCCGTCCGTGAGGTCGTTGACCAGCGCCACGGACGCTTCCAGCAGCCTCTGCATGTGACTGTCGAACAGCACTTGACCAGTTACTCCCCTCGCACGTAACGTCGTCACTGACAATACCCGTTTCGCCAGTCACGGAGGTACTCCGGTGGGTCTGCCGCGCGCGGTCCGCGTCCTGCTCCTGGCCCGCGTCGTGAACCGGCTCGGCGCCTTCTCCGTCCCCTTCCTCGCCGCCCTGCTCACCACCGACTTCCACACCGGACTCGCCTCCGCCGGAGCGGTCACGGCGGCCTTCGGGCTGGCCTCCATCCCCTCCCGGCTGATCGGTGGGCGGCTCGCCGACTCGCTGGGCGCCCGCCGCACCGTCGTCCTCGGCCTCACCGGCTGCGCCCTCGCCCAACTGGGCCTGGCCGCCGCCCGGTCCCTCGGCACGGCCGCGCTCGCCGCCGTCGCCCTGGGGCTGGCATTCGAACTGTACGAACCGCCCAGCCAGGCACTGCTGGCCGACCTCGCGGGAGCGGCCGGGAGGGTGCGGGCGTTCAGCCTCTTCAACGCCGCGCTCGCGCTCGGCGGCATCGGCGCCGGGCTGCTCGCCGCACTCCTGGGCCGCTGGGACCTGCGCTGGCTGTTCGTCGCCGACGCCGTGAGCTGCCTGCTGTGCGCGGCCCTGGTGCGCTTCGCCGTCCCGCCCGGCCGGAGGACGGGCCGCACCGGCGGCCCGGCGGCGGCCGCCGTGACGCCGTGGCGGGACCGCCGACTGCTGGTCATGCTGGCCCTCGGCACCGGCTACGCCCTGCTCTACCTCCAGATCCTCACCGTGCTGCCGCTGTCCCTCGCCGCCCGCGGACTGCGCACCGCCGACGCCGGAGTGCTCTTCACCGTCTCCGCCGTCACGGTGGTCTGCGGGCAGCCGCTGCTGCGCCTGCGCCGGGTGGCCGCGCTCCCCGCGCACACCGCGCTCGTCGCGGGCCACCTGCTGCTCGCGGCCGGGCTGCTCGGTTACGCGGCCGCCCACGGCCTGCCCGGCGCGGCCGCCGCCACGGTGCCCTGCGGGCTGGGCGAACTGCTCGTCATGGGCCGGGCGTACGCGCTCGTGGCCGACCTCGCCCCGGCCGCCGCGACCGGCCGCTACCTCGCCGTCTTCGGCACCTGCTGGGGCTTCGCCGGAGTGGCCGCCCCGCTGCTGGGCACGCAACTGCTCGCCCGTACGGGGCCGGGCCCGCTGTGGTCCGCGATGGCGGCCCTGGCCCTCGCCCTCGCCGCCGCCCAGTTCCTCACCCCGCGCCCGCACCCGGCCAAGGACCCGGCACCCGGCGCGACATCCCCGGCCGGCGGACGGATCGCGGGCGAACCGGCGGGGTGAGCGGAGGCCGCGACGTACGCGGGTCCGGTCCCGGCGGCGACCGCGCCCTCGGCCCTCGGGGTGAGCGGGGGGCGGGGCGGCGCGAGACTCTTGGCCCGGCCCGCGACCGGATCCCGGGGCCGAGGGCAACCGCGCCCCGCCTGGTGCCAGGGCGGCAGGCGGACGTAACCGCCCCGTCCGCGCGGTCGCGGCACGAAAGCCGGTGCCGACCGGCCCGGGAGCGCGCGTCCGCCCCTCGGGCGAGGGCGGCGTGCTCAGTCCGCGGCGACCTTGACGGGCTGACCGCCGGTCAGGCTCACCAGCTGGTCGAAGGTCAGCGGCATCACGGTGTGCGGGGTGCCCGCGGCGGTCCAGACCACCGCGTGCTCGCGCAGCGCCTCGTCGATCACCGTGCGCACGGGTGCGGGGTGGCCGATCGGGGCCACTCCGCCGATCGCCTGGCCGGTGATCCGGCGGACCTCGTTCGCCGAGGCCATCGCGGCCTCCAGCACCCCGGCGCTCGCCGCGAGCAGCGCGGTGTCGACGCGGTGCCGCCCGCTCGTCATGACGAGCAGCGGTTCGCCGTCGGCGAGGAAGAGCAGGCTGCTGGCGATGGCCCCGACCGGGCAGCCGAGCGCCGCCGCGGCCTGCGCGGCGGTACGGGCGGAGTCCGGCAGCTCGTGCACGCGGACGTTCAGCCCCGCGTCCTCGAGCTGCTGCTGAACGATGCGGCTGCGGGCGGGCAGTTGCCGGTCGTCGGTCATGGTGGAGCGTCCCTTCCGCGCGGGCCGGTCGGTCGGCCCGCGCCGTGTCGGTGTGCGGTGGTTCGGTGCTCGGGTACGCGAGTACGCGGGTCTGCAGGTACGTGCGGGACCCGCGCGGGGTCCGGCGTTCATCCGGCGGCGTCCTCCGGGCCGCCGTCCGGGTAGTGCATGAGGAGGACGATCTCGGCGGGGCCGCCGAGCGCGCGGAAGCGGTGCGCCCGGTCGCCCGGGTAGCGCAGGCTCTCCCCGGGACCGAGGTCGCGCCCGGCGCCCGCGGGTCCGACGCGGACCCGGCCGCGTACCACGGTCACGGTCTCCTCGACGCCCGTCGCGTGCGGCGCCGAGTCCTGCCGGGTCTCGGCCAGTTCGGCCCGGTAGACCTCGACGAGCTGCGGTCCGGCCGGCCAGCGGCCGAGCAGCACCGCCGCGACGGAGTCGCCCCGGACGGCACCCGTACCCGGGGGGCCCGCGGCGGACGGTCCGTCCGGCAGCAGCGCTCCGAGCGGGGCGTCCAGCGCGGTGGTGAGCGCGAAGAGGGTGTCGAGCCGGGCGCCGCGCCGGTCGTTCTCCAGCTCCGAGATCGTGCCCTTGCCGATCCCGCTGCGCCGCGCCAGCTCGGAGAGCGTGCATCCGCGCTCGTCCCGCAGCCGCCGCAGCCGCGCGCCCAGCGTCTCGTCCATCGCACCCCCACCACCGTTCTGTTAACAGAACGCTAGCACGCCGTGCGGGAGTTCTCGTACCGCCCGGCACGGCGGAACCGCCCGGACGCGGCCGCCGTCCGGTAATTCCCCTTCCCCGTTTCCCTTTTCGGTTTCCGGCAGAACCCTTGCCAGTCCATCAGAGGCCGCCCTATCCTCACCGCAAACAGAAAGCGCTTTCTAAATCGGGGGCTTATTCCGGAAGGAGAAACACCACGATGAGACGAGCAGCAGCCCTCCGGCTCGGCGCGGTCAGCGCGACACTGGCCCTCGCGGTCGCGAGCGGCTCGGTCCTGTTAGGCCGCCAGGCGGCGACCGCGGCGACGGCGACCGGCGCCACCGGCTACGCGAGCCAGAACGGCGGCACGACGGGCGGCGCGGGCGGGCAGACCGTGCGGGCCACCACCGGCGCGGAGATCAACGCGGCCCTGTGCAACCGGGCGAGCACCAGCACCCCGATCGTCATCCAGGTCGAGGGCACCATCAACCACGGCAACACCGCCAAGGCGTCCGGCAGTTGCAGCACCGCCGACGACGTCATCGAGCTCAAGCAGATCAGCAACGTCACGATCGAGGGCGTCGGCGCCGGCGCGGTCTTCGACCAGCTGGGCATCCACGTACGGCAGGCCAGCAACATCGTCATCCAGAACGTGACCGTCCAGAACGTCAAGAAGTCCGGCTCGCCCACCTCCAACGGCGGTGACGCCATCGGCATGGAGAGCGACGTCCACAACGTCTGGGTCGACCACGTGAGCCTGCTGGCCTCCGGCGGCGAGGACCAGGGCTACGACAGCCTCTTCGACCTCAAGGACAACACCCGGTACGTGACGCTGTCCTACAGCACGCTGCGCGACTCCGGCCGCGGCGGCCTGGTCGGGCACAGCGACTCCGACCTGTCGAGCAGCTTCATCACCTACCACCACGACCTGTACGAGAACATCGACTCGCGCGCCCCGCTGCTGCGCGGCGGCACCGCCCACATGTACGACAACTACTACGTGAGCCTCAACAAGTCGGGCATCAACCCTCGGGCCGGCGGCCACGCGAAGATCGACAACAACTACTTCAAGGACTCCAAGGACGTCATCGGGACCTTCTACACCGACCTGATGGGCTACTGGCAGGTCAGCGGCAACATCTACGACAACGTGACGTGGACCGCCGACGGCACCGAGAACCACCCCGCCGGGCCGGACCCGCAGTCGAACACGACGGTGAGCATCCCGTACTCCTACCCCATGGACCCGGCCAGCTGCGTGCCGTCGGTCGTCACCCAGACGGCGGGCGCGGGCAAGGGCCTGCGGGTGTCGGACGGCAACTGCGCGACGCAGTCGCCGACCGCGCCGCCCACCACCCCCACCCCGAGCACGTCCACCACGTCCTCCCCCACCACGCCGCCGACCCCGCCCGGCGGCGCCAACCTCAGCCTCGCCGCCGGGGCCGGCGCCGACGGCTCCAGCAAGGCCTCGGGCACCAGCTACGGCAACGTCCGCGACGGCGACCCGGCCACCTACTGGTCGCCGGACGGCACGACCGGTTCGGTCTCGGTCAAGTGGGGCTCCGCGACCGCGGTGTCCTCGGCCGTGATCCGCGAGTCCGCCGGGGCGACCGGCCGCATCGGCTCCTGGAACCTGGTGGACGCCGACACCGGCGCGGTCCTGAGGTCCGGCAGCGGCGCTGGCACCGTCACCTTCCCGCAGACCTCGCTGAAGAAGATCACCTTCCAGATCACCGCGTCGTCCGGCACTCCCCAGGTGGCCGAGTTCGAGACGTACGCCTGATCCGCATCCGCGTTTTCCGAGCAAGCGCTTTCCCTCACATGCCCGGCGGGAATCCCTTTTCCCGCCGGGCATGTGCCTCGGCTAACTCCCCGCCGCCGCGGCGGCCAGGTGCGGGAAGCGGAATTCGGTGCGGGTGTGGTGGGCGGTCGCGGGGCGCAGGACGGTGGAGGGGTAGCCGGGGCGGTTCGGGGAGTCGGGGAAGTGCTGGGTCTCGAAGCAGACACCGGTGTGGCGGGTGTACGGGGTGCCCTGCGGGCCGTGGTGGGTGCCGTCGAGGTTGTTGCCGGTGTAGAGCTGGAGGCCGGGTTCGGTGGTCCAGACCGTCATGCGGCGGCCGCTCGCCGGGTCGTCGACGCGGGCGGCGCGGCGCAGGGCGCCGGGGGCGGGCGCGGGGTCGAGGACGTAGCAGTGGTCGTAGCCGCCCGCGGCGGTGAGCTGCGGGTGGTCCTCGGCGATGCGCGCGCCGATCGGGCGCGGGTCGGTGAAGTCGAAGGGGGTGCCGGCCGCGGGCTCCTCGGGGCCGAGCGGGATGGCCTCCGGGTCGACGGGCAGGTAGGAGGCCGCGTCGAGCGCGAGGACGTGGCCGAGGACGTCCCCGGCGCCGGCTCCGGCGAGGTTGAAGTAGGCGTGGTGGGTGAGGTTGACGACCGTGGGGCGGTCGGTGCCGGCCCGGTAGTCCAGGGCGAGGGTGCCGTCGGCGTCCAGAGTGTAGGTGACGCTGACGTCGAGGGCGCCGGGGAAGCCCATGTCGCCGTCCGGGCTGTGCAGGTCGAGGACGAGGGAGACCGTGCCGTCGTCGGCGCGCGGGCCCGGCCGGGCCTGCCACAGCCGGCGGTGGAAGCCGTCCGGGCCGCCGTGCAGGGCGTGTCCGCGGTCGTTGGCGGGGACGCGGTGCACCGCGCCGTCCAGGGTGAAGCGGCCGCGCGCGATGCGGTTGGCGTAGCGGCCGACGACCGCGCCCAGGAAGGGCTGTTCGGCGGCGTACTCCGTCATCCCCGGCAGACCGAGGACGATGTCGGCGGACCGCCCCTCGGCGTCGGGCACCCGCAGGCTGTGCAGGGTGGCGCCGTAGGTGAGCACCTCCGCGCTGACCCCGCTCGGGGAGCGGAGCGTCCAGCGGTGCACGGTCTCGCCACCGGGGGCGGTGCCGAAGGGCGCGCTGACGAGGGAGGCACGGGGCATGGTCGTCCTCGGGTACGGGCGGCCGGTACCGGCCGCGGTCGACTGGGGAGGGGGCCAGCATGTCAGGGCCTGGCAGGCGCCTGATCAGCGGGTTCCCGGTTGCCGGGGCGGGTTCAGCTTCTGCGCACGGCGGTGGACTCGCGGGCGATGAGCCGGTAGCCGGGCTCGATACGACGCGGGGCGGGGGGTTCCGCGCCGTCCCGCCGGTCGATGCGCTCGACGAGGCAGTCCACGGCGAGCCGGGCGAGGGCCGCCTTGTCCGGGGAGACGGTGCTGAGCGACACGTTCCCGTAGCGGCCCTCCTCGATGTCGTCGAAGCCGACGACGGCGACGTCGTCGGGCACCCGCAGGCCGCGTTCGACCAGGGTGCGCATCGCGCCGATGGCCATCAGGTCGTTGTACGCGAAGACCGCGTCGGGGCGCTCCTCGCGGTCGAGCAGCGCGGCCATCGCGGCGGCGCCGTCCCGCCGGTCGAAGCCCTCGGTGGCCACGACCATCGACTCGTCGGGTTCCAGCCCGGCGGCCAGGATGGCCTGGCGCCAGCCGCGCAGCCGCAGATGGGCGGGCTGCCGGGTGCTCTCCCGGCGGGCGCCGAGGTAGGCGATCCGGGTGCGGCCGATGTCGAGCAGGTGGCGTACGGCGGCGCGGGCCGCCCCGACGTTGTCGACCATGATGTGGTCGTACGGGGCGTCGTACTCGCGCTCGCCCAACAGCACCATCGGCGGGCCGTCGCCGCGCTCGGCGAGGTCCTCGTTCTCCAGCCGGATCGGGCTGAGGATCAGCCCGTCGATGACATGGGCGCCGAAGCCCCGGGTGACGAGCACCTCCTTCTCCCGCGATCCCGCGGTGTGGTCGAGCAGCACGGTCAGGCTGTGCCGGGCGGCGGCGTCGATGACGGCGCCCGCGACCTCCGCGAAGTACGGGTTGCCCAGTTCCGGGATGGCCAGCGCGATGATGCCGGTGCGGCCCTTGCGCAGATGGCGGGCGGTCAGGTTGGGGCGGTAGCCGAGGTCGTCGATCGCGCGCTGGACCCGCGCCCGGGTGGTGGGTGTGACGTGCGGGTAGTCGTTGACGACGTTGGAGACGGTCTTCACCGACACGCCGGCGCGCAGTGCGACATCTTTGAGGCTGACGCCCACGGCTTTCCTTTCTTGCGGGCTCTGGGTGGCGGGACGGGCCCGGCCGTGCGGTCACGGCCGGGCCCGGCACGCCGGGCACGGGCGTCCGGAGCGGTCACTCCAGTTGCTGGGTGCGGCTGAGCAGGGTCTGGAGCAGCACTACCACAGCGAGGAATCCGCCGTTGACGGCGTCGGTGAACGCCGATCCGTACTGCGAGAAGTAGTGGTCGATCAGATTGTGGATGACGGCGAGCAGCAGCACGCCGCAGGCCGTGCCGCCGACCGATCCGCTGCCGCCGGTGAGCAGGGTGCCGCCGATGACGACGGCGGCGATGGCGGTCAGTTCGTAGCCGACGCCGATCGTGGTGACGCCGGAGCCGAGCCGGGCGCCGCCGAGCGCCCCGGCCGCGGCGGCGAGGGTGCCGGACAGCGCGTAGACCAGCGTCTTGGCGCGGGCGACGGGCAGGCCGAGCAGCCCGGCGGCGTTCTCGTTGCCGCCGATCGCGGTGAGGGTGGCGCCGAAGCGGGTACGGGTGAGCAGCAGCGCCCCGAGCAGGAACAGGCCCGCGACGATGAGCACCGGCGTCCACACGCCCTCGCCCAGCGAGCGGAAGGCGGAGTGCTGCGGGACCAGGTAGGTGGTGGAGCCCTCGTCGGTGACGGCCTGCATCAGCCCGCGCAGGCCGAGCAGCCCGGCGAGGGTGACGATGAAGGGCGCCATCCGGCCGCGGGCGATGAGCAGTCCCTGGAGCGAGCCCCAGGCCGCGCCGACGGCGAGCGGCAGCACGATCGCCAGGGCGGTGCCGTGCCGGGAGCCGTAGGCGCCGAGCACACCGCCGAGGGCGTACATCGAGCCGACCGACAGGTCGATGCCGCCGGTCATGATGACGAAGGTCATGCCGAGGGCGAGCAGCCACACGAAGGCGTTGTTGCCGAGGATGCCGCTGATGTTGGACCAGGTCGGGAAGGTGGACGAGGTCGCCGAGGCGATGGCCACGACCAGCGCGAGGACGGCGAGCGCGCCGAGTCTCTGCACCCGGGCGGCGATCCGCTCGCCGGAGGTGGCGCGGGGTGCGGTGGCGGCGGCCGTGGTGGTGGGCGGCGCTGCGGTGGAGGTCATCGGGCACCCCGTTCCTGCGAGGCGTAGACGGCGAGGGCGATGATCGCGGCCTCGACCATCTGGGTGTAGGACGTGTGCACGTTGTGCTGGGTCAGCACGGCGGTGATGAGCTGCATGAACAGCGCGCCCGCGACGGTGCCGAGGACGCGCACCCGGCCGCCGCTGAGCGGTGTGCCGCCCACGACGACGGCGGTGATGGCGCTCAGCTCCATGTTGAGGCCCTGGTTGGCGGGGTCGGCCTCGGCGCCGTGCCCGACGATGAGCACCCCGGCGAGCGCGGCGAGCACCCCGGAGATCACGTAGACGGTGACGAGCACGCGCCGCACCGGGAGGCCCGCGAGCCGGGCGGCGGGGCGGTTGTCGCCGATGGCGACGAGTTGCCGGCCGAAGGTGGTGCGCCGCACCAGCAGGCCGGTGAGCAGCGCGCAGACCGCGGCGATCCAGGCCATCTCGGGGATACCGGCGACGTTGCTCGTGCCCAGGTCCAGCAGGGCGCCGTCGGTGACGGGCTTGGCGGAGGCGCCGTTGACGATCTCGGCCAGGCCCCGTACGCCGATCATCAGCGACAGCGTCGCCACGATCGGCTGGACGCGGGCGAAGGCGACCATGGCGCCGCCGACCGCGCCGGAGGCGGCACCCATCAGCAGCGAGACGGCCAGCACGCCCGGCAGGCCGTAACCGGCGTAGAGCGGGACGGCGGAGGCGGCCAGCGCGATGACGGCGCCGACCGACAGGTCGATGCCCTCGGTGCCGATCACCAGTGCCATGCCGAGCGCGACCAGCAGGGTGGGGGCGACCTGGAAGAGCTGGACGCGGATGTTGCTCATCTCGACGAACGAGCTGTCGAGCCCCACGGCCACCAGGAAGAGCACGACGAGGGCCGCGTAGACGCCGTAGTCCTGCATCATGCGCAGCAGCCGGGCGCGGTCCGGGACCGCCCGGCCGCTCCAGGTGAGGGAGGTCATCGCCGGTTCTCCTTGGCGGGTGCGGGCCCGGCGGCCGGGGCGGCGGCCCCTGCTCCGGGGTCCGGGTGTTCGGGGTCCGGGTCGTCAGGGCCGTCGGGGCCGTCGGGGCCGTCAAGGCCGGAGTCGTCGGGGCCGGTGTCGGGGTCCGGGTCGTCGGGGGACAGTGCGGGGGCGGCGGCGAGGGCGTCGAGCAGCCGCTCCTCGGTGACGTCCTCGCCCGCCAGGTGGCCGACGACATGGCCGTCCTTGAGGACGACGACGCGGTCCGAGCCTTCGATCAGCTCCTCCAGGTCGGAGGAGATGAGCAGCACGCCCAGGCCGTCGGCGGCCAGTTCGTCGATCAGGGCCTGGACCTCGGCCTTGGCGCCGACGTCGATGCCGCGGGTCGGCTCGTCGAGCAGCAGGGCCTTGGGGTTCAGGCACAGCCAGCGGGCCAGCAGCACCTTCTGCTGGTTGCCGCCGGACAGGTCGCCGACCCTCTGGTCCGGCCCCGACGCCTTGATGCGCAGCCGCTTCATGAAGAAGTCGACGACCTCGTCCTGCCGTTCCCGGGAGACCAGGCCCGCCCGGGACAGCCGCGGCAGCGCGGCGAGCGAGATGTTCTCCCGCACCGACAGGCTGGGGATGACGCCCTCGGCCTTGCGGTCCTCGGGCAGCATCACGACCCCGGCCCGGATCGAGGCGGCGGGGCTGCGGCGGCGCAGTTCCTTCCCCTCGATC
This sequence comes from Streptomyces sp. NPDC004031, assembly GCF_053604375.1. Taxonomy (NCBI): domain Bacteria; kingdom Bacillati; phylum Actinomycetota; class Actinomycetes; order Kitasatosporales; family Streptomycetaceae; genus Streptomyces; species Streptomyces sp. NPDC004031. Next base: position 38,077 of record NZ_JBSGHL010000039.1, on the reverse strand, counting down.
TCGACGGTGCCGCTCTCGGTGCCCAGGGCCCCGACGATCGCCTTGGCCGTCTCGCTGCGGCCCGCGCCCAGCAGGCCGCCGAGCCCGACGACCTCGCCGGGCCGGACGTCCACCGAGACGCCGTGCACCCGGTGGCGCACGGTCAGGTCGCGGGCCCGCAGCACCGGTTCGGCCTCGGCGCCGTCGCGGCGGGCGGCGTCGAAGGCGGTGGTGCCCTTCTCCCGGACGGCGCCCATCTCCCGGCCGAGCATGAGGGAGATGAGCCGGAGCCGGTCCAGGCCCGCCATGTCGCCGGTGTGGACGACGGCGCCGTCCCGCATCACCGTCACCCGGTCGCACACCGCGTACAGCTCGTCGAGCCGGTGGCTGACGTAGACCACCGCGATGCCCTGCCGCTTGAGGCCGCGGATGACGGAGAAGAGGGTGTCCACCTCGCGGGGTTCGAGCGAGGAGGTCGGCTCGTCCATGATGACGACCCGGGCGTCGATCTGGACCGCGCGGGCCAGCGCGACCATCTGCTGCGCCCCCAGGCCCAGGGAGCGCAGCGGGCGGGTGACGTCGACGTCCACGCCGTAGCGGCCGAGGATCTCGGCGGCCCGCCGGTTCATCCCCGCGACGTCCACCAGGCCGAAGCGGCGCGGCTCGCGGCCGAGGAAGAGGTTGCGGGCCACCGACATCAGCGGGATGAGGTTGACCTCCTGGTAGATCGTGGAGATGCCCGCGGCCTGCGCCTCCAGGGGGTTGCGGAAGTCGCGGTCCCGCCCGTCCAGCCGTACCGTGCCGCGGTCCGGGCGGTGGACGCCGGTCATCACCTTGATGAGGGTGGACTTGCCCGCGCCGTTCTCGCCGATGAGGGCGTGCACCTCGGCGGGCCGCAGCGTGAAGCCCACGTCCCGCAGCGCGTGCACCCCGGCGAAGGCCTTGTCCACCCCCGCGACCTCCAGTACGGGGCCCGCGCCGGCCGCCTTCTGCTGCTGGACCAACTCTTCCTCCTGGTAGGGGTACGGACCGACGGGCGGGCCCGGCGTCAGTACACGAGGCCCTGGTCGAGAGCCTGCTGGGCGTTGGCGGTGGTGAAGTGGCCGTCCTTGATGATCACCTTGTCCGGCACGCCCTTGGTCCCGTAGAAGTCCTGGAGGGACTGGAAGGCGAGCGGCCCGAAGCGCGGGTTGGTCTCGATGTCGGCGGCCAGCTGGCCCGCGGCGACGTCCTGGACGGCCTGCTGGATGCCGTCGATGGAGACGATCTTGACGTCCTTGCCGGGCGTCTTGCCGGCGGCGCGGATGGCCTGGACGGCGCCGAGCGCCATCTCGTCGTTCTCGGCGTAGACGGCGTTGATGTCGGAGTGCGCCTGGAGCAGCTGCTCCATCACCTTCTGGCCGTCGGTCTGGGCGAAGTTGCCGGTCTGCGAGGCGACGACCTTGATGTTCGGGTACTTCGCCTTGACCTGGTCCTGGAAGCCCTTGGTGCGGTCGGTGGTGACGTTGTTGCCGGGGGTGCCGGTCAGGATCGCCACATGGGCGTTGCCGCCGGTGGCCTGGGCGAGGTCGTCGGCGGCGATCTGCGCCTGGCCGTAGAAGTTCGAGCCGATGAAGGCGACGAAGTCGGTGCAGGCCGTGCCGGTGACGGTCCGGTCGATGGTGAGGACCGGGATCTTCTTGGCCTTGGCCTGGGCGAGGGCCGGGCCGAGGCCGTCGGAGTTCTCCGGCGCCACGATCAGGACCTTGGCGCCCTGCGCGATCATGTCCTCGATCTGCGAGTTCTGCGTGTTGACGTCGGCGTTGGCGTTGCGCTCGATGAGCTTGACGCCGAGCTTCTTGGCCTCGTTCTCGATGCTCTTGGTCTCGGTCGCGCGGAACGGGTTGCTCGTGGACTCCGACTGGGAGAAGCCGACCACCGTGCTGCCGTCGGTGATGTCCAGCTTGGGGACGCCGCCGCCGTACTGCTGGAAGCCGCAGCCCGCGCCCGACGCGGAGTCGGTGGGGGTGACGACCTGCTGGGCGGCCGCCGTGTTGTCGGCCGCGGAGGACGAGGGGTCCGACGCCTTGGAGTCGTTGCCCGAGTTGGTGCAGGCGGAGGCGGCCAGGCACAGGCCGGCGGCGAGCACGGCGGCGGCGACGGACCGGGCCGGCGGACGGGTGGTCATACGACGGATCACATCCTCATCGAGGTGGTCGTGACGAGCGGTCGGGAACGGGCGGAGCCGGCGACCGGGGGAACGGGCGGAACCGGGTTCCGACCGGTCGTGCGGGGAGGGCGGACCGGGCGGGAGCGGAGCCGTACAACGATGTAGAGGGACGATCGAGTATCGGACAGGGAGGTGTCAAGACGCGGTACGAAAAGCGTCCCCGGAAGGGCCCCGGAAGAGGGCTCGCGAGGGCCGTCCGCAGGCCCTGCCGCACCCCCGCAGACCCGCTCCGAGCAGCCACAGTTCACCAACGGAGCGTTAAATGGCCTGTTCAAGCGGTTGGGTTGAGAGAGCGTCACCCAGCCTGCGGCCCCTCGTGGCGGCGAACACGATTGCCGCTGCGAAAGGTCTGGACAGGCCGCGCGAGGCATGCTGTCATCGTGCTGCCCAACGCTTTACATCGTTGAACGGCATGATCGAACGAGCGCAGTGCACGACCCTCTGACGGGTGGCGGCGGTGGTGGTGCCTCCGCCGCCGCCACCTGCACGGCGCCCAGCGGGTCGGCAACCGCCGCCCGCCGCTCGGTGGCCGGGCGGCAGCTCCCTTCCCCCACTCCACAGGAGCGCGTCATGCGACAGACACCACGTGCCACGTCCGCACCACCCGGCACGGCAACCCCCCGCACCATGTCCCCGCACACCCCGCAGGGCCGCACGGCGTCGTCCCGTGCGGCGGCCCTCCTCACGGCGGTGCTGCGCCGCCCGGCCCACGCCCTCGGGTCGGCCGTGGCCGTCCTGGCACTGGTGCTGGGCACCCTCCTCGCGCTGCCGGCCACCTCCCAGGCGGCCGGCTCGCTGCCGTGCGACATCTACGCGTCCGCGGGCACCCCCTGCGTGGCCGCGCACAGCACGGTGCGGGCCCTCTTCTCCGGCTACAACGGCCCGCTCTACCAGGTCACCCGCGCCTCGGACGGCGCGACCGCCGACATCGGGCTGCTGGCCCAGGGCGGTTACGCCGACGCCGAGCACCAGGACACCTTCTGCGGCGGCACCACCTGCCGCATCAGCAAGGTCTACGACCAGACGAGCCGGCACAACGACCTGCTGCCCGGCCCGGCCGGAGGCGCGGGCGGCGTGGACCGCGGCGCGGACGCGAGCGAGATCGCCGTCCACGCGGGCGGCCACAAGGTCTACGGCATCTGGGTCTCGCCGGGGGTCGGCTACCGCTACACCGGAGTCGCCTCGGGTGTCGCCGTCAACGGCCAGCCCGAGGGCGTCTACATGGTCGCCAGCGGCACGCACGTGGGATCGGACTGCTGCTTCGACTACGGCAACGCCGAGAGCACCCCGTACGACACCGGCAACGGCCACATGGACGCCGTCAGCATCGCCACCACCTGCTACTTCTCCCCCTGTACCGGCTCGGGCCCCTGGGTCGAGGCGGACATGGAGAACGGCATGTTCCAGGGCGACAACGGCTCCAACACCGCCAACCTCGGCAACAGCAGCCCGTACGTCACCGCCGTGCTGAAGAACAACGGCCAGACCACGTACGCGATCAAGGGCGGCAACGCGCAGAGCGGCGGGCTCTCCACCTGGTGGAGCGGCGGGCTGCCGACCCGCAGCGGATACCGGCCCATGCAGCAGGAGGGCGGCATCATCCTGGGCACCGGCGGTGACAACAGCAACCGCAACATGGGCACCTTCTTCGAGGGCGCGATGGTCGCCGGTTACCCGACCGACGCGGCGGAGAGCGCCGTGCAGGCGAACGTCGTGGCGGCGGGCTACAGCGGGCAGACCAACGTGCCCAACGGCCCGCAGGGGACGATCACCGGTCCCGGCGGCAAGTGCGTGGACGTCGCCGCGGACGACACCGGTACCAACGGCACCGGGGTCCAGCTGTGGGACTGCCAGACCTACGCCGAGGACCAGCACTGGGCGCACAACGCCAACGGCTCGCTGAGCACGATCGGCCGCTGCCTGGACATCAACGGCAACGGCACGGCCAACGGCACCGAGGTCGAGCTGTGGGACTGCAACGGGGTGGGCGGCCAGAAGTTCGTGCAGCGCGCGGACGGCTCGCTGTTCAACCCGCAGTCCGGCCGCTGCCTCGACTCGCCGAACGGCGCCACTGCCAACGGCACCCGGCTGCGCATCTGGGACTGCAACGGCTCCGCCGCCCAGCGCTTCACCGTCAACGGCGGCGCCCCGGTGGCCGCCCCCGGCGGCAAGTGCGTGGACGTCGCGTCCGACGACACCGGCACCAACGGCACCGCGGTACAGCTGTGGGACTGCCAGTCCTGGGCGGTCGACCAGCACTGGTTCCACAACGCCAACGGCTCGCTCGGCACGCTCGGCCGCTGCCTGGACATCAACGGCAACGGCACCGCGAACGGCACCCAGGTCGAGCTGTGGGACTGCAACGGCGCCGGCGGGCAGGTCTGGAACCAGCGCTCGGACGGGACGCTCTTCAACCCGCAGTCCGGCCGCTGCCTGGACTCCCCGAGCGGGGCCACCGCCAACGGCACCCGGCTCCAGATCTGGGACTGCAACGCCTCCGCGGCCCAGCAGTTCGCCCTGAGCTGACCCCTCGGGGCCCGATCGGGACGGCCCGGGGCACGGGGGTGCGGCTCCCCCTGTGTCCCGGGCCGTCCGCGCGTCCCGGCGAAACCCACTGGCGCGGGGACGCGGTGACGGTCGAGCATGCGGGTCATGAGCGATCGACCCGAGCGATGGACGCAGGCCACCGTCTACCCCGACATGTGGACCGACCCCGACGACGACCCGCGCGAGAGCGGCAGCAGCCCGGAGGGCGAGGTGGCCACGCTGCACGACTACCTGACGCACTACCGGATGACCGTGCGGATGAAGTGCGAGGGCCTGGACGCGGAGCAGCTGGCCCGGCGTTCCGTACCGCCCTCGACCATGTCGCTGCTCGGCCTGCTCCGGCACCTCGCCGAGGCGGAGCGGGACTGGCGCAACTGGCTCGGCGAGGGCGAACCGGAGCCGAAGCTCTACGGCCCGAAGGACACCGACTTCCTCGGCGCCGTCGCCGACCCGGCCGTGGTCGAGGCCGCCTACGCCCACCTGGAGCGCGAGCAGGCCGCGACCGACGCGGCGCTGGCCGCCCACCCGGACCCCGGCGAGCGGGTCGGCGCGGAGGGGATCGCGATCCGGGAGATACTGGTGCACCGGGTCGAGGAGTACGCCCGGCACAGCGGCCACGCCGACCTGCTACGCGAGTGCGTCGACGGCCGGGTCGGGCAGTGACCCCGGGCCGCAAGCCGCGAACTCCCCGCCGCCGGGCGGCGGGAGACCGGGACGCCGCACTGTCGGTGGCGGGCCGTACCCTGTGCGGGTGACGGACGCACGACTGGACGCGCTGCTGTCGGCGGCCGAGCCCGGCGACGAGCAGCGGATACGGGAACGGCTCGGCCTGCCCGGCGCCGAGGGCGATCCCCAGGACGTCCGGCCGCCCGCGCTGTGGAGCGCCGTGCGGTGGGTCGCGTCGGCCAGGGTGCCCGCCGCTGTGGCGCTGTGGATGCTGGAGTGCGACCGGCCGGAGATCAACGAGATCGTCTACATGGGCGCACGGGTGAGCCCGGCCGTCCGCCGGGACATCCGGCTGGGCCTGCCGTTCGGCGACCCGGGCGGCGAACTGCTCCAGGTCCCCCGGCAGGTCCGCACCGCGCGTTCCGAACTCGCCGACGTCGGCGCCGACGAGGCCGTCGCCGCGCTGCGCGCGGTGACGACGATGAAGGCCGGACGGGCGGCCGCAGCGCTCGTCCGGCGCGAGCACTGGGACACGGTGGACACCGCGGACCGCTCCCGCCCGCTGCCGGGCTACGCGCGCTGGGCGCTGGCGATCCGGATCGACTGCCCGCACGCGCTGCGGGAGCGGCTCGGCGCCGGGCACCCGTCGTTCGCGCACCGGATGCGGCAGGCCGGGATCATCTCCCGGCCGGGCACGTACGTCCGCGAATGGGGCCCCGCGCGCGATGTGCTGGAGGTGCTCGCCGCCGGGCGGTGGGCCTTCCCGGCCCGGCTGCGGGAGGCGCGGGACGAGCTGCGCCCGCTGGTCCGCGACCGGCTCGGCGGGAACACCGAGGCGTGGGCGGTGGCGGCCCAGTTGCTGCCGACGTTCGCCGGGACGGTGCCGGAACTGGTCGTGACGGCCGGCGCCGTCGCCTGAACCGCCGTACCGGCGCGGCGCGTCGCGTCGGTCCGCCGGTGCGGACCGGACGGCGGAGGGTGCGGGGCGGCTGGATTCGAACCAGCGTGATCCGGTTTTGGAGACCGAGCGTCTGCCTCTGCGCTACGACCCCGCGTGGCGATCCTAGGACGCGGCAGCCCTGTGGAAAACCCGGCGGCGCTGTCGCGGCCGGCTGGTACCAATGGATGCGTCGGATCGGAGCAGGGCAAGCACGGGGGGCGGGGCACATGGGGTACGGGGAGCGGGTGCGGCACCGCCGTGTCGTCGACCTGGCGGACCGCCGGGCACTGGAGCGGTGGCGGCCGGCCGACGCCGAGGTCACGGCCGAGGCGCGGCGGCTGAAGGAGGCGGCGCTGCTGGACTTCGGGCTGCGCGAGTCGGCGGTGGCGTCCTGGCTGTACGCGAAGTGCCGGCACCAGATCGCGACCACAGCGGTCGGCACCGCCGCGGTGGTGGCGAGCGGCGACGGCAGCTGCCTGCTGCTGTACAACCCGGAGTTCTTCGTGGCCCTGGGCCTGGACGGGGTGAAGTTCGTGCTCTTCCACGAGGCGCGGCATCTGGTGCACCGCCACCTGTTCGCCGAACCGGAGCTGCGGGCCGACCCGGTCTTCACCCTCGCGGCGGAGGTGTCCATCAACCATGTCGCCATGGTGCGGCTCGGCCGCGACACCCTGCCCCTGGTCGACGGCGAGCCCACGGGGATCGACCCGGCGGGCGTCCACCGCGCCTACACCGAGGATCTGCTGGCCCACGGCCGGGATCCGGTGGACTACGCGGCGTTCACCGCCACCGACATGTCCGTCTTCCGCGAGCTGAAGCGGATGCGGCATCCGCCGGTGCCCGAGCCGCTCTGTCTGCACCTGACCGACGCGTCGGTGCCCGCCGACGAGGAGACCGTGGCCGGGACGGCCGATTCGGTACTGCTCAACGCGCTGCTGGCGGCGCGCCGCGGGCACGCCGGGGCCGAGCGCGAACTGCTGGACCTGATGAACCGCACGGAGGGGGCCGGCGAGCGGGTCTCCCGGCTGTGGGGGCGGCTCGGGGCGGGCGTGCTGCGCGGCACGGCCGCCGCCACCGGCCGGGTGGACTGGTGGCAGCGCTGGCTGGTGGACGTCCTCGCGTCCAGGCTGCGGGAGGGCGAGCGGCTGGTCTACCCCAAGAAGCGCGGGGCGCTGCTGGCCGCGCTCGGCGCCGACCCGATGCTGTCGCGCCGCGGCCCGGTCCGGGACAAGGTGCTGGTCGTCGCGTACGACACCTCCGGCTCGATGCCCGGCCACGTGGTGCACTGGCTGACGCAGCTGGTCGGCGGGATCGACGGGGTGCAGGCGCACTGGCTGTCCTTCGACGGCATGGTGATGCCCTTCCGCCCCGGCGAGCGGGTCCACGGCGGGGGCGGCACGAGCTTCGCCGCGGTCGCCGACTACGTGGAGGGCCGCACACCCGTGGACGGGCGGCTCTTCGAAGAACGGCCGGACGCGGTGGTGGTCCTCACCGACGGCTACGCACCGCACATCACCCCCGCCGAACCGGACAAGTGGATCTGGCTCATCACCGAGGGCGGCGACGACTGGCCCGACGCCCACCACCCGCCGATGGCCTGCCATCGCGTCACGACAGGATCGACATGACCACCACCGTCACCCCGCCCCCGCCGCCGGGCCCGCCCCCGGTGCCGCGCGCGTGGCGGCCGAACGCCACCTACCCCCGGCCGCCGGAGGGCGCGGCGGCCGTCTCCCGGCTGGAGTCGTTCATCGACGCGATGATCGACATGGGCCAGACCGGACAGGTCTTCGGCGAGCACGGCATCGGCAAGACCGCGACCTTCTTCTCGCACATCGCCGAGGCCTACCCGCAGGCCGCGCTGGTCTTCGTCCCGGCGGCGAACCTGACCCCCGACGACCTGCTGGTCAACGCGCCCGTGCGGGACCCGGAGACCGGCGAACTGGTGCTGCGCCAGCTGGTGATGAGCCAGCTGAAGCCGGGCAGGCCCTTCGTGCTGCTCATCGACGACTCGCTGCAGGCGGGCGAGACGATCCAGAGCCAGCTGATGCAGGTCGCGTGCAACTGGACGCTGGGCGAGTACGACCTGCGCGCGCTGGGCTGCGTGGGCGTCTTCCTGACCGACAACGAGTCGCTCGCCGAGACCGCGGCCCGGCGCAGCGACCTCGCGATCCTGGACCGTATGGTGACCGTCCGGATCACCGCCAACGACACGGCGTGGCGCGTCAAACTCGCCCAGAAGTACCGGGACTGGGATCTGACCGGGGTGTTCGCGGTGTGGGCGTCCCTGTCCCCGGCGCTGCGCGAGGCGCTGTCGCCGCGGACGGTGGACCATGTGCTGGCCAACGCCCGCGAGGGCTTCCCGCTGCGCTGGGGGCTGCCGCTGGTCAACGGCGAGCGGCTGCGGCTCACCGAGCCGCAGCCCGACGGCAGACCGGGCCCGGACCGCACGGCCGAGGTGCTCGACCGGCTCGCGGCCGCGCTCGGCGTGCCGAACCCGGCGACCGTCTCCGACCCGGTGCGCAAGGTGCTGCGGGCCGCGCTGCGCAACCGCTGGTCGGTCCTGCTCCAGGGCCCGCCCGGCTGCGGGAAGACGGAGCTGGTGCGGCAGACGGTGCGCGACGAGCTGGGCGGCCGGGAGGCGCTGTACTTCTCGCTGCCGGTCACCAACGTCGAGGATCTGTGCGCCCCGGTGCCGACCGCCGACGGGTCGCTGGACAACCTGCTGGCCCGGGGCTTCACCGGGCCGGAGCCGAAGGTGATCGTCTGGGACGAGTACAACCGCCCCAAGGACAAGGCGGCGTTCGCCAAGCTCATGGAGATCACCCAGGAGTGGTCCCTCGCGGGCCGCCCGATACCGGGGCTGCGGGCGCAGATAGCCCTGCAGAACCCGCCGTACCACCTGGGCCGCAAGCTCCAGGTGGCGCGCAACAACATCGCCCAGGCCACCCGCTTCACCGCCTCGCTCACGGTGGAGCCGCAGGACATCCCGGCGAACGAGTGGCTGATCGCGAAGTACGGCGCCGTGGCCGAGACGGTGCTGGAGTGGTGGAAGCACGACATCGACGAGGAGGGGCGCGCCTGGATCACCAAGCGCACGATGGAGCGGCTGGTCAAACTGCACCAGCGGGGGCTGCCGCTGGAGATGGGCACGGTCTACCTCGGTGACGGCGAGTACGCGCCCGTCCCGCTGACCGCGCTGGCCGAGCGGCTCAGCAACCGGCCGGTGACCGGCCTGCGGGAGCTTGCCGCCGACGTCGGCCGCTGGGAGGAGCGGCTGCGGCGGGCGGCCGAGGGCTCCAGCGAGGGCGGCGCGGACAGCGACGTGGTGCACCAGGTCATCGCCAACGCCGAGCTGTCGCAACTGCGGCGGCACCGCAAGGCGGTCACGCGGCTGGTGGCGCTGCTGCCGCCCAAGCTCCGGGCGACGTACCTGGTGGGCGCGTCGGACGCGCACCAGCGCTTCTGGATCGAGGTGTTCGCCGCGCTGCCGCGCTGAGCCCCCGCGTCCCGCGCCGGTCCGCGGCCGGTCAGCCGCCGGTCAGCCCGGCGTGGGCGGCGCGGTGCGGTGGACGCTGCGGACGGCCGCGACGTCGGGCGGTGTGGCGGGCATCGGCACATGGGCACTGAGCGCGTCGAGGCGGCGGCGCACGCTGGTGGCGATGCCCTTGCCGAGGACGAAGCGGGTCGCGCTCGCCGCCGCCGGGGCCGCGTCGAGCAGCCGGTGCGCCTCCCGGCTGCGCATGCCGGTGTGGGAGAGCACGAGGTAGGTCAGCCGGTGCGGGGCGGCGGCCAGGGCCCGCCCGATGGCGGTGGCGGCCTCGGTGTCGACGCGGTTGTCGGGGGCGCCGAGGGTGCCCGCGGCCCTGACCCGGCCGAAGTCGAGCAGTTCCACACCGGCCGCGGCGGCGGCCATGGCCAGCCGGGCGGTGGCGCGCGGCCCGATGCCGTTGCTGGCGACCGACAGCCGGGTCAGCCGCCCGTGGGGAGCGCGTTCGAGCGTCTCGGCCAGCAGCAGGGCGCCCTTGTCGCCGAGCCCGCACGCGGAGGCGTACAGCTCGCCGAGCGCCCCGGCCGCGACCAGGGCGGCCAGCGGCGCGGCCCCGGGGGCGCCCAGCGGATTGCCGCCGACGTAGAGCCGCTCGATGCGGCGGCCGCCCGCGGCCGCGGTGAGCAGCGCCTCGGCCAGCACCACCGCGCCCAGCGCGTCCAGGCCGGTCTGGACGAGGTCGAGGGTGCGCAGCGCGGCCGCCGCGGCGACGAGTTCGGCGGCCGCCCGCCCGCCGCCGGTGCCCAGCGGGTTGCGCTTGAGCCACACGCCGGTCACGACGTGCTGCGAGGCCCGGACGCTGTCGGCGATCCGGCAGGCCCCGGCGGCGGTGATGCCGTTGCAGCCGAGGTAGAGCGTCTCCACGGAACTGCCCGCGGTGCGCTCGGCGATGTCCGCCGCCCCCTCGTCGCCGAGCCCGTCGGTGCCGAGCAGCAGGTGCCGCACGCCGCCCGCCGCCGTCCCCGCCGCTGTTCCCGCCGCCGTCCCGGCCGCGTCCGCCGTGGGCCGCAGCGCCTCCGCGACGAGCCGGGCGCCTTCGGGCCCGAGGGCCTGTTTGCACAGGTCGAGCCGCCCGTCGGGCAGCGCGGTCCCGGCGGGGAAGTCGAGCCGTCCGTCGGCCGGGCCGCCGGTGCGCAGCCAGGCCAGCAGCGGCGCGAGGTCCCGTACGGAACGCGGGACCACGGGCGGCACCCCGGCGTACTCCCCCGCGCCCGGGAACCCCCCGCCCGCGTCCTCCTGGCCCGGCGTCACCATTCCGCCTCCCGGTAGTCCTTGAGGAACACCCCCGACACCGGGTCCCCGGCCTCCCCGCGCACGATCGGGTCGTAGACGCGGGCGGCGCCGTCCACGACGTCCAGCGGGGTGCGGAAGCCGTGGGCGGCGATCCGTGACTTCTTCGGCGCCGGGTTCTCGTCGGTGATCCACCCGGTGTCGACGCTGCACATGTGGACGCCCCGGGCGGCGAGTTCGGGCCCACTGGTGCGGGTGAGCATGTTGAGGGCGGCCTTGGCCATGTTGGTGTGCGGGTGGCCGGAGGTCTTGTTGCGCACCGCGAAGCGGCCCTCGACGGCGGTGACGTTGACGATGTAGCGCCGCGGGCGGGGCGAGGCGAGCAGCAGCGGCAGCAGCCGGTCGGCGAGCAGGGCGGGGGCGAGGGCGTTGACGAGCTGTGTCTCCAGCAGTTCCGCCGGGTCGAGGTCGCCGATCCTGGCCGACCAGGAGTTCGCGGGTGCGAGGTCGGGCAGCAGCCCCGCCTCGTCCGTCAGGGCGCCCGCCCCGCCCTGCGGTGCGAGGCCGAGCACCGCCCGGACACCGGCCGTGCCCTGCGTGCGCGCGCCCGGCAGGGCGGACACCGGGCGGTACCCGGGGGCGTACAGCACCCCGGCGGGCGGCGGCCCGCTCTCCCCGGCGGCGAGCGCCGCGTACGACTCCGGCGGGCGGCGCACGGTCTGGGCGGCGTTGTTGACCAGGATGTCCAGCGGTTCGCCGGCCGCCGTCAGGTCCGCGCACAGCCCGATGACCTGGCGCGGGTCGCGCAGGTCGACGGCGACGACGGTGAGCCGGTCGAGCCAGTGCCGGCTTCCCTCGGCGGCCCGGAAGCGGCGCAGCGTGTCGTGCGGGAAGCGGCTGGTGACCAGGACGTCGGCGCCGTCCCTGAGCATCATCAGCGCGAGCTGGAAGCCGATCTTCACCCGGCCGCCGGTGAGCAGCACCCGCCGGCCGCGCAGGTCGGTGCCGAGGGAGCGGCGCGCGGTGTTGTCGGCGGCGCAGTGCGGGCACAGCGCGTGGTAGAAGGAATCGGCCTGCCGGTAGGCCGACTTGCAGACGTAGCAGCGCCGCGACCGCGGGTAGTCGCCGGGCCCGCCGGTGCCGGGGGCGGGCAGTGCGAGCGGCGCGTCCTCGCGCCGCTCCCGGGCCCCGGTCGCGGTGGCCCCCACGACGGCGGCCGCGCTGTCGGCCCGCTCCTGTACGCGGACCCGCTTGCGCTGCCGGCGGCCGTCGCGCACGAAGGACGCGGCGACCTGTTCGGCGCGCAGCCGTACCGGGTCGTCGGCGGGCAGCGCGCGCAGCCGGCCGACCGTGCGGTGGAAGGCCGCCAGTTCGTCGTCCGGGACGTGTCCCTCCCCCGTCACGCCCCGCTCCCCTCGTCCGAGACCGTGGGACCGTGACCCCGACCGGATTCGAACCGGCGTGTCCGTCCTGCCAAGACGGCGCGCCTGCCTCTGCGCTACGGGGTCCCGCCCGCTTGCCTGCCCGGCGGCCGGATTCGAACCGGCGTCCTCCCCTGAGCAAGGGGATGCGCCTGCCTCTGCGCTACGACCGGGCATTGCCGATCATCGTACGGGCCGCCCGGCGGGTCCGGCGAGCGGGTCCGGACCGGGGCCCGGACCCGCGGCGGCCCGGCGGTCAGCCGGCGGCGAGGAGTTCCAGCGTGTCCACGACGCGGTGGGAGAAGCCCCACTCGTTGTCGTACCAGGCGACCACCTTGACGTGCCGCCCGTCGACGCGGGTGAGGGCCGAGTCGAAGATCGACGACGCCGGGTTGCCGACGATGTCGGACGACACCAGCGGGTCGTCGGCGTATTCGAGGATCCCGGCGAGCGGGCCGTCGGCGGCCGCCCGGTAGGCGGCCAGCACCTCGTCGCGGGTCACGTCGCGCGCCACCGTGGTGTTGAGCTCCACGATCGAGCCGACCGGCACGGGCACCCGGATCGAGTCGCCCGAGAGCTTGCCGTCCAGACGCGGCAGCACGAGGCCGATCGCCTTGGCGGCGCCCGTGGTGGTGGGCACGATGTTGACGGCGGCGGCGCGGGCCCGGCGGGGGTCGCGGTGCGGGCCGTCCTGGAGGTTCTGCTCCTGGGTGTAGGCGTGCACGGTGGTCATGAAGCCGTGCTCGATGCCCGCCAGTTCGTCGAGGACGGCGGCGAGCGGCGCCAGCGCGTTGGTCGTGCAGGAGGCGTTCGAGACGATCGTGTGCGCGGCCGGGTCGTAGACCTCGGTGTTGACGCCGTACGCGACCGTGGCGTCGGCCCCGTCGGAGGGGGCGCTGACGAGGACCTTGCCGGCTCCGGCGTCCAGGTGGGCGCGGGCGGCCTTCGCCGAGGTGAAGCGGCCGGTCGACTCCAGCACGACGTCGACGGCCAGCTCCGCCCACGGCAGTTGCGCGGGGTCGCGCTCGGCGAGCACCCGGATGCGGCGGCCGTCGACGACGAGGGTGTCGCCCTCCGCCGTGACCGGGCGGCCGAGCCGTCCCGCGGTGGAGTCGTAGGCCAGCAGTCGGGCGAGGGCGACCGGCTCGGTGAGGTCGTTGACGGCGACGACCTCCAGGTCGCTCTCGCGCTCCAGCAGGGCGCGCAGCACGTTGCGGCCGATGCGGCCGAATCCGTTGATGGCGATGCGAGTCATGAGTGTGGTGTCCCTTCGTCCCTTCGGTGCACCACCAGACTCGCGCGGCAGGTCGGGGCATGGCCGTGGCCCGAGCGCCATGGTTCGCAAGGATCGCGCCAGCGGTGTTCCGGGCCGCGGACGGGCCCGCTACTCGCCCCGGGCGAAGGTCCGCCGGTATTCGGTCGGGGTGGTGCCGAGGATGCGCTGGAAGTGCAGCCGCAGGTTCGCGCCGGTGCCGAGCCCGACGTCGTTGGCGATCTGCTCGACGCCGCGCTTGGAGCGTTCCAGCAGCTCGCGGGCCAGGTCGATACGGGCGCGCATCACCCACTGCATCGGGGTGTAGCCGGTGTCCTCGGCGAAGCGCCGGGAGAAGGTGCGCGGGGAGACCGCCGCGTGCCGGGCCAGGGCCTCCAGGGTGAGCGGCTCGCCGAGCCGGTGCAGGGCCCACTCGCGGGTGGCCGCGAAGCGCTCGCCGAGCGGCTCGGGCACGCTGCGCGGCACGTACTGCGCCTGGCCGCCGCTGCGGTAGGGGGCGGCGACCAGCCGCCGGGCCGCGTGGTTGGAGGCGGCGATGCCGAGGTCGCCGCGCAGGACGTGCAGGCACAGGTCGATGCCGGAGGCGGCGCCGGCCGAGGTGAGCACGCTGCCCTCGTCGACGAACAGCACGTTCTCGTCGACCCGGACGAGCGGGTGCCGGCGCGCGAGGGCGCGCGTGTAGTGCCAGTGCGTCGTGGCCCGGCGGCCGTCCAGCAGCCCGGTGGCGGCGAGCGCGAACGCCCCCGTCGAGATGGCGGCCAGCCGCGCGCCCCTGTCGTGCGCGGCGACCAGCGCCGCGACGACCTCGCGGGGCGGGTCCTCCCGGTCGGGGAAGCGGTAGCCGGGCACGAAGACGGTGTCGGCCCAGGCGAGCGCGTCGAGGCCGTGCGCGACGTGGTAGGCCAGCCCGTCGCCGCCGGTCACCAGCCCCGGGGCCGCGCCGCACACCCGTACCTCGTACGGCATGCTCTCCCGGGTCGTGAACACCTGCGCGGGGATGCCGACGTCGAGCGGCTTCGCCCCCTCCAGGACCAGCACGGCGACACGGCGCAGGCGCGAGGAGGGCACGTCACCAGGGTACGGGCCCGCAGGCGGCGTGCCGGACGCGCGGCGGCGCCCGGCGGGTCGGGAACGTGCCGGCCAGGCTGATCCCGCGGTGCCGGCCGCGGCTGCCGCGCCACAGCGCGTCCCAGGAGGGCACCGTGGCACGGGTGTTGCCGTCCTTGCCGACGGGCAGGAAGGGGCGGTCGAGCCCGTTCGCGGCCACCGGCGAGAGGTGGCCGTGGTCGGGGTCGTCCTGGACGTACGCGGTCACGCCGTCGAGGTTCGCGCCCGCCGCGATGCGCGGGTCGTCGTCCATGGCCTGCAACGCGGTGAAACCGCCTCCCGAGTGCCCGAACATCCCGGTCCGCCCGAAGTCCGGCACACCGCGCAGCGCCCGCGGCAGCGCGCCGGGCAGCAGGTCCGGCACCGACCGCACATCGGCGACGCGTACCTCCACGACCTTGCGCAGCAGCGCCGCGGCACGTTCCGGGTCCATGTGCGCGGGGTCGGGCACGGCGCGGGCGAACTCGGCCGGAAGCACGGTGCGTTCGGCCCGGCCGCCGGGGAATTCGACGGCCGCCGCGTCGTAGGTGTGGTCGACGGCCAGCACGGTGCAGCCGCGGGAGGCCAGGTCGTCGCACAGGGTGCTGTTCAGCGAGCGGGGGTCGCCCGGGGGAGAACCCGAAGCCGTAGGGGTCCCGTGCCCTACGCCCTGCGCGAATCCGCCGACGGCGAACCGGCCTGGGCGGGCGGCGGGCGCGGTGCTTGGGTGAGGGGATGGAGATCTTGGTGCTGGGCGGAACGGCGTGGCTCGGGCGCGAGCTGTCGCGGCAGGCGGTGGAGCGGGGGCACGCGGTGACGTGCCTGGCCCGCGGGGAGAGCGGGGAGGTCGCCGGGGGCGCCCGGCTGGTGGCGGCCGACCGGCGGGAGGCGGGCGCCTACGGTCCGCTGCTCGACCGGGAGTGGGACGCGGTCGTCGAGGTGTCCTGGCAGCCCGGCTTCGTGCGCGAGGCGCTCGAAGCGCTCGGCGGCCGGGCCCGGCACTGGACGTACGTCTCCTCCGTGAGTGCCTACGCCTCGCACGCCGTGCCGGGCGCCGACGAGTCCACCCCGCTGCTGGCCCCGACCGAGCGGGACGAGGTGGACAGCGCGCTGTACGGCGAGGCGAAGTCCGCCTGCGAGCGGGCGTCGGCGGCCGCGGTGGGCGACCGGCTGCTGATCGCCCGCGCCGGGCTCATCGGCGGCCCCGGCGACCGCAGCGGCCGCTCCGGCTACTGGGTGGCGCGCGCCGCCCGCGACCCGCGGGGCGCGATGCTGGTGCCCGACACGCCGGACCGGCCGACCCAGGTGGTCGACGTGCGGGATCTCGCCGCGTGGCTGCTCGACGCCGCGCAGGCCCGTACCACCGGCACCTTCGACGCGGTCGGGCCGGTCGTCCCGTTCGGCGAGTGGCTGGAGCTGTCGCGCACCGTCGGCGGGCACACCGGGCCGGTGGCCGCCGCCGGTTCGCCGTGGCTGCTGGCGAACGGCGTGGCCGAGTACATGGGGCCCGAGTCGCTGCCGATGTGGGTGGCCGAGCCGGGCTGGGAGGGGTGGTCGGCCCGCACCGGGGCCGCGGCGCGGGCCGCCGGGCTGCACCACCGCCCGCGCGCGCACCTGCTCGCCGACACGCTGGACTGGGAGCGCGCGGAGGGGCTCGACCGGCCGCGCCGCGCGGGCCTGAGCGCGGAGCGCGAGCGCGAGCTGCTGGCGGCGCTGGGCTGAGGCGAGGAAGGGGCGGCGCCGCGGGCGGGAACCGGCGGTCGCAAGCCCCCGGCCCCGGCGGCGACCACCGTACGGGCACGCGGGACTACCCTCCGCGCACCCGGCGCGGCCGTTGTCGGTGCCGCACGGCACACTGGCCCCCATGACACCGGACGCGCTCAAAGCCTTCTGCCTGGGACTGAACGGGGCCGCGGAGACCTTCCCCTTCACCCTGGAGACCTCGGTCTTCAAGGTCGGCGACAAGATCTTCGCGATCACCGCCCTCGACGCCGAGCCGCTGAGCGTGAGTCTGAAGTGCGATCCGGAGGTGGCGCTGCAACTGCGCGCGGCCCACCCGGAGATCACCGGCGGCTGGCATCTGAACAAGCGTCACTGGAACACGGTGCGCCTGGACGGGGCGCTGCCCGACGGCCTGGTCCGCGAGATGATCGAGGACTCCTACGACCTGATCGTGTCCAAGCTCCCCCGCTCCCAGCAGCTGCGGCTGGACTGGCCCGGCGTGCGCGGGCCCGGCGGGCGCTGAAGGGATGCCCGCGGGCCCCTGTCCACCGCTCGCGTTGCGGGAGCGGCGGACAGGCGGAGCATGGGAAGGGCGGCGACCGGCGGCGGCAAGGAGGGGCGGGGCGCGTCCGGCCCGCGAGGCGCCCGTGACGTACGCGGCGCGCGGGGGTACGCGAGCAAGCGAGAGGACATCTTCATGCCCTACGTGACGACACGTGACGGGGTCGAGATCTTCTACAAGGACTGGGGCAAGGGCCGGCCCGTCGTCTTCATCCATGGCTGGCCGCTGAGCGGCGACGCGTGGCAGGACCAGCTCAAGGCGGTGGCCGACGCGGGCTTCCGCGGCATCGCCCACGACCGGCGCGGCCACGGTCGCTCCACCCCGGTGTTCGACGGCTACGACTTCGACACCTTCGCCGACGACCTGGACGACCTGATCACCTCCCTGGACCTGCGCGACGTCACGCTCGTCGCGCACTCCATGGGCGGTGGCGAGCTGGCCCGCTACATCGGGCGGCACGGCACCGGGCGGGTCCGCTCCGCGGTCCTGCTCTCGGCCATCCCGCCGCTGATGCTCCAGGGGCCCGACAACCCCGAGGGCGTGCCGCAGAAGGTCTTCGACGAGATCAAGGCCGGCATCATCGAGGAGCGCTCGCAGTTCTGGAAGGACACCTCGGAGGGGTTCTTCGGCGCGAACCGCGAGGGCAACAAGGTCACCCAGGGCAACCGCGACGCCTTCTGGCTGATGGCGATGGACGAGACGATCGAGGGCAGTGTGGCCTGCGTCGACGCCTTCGCGTCGACCGACTTCCACGCGGACCTCGCGAAGTTCGACGTCCCGACGCTCGTCGTGCACGGCGACGACGACCAGGTCGTGCCCTTCGCGGCGACCGGCGCCAAGACGGCGAAGCTCGTCAAGGACGCCGAGCTGAAGGTCTACGAGGGCGGCTCGCACGGCATCGCCCTGGTGCCCGGCGACAAGGAGCGCTTCAACAAGGACCTGCTGGAGTTCCTGGCGAAGTGATCCCTCCCGTCCCCCGGCGCCGCGGTCCGCCCGCGCCGCCGGGGGACGGCCCGGTCCGGCGGACGGAGAGCGCGGTGACGGCGAAGGCAGCGGTGGACGTGGTGGTGGTCGGCGCCGGGCTCGCGGGGCTGGCGTGCGCGCAGGACCTGGTGGCCGCGGGGCTGCGGGTGCGGGTGCTGGAGGCGTCGGACGGCGTCGGCGGCCGGATGCGCACCGACGTGCGGGACGGCTTCCGCCTCGACCGCGGCTTCCAGGTGGTCAACCCGTCCTACCCGCAGCTGCGCCGGCGGCTGCGGGTGCGCGAGCTGGACCCGCGGCCGTTCGGCCCCGGCTTCCTGGTGCACACCCCGCGCGGCACGCTGCGCTTCGCCGATCCGACCCGCGCCCCGCGGCAGGCCGCCGACCTGCTGCCGGGCCGGCTCGGCTCGCTGCGGGACGTGTCCGCGCTGGTGATGCTGTGCGCGCGCGATCTGCTCACCCCGCCGCGGGTGCTCCGGCGGGCGCCGGACCGTACGACCAGGACCGCGCTCGCCGACGCCGCGATCGGCGAGGAGATGGTGGAGCGGCTGCTGCGGCCGTTCCTGTCGGGCGTGTTCCTGGAGGACGACCTTGAGACCTCCAGCCGCTACTTCCACCTGGTGTGGCGCTCGATGATGCGCGGCAGGCCGTGCCTGCCCGCGCGCGGCGTCGCCGCGGTGCCCGAGCGGCTCGCCGCGGACCTGCCCGACGGCACGGTGGAGCTGGGCGTCCCGGTGGAGCGGCTGACCGGTACGGGGGTGCTGACCGCGTACGGCAGCGAGCAGCCGGCCCGCACGGTGGTCGTCGCGACCGGGCCGGGGGCCGCGGCGGAGCTGCTGCCGGGACTCGCCGTGCCGCAGGTCCGCGCGGTCACCACGTACTACCACGCCGTCCCGCGGCCGCCGCTGGCCGAGCCCACGCTGGTCGTGGACAGCGCGCGGCGGGTGCTCAACACGGTGGTGATCAGCGAGGTCGCGCCGTCGTACGCGCCGCGCGGGCGGGCGCTGGTGGCCACCTCGGCGCTGGGCGCGGACGCCCCCGAGGAGCGGGAGGCGCGGGTGCGCGGCGTGCTGGCCGAGCTGTACGGGACGGACACCGGCGGCTGGGAGCCGGTGGCCGTCTACCCGGTGCAGGAGGCGCTGCCGGCGATGCCGCCGCCCTGGCCGCTCTCCCGGAGCACCCGGCACTCCCCCGGTGTGCACGTCTGCGGCGACCACCGCGCCACCGGCTCCGTGCAGGGCGCCCTCGCCTCCGGCGCCCGTGCGGCCCGCGAGATCCTCGCCGACCGCGCGGCCGGCGGGTAACGGCGTCCGGTCACCGGCGCCGGCGGCCGTGCCGGGTGTGGTGCCGCTCGTGGAAGGCGCGGGTGAGCAGGGCGTGGATGTGGTGGCCCAGTTCGTCGGGCCCGGTCAGCGGGTGCGGGAAGGGCAGCCGGGCGTCGCGGTGGCCGTGCGGGCGCTCCAGGCGCAGCACGATGCCGTACCGGTCGAGGGAGTGGGGGACGACACGGGTGACGTCGAGCAACTGGGGGACCGTCAGCAGCCGGGCCAGTTCGTCGAGGTGCTCCTGGTGGTCCTCGGCCAGGTGCAGCAGCAGCCGTGCCTCGGCGGAGGCGACCGGGTCGGGGCGGGCGGCGGCCAGGTCGGCCGGGGCGACCAGGTGGCAGGCTCCGTCGGCGGCGAGGCAGACGCTGCGGACGTCGGTCCGCAGCCGTACCGAGCCGGCCGGTCCGGGTTCGGGCGCGTGCAGCCGGGCGGTGATCCGTACCTGGGCGCGGACCCGGTCGCGTACCGGAACGGGCGCGAGGTCCGTCCACTCCAGCACCGCGGGGATGCCGACCGCCGGGCCGCGGGAGGCCTCGGCGGCGGCGCCGCTGTCCACGGGGACGGTCAGCAGCAGGGTCCCGCCGTCGAGGTCGGCGGCCACCCCGGTCAGGAAGTCCTCGTGCGCGCCGTTGGCCGTGACGGCGGCGGAGCCCGCGGCCGTCAGGATGCTGCGTACGCGCTCCGCGGCGGTGGGCTCGCACGGGTCGGCGGTCCTGGTCACACGTCCTCCTCGTTACTTAGGTAAGCCTAACCTTAATATGACATCGCTCCGGGATGTGGACAACGGCAGCCGGAAGTCGTCCGGCGTTCTAGGCTGGGAGGTGCAACTGGTTCGCCCTGCCCGCCAGGCAGGCGCGTCGCAAGAGGGAACCCGGTGGGAATCCGGGACTGCCCCGCAGCGGTGAGTGGGAACGACCGCCGTCATACGCACTGGGTCCGGGCCGCGGACCCGGGAAGCGACGGCCAGTAGGACAACTGCCCCCCGGCAGAGTGCCCGCGAGTCCGAAGACCTGCCCGTTGCCCGTACGCGACCGATCGCGTACGGACATCCCGGTGACCTCGAGGGCGGGTCGGCGACAGACAAACGGCGGGCGGACGTACCCCTTTCGGGGGATGCTCCGGGACCGTCCGGCTGCGCCACCCTTCACGCCCCCGTCCCGTCGCCGGGATCTCAGGGATCCATCTCGTGAAGGAGATCTCCGTGACAACCAAGCCCGCAGCCGCGGCAGCACGGGCCACCGTGTACGGCTATCCCCGCCAGGGTGCCGACCGGGAACTGAAGAAGGCCGTCGAGGGGTACTGGAAGGGCCGCGTCACCGCCGACGCGCTCCGCGGTACCGCGGCGGAACTGCGCCGGGCGAACTGGCGGCAGCTGTCCGAGGCCGGCGTCGACGAGGTGCCCACCGGCGACTTCTCGCTCTACGACCACGTCCTGGACACCAGCGTCATGGTCGGTGCGATCCCCGCGCGGCACCGCTCCGCGGTCGACGCCGACCCGCTCGACGGCTACTTCGCCATGGCCCGCGGCACGCAGGACGTCGCGCCGCTGGAGATGACGAAGTGGTTCGACACGAATTACCACTACCTGGTGCCCGAACTCGGGCCCGACACCGTCTTCACCGCCGCCCCGGCCAAGCAGCTCGCCGAGTTCGGCGAGGCGCTGGCCCTGGGCCTGACCCCGCGGCCGGTGCTCGTCGGCCCCGTCACCTACCTGCTGCTGGCCAAGCCCGCGCCCGGCGCGCCCGCGGACTTCGAGCCGCTGAGCCTGCTGGACCGGCTGCTGCCCGTCTACGCCACCGTGCTCGCCGACCTGCGCGCGGCGGGCGCCGCATGGGTCCAGCTCGACGAGCCCGCCCTCGTCCAGGACCGGGACGCCGCCGAACTGGACGCCGCCGCCCGCGCCTACCGCGCGCTGGGCTCCCTCACCGACCGCCCCCAACTGCTGGTCGCCTCCTACTTCGACCGGCTCGGCGACGCCCTGCCGGTACTGGCCGAGGCCCCCGTCGAGGGCCTGGCCCTGGACTTCACCGGCCCGGCGGCCGCCAACCTGGACGGCCTCGCGGCCGTCGGCGGCCTGCCCGGCAAGCGCCTGGTCGCGGGCGTCGTGGACGGCCGCAACATCTGGACCTGCGACCTGCGCAAGGCGCTCGCCACCCTCGGCACCCTGCTGGGCCTGGCCGACCGGGTCGACGTGGCCGCGTCCTGCTCGCTGCTGCACGTGCCGCTCGACGCCGCCGCCGAGACCGACCTCGACCCGCAGGTGCTGCCCTGGCTCGCCTTCGCCCGGCAGAAGACCGCCGAGATCGCCACCCTCGCCGCGGGCCTGTCGCGCGGCACGGACGCCGTCGCCGCCGAACTGGCCGCCAACCGCGCCGCGCTCGACTCGCGCGCGCGGTCCCCGCTCACCCGCGACCCGGCCGTCCGGGCGCGGGCCGCGGCCGTCACCGAGGCCGACACCCGGCGGACCCAGCCGTACGACGAGCGCACCGCCGCCCAGCGGGCCCGGCTGCGGCTGCCGCTGCTGCCGACCACGACCATCGGCTCCTTCCCGCAGACCGGCGACCTGCGCGCCGCCCGCGCCGACCTGCGCGGCAAGCGGATCGACACCGCCGGGTACGAGGAGCGGATGCGCGACGCGGTCCGCGAGGTCATCACCTTCCAGGAGAAGACCGGCCTGGACGTCCTGGTGCACGGCGAGCCCGAGCGCAACGACATGGTGCAGTACTTCGCCGAGCAGCTCACCGGCTACCTGGCCACCCGGCACGGCTGGGTCCAGTCCTACGGCACCCGCTACGTGCGGCCGCCGATCCTCGCCGGTGACATCTCCCGCCCCGAGCCCATGACCGTCCGCTGGACGTCCTACGCCCAGTCGCTCACCGACCGGCCGGTCAAGGGCATGCTCACCGGCCCCGTCACGATGCTCGCCTGGTCCTTCGTGCGCGACGACCAGCCGCTCGCCGACACCGCCCGGCAGGTGGCCCTGGCCCTGCGCGACGAGGTCGCCGACCTGGAGACCGCGGGCACCGCCGTCATCCAGGTGGACGAGCCCGCGCTGCGCGAGACGCTGCCGCTGCGGTCCGCCGACCGCCCGGCGTACCTGGCCTGGGCCACCGAGGCCTTCCGGCTCACCACCGCCGGGGTGCGCGCGGACACCCAGGTCCACACGCACATGTGCTACGCGGAGTTCGGGGACATCGTCCAGGCCATCGACGACCTCGACGCGGACGTCATCAGCCTGGAGGCGGCCCGCTCCCACATGCAGGTGGCCCGGGAACTGGCCGCGCACGGGTACCCGCGCGAGGCCGGACCCGGTGTCTACGACATCCACTCGCCGCGCGTCCCCGGCGCCGACGAGGCCGCCCGGATGCTGCGCACCGGGCTGAAGGCCATCCCCGCCGAGCGCCTGTGGGTCAACCCGGACTGCGGTCTGAAGACCCGCGGCTGGCCCGAGACCCGCGCGTCGCTGGAGAACCTGGTGGCCGCCGCCCGCACGGTCCGCGCCGAACTGGACGGCTGACCCCGGCCCCGACGTGCCCGGCCCGTGCGGGCCGGGCACCGCGGGGTGCACGTCGAAGCGCTTCACCGAGCGGTGCCCGGCGCGCGTCCCTCAGCCGAGCGGCGCCGCCAGCCGCGCCGTCCCGGCCGCGCACCGGTGCAGCGTGCCGAGCGGGTGCGGCTCGCCGTGCCCGGGGGTCGAGGCGCCGGCCAGCAGCACGTTCCAGGGCAGGGCGCTGCCGGTCTCCACGACGATCCCGTCCCCGTCGCGGGTGACGGTGAAGGCGACCGGGGCCGAGCCGTCGGGCGCGGGCACCCGCGTCACGGTGGTGGCGCCGTCCGCGGGGGCGTACACCCGCAGCGTCACCCCGTCCGCCCAGTCGGACACCGGCCCGTCCGAGGAGGCCCCGAAGGGGATCACCGCGCCGGGCCGGGCGAGCAGCGGCAGCGTGTCGACCGGGTGGGTCTCGCGCCGCCAGCCAGGACCCTCGATCCGCTCGCCGGTCAGCACGCTGGTCCAACTGCCCGCGGGGACGTAGTACTCCACCGTGCCGTCCGCGCTGAAGACCGGGGCGACCAGCAGGTCGTCGCCCAGCATGTACTGCCGGTCCAGGGTGGCGCAGGCCGGGTCGGCGGGGAACTCCAGCACCATCGCCCGCATCACCGGGGTGCCCGCGTCCCGGGCCTGCCCGGCGGCGCGGTAGAGGTACGGCATGAGCTGGTGCTTGAGGCGGGTGAACGCGGCGGTGACCGGCACCGCCTGCTCGCCGTACTCCCACGGCACCCGGTAGGACCGGCTCCCGTGCAGCCGGCTGTGCGAGGACAGCAGGCCGAATTGAACCCAGCGGGCGAAGAGTTCGGGGGTCGGGGTGCCCTCGAAGCCGCCGATGTCGTGGCTCCAGAAGCCGAAGCCGCACAGGCCCAGCGACAGCCCGCCGCGCAGCGACTCGGCCATCGCCTCGAAGGTCGACTCGCAGTCGCCGCCCCAGTGCACGGGCATCTGCTGGCCGCCGGTGGTCGCCGAGCGGGCGAAGAGCACCGCCTCGTCCTCGCCGCGCTCCT
This sequence comes from Streptomyces sp. NPDC004031, assembly GCF_053604375.1. Classification (NCBI taxonomy): domain Bacteria; kingdom Bacillati; phylum Actinomycetota; class Actinomycetes; order Kitasatosporales; family Streptomycetaceae; genus Streptomyces; species Streptomyces sp. NPDC004031. The sequence goes on along the minus strand of NZ_JBSGHL010000039.1, from coordinate 14,029 downwards.
CGCGCAGCAGGTCGAAGACCGTCTCGTTGTAGAGCTGGGTGTAGTAGTTGTGCATCCGCTGCGGGTCGGAGCCGTCGGACCACACGACGTCGACAGGGATCCGCTCGCCGAAGTCGGTCTTGAAGCAGTCCACGCCCTGGTCCAGCAGGACACGCAGCTTGTCGGCGTACCAGGCGCGGGCGTCGGGGTTGGTGAAGTCCACCAGGGCCATCCCGGCCTGCCACTGGTCCCACTGCCACACGCTGCCGTCCGCCCGCCGGAGCAGGTAGCCGTGCGCGGCGCCCTCGGCGAACAGCGGGGACTTCTGCGCGATGTACGGGTTGATCCACACGCAGATCCGCAGGCCCCGCTCCTTCAGCCGGGCCAGCATGCCCTCGGGGTCGGGGAAGACCGCGGGGTCCCAGGTGAAGTCGCACCACTGGTAGGGGCGCATCCAGAAGCAGTCGAAGTGGAAGACGCTCAGCGGGATCCCGGCGTCCTCCATGCCCTGGACGAAGCCGGTGACCGTGTCCTCGTCGTAGTCGGTGGTGAAGGACGTGGACAGCCACAGGCCGAAGGACCAGGCGGGCGGCAGCGCGGGGCGGCCGGTCAGCGCGGTGTAGCGGGCGAGGATCTCCTTCGGGCCGGGGCCGTGGACGACGTAGAACTCCACGGACTGGTCCTCGACGCTGAACTGGGCCCGCCCGGCGAACTCCGAGCCGATCTCGTACGACACCTTGCCGGGGTGGTTGACGAAGACGCCGTAGCCGCGGTTGGTGAGGTAGAAGGGGACGTTCTTGTAGGCCTGCTCGCTGCTGGTGCCGCCGTCCTCCTGCCAGATGTCGACGCTCTGGCCGTTCCTGGTGAACGCGGTGAAGCGCTCGCCGAGACCGTAGACGTACTCGCCGACGCCCAGCGCCGCCCGGCCGACCATGTGGTGGCGGCCCTCGGCGTCGGTCACGAAGCCGAGGCTCTTCTCGCCGAACGAGGTGAGCGGGGTGCCCCCGGCGCTGAAGCCGAGGTGCCAGGGCTGCTCGGTGTCGATCCGCAGCGTCAGCTCGCCCGAGGTCAGCTCGACCACGGAGTCCTTGCGCACCGCGCTCCCCCACCGCCCCTCGCCGGGCAGCGCGAACTGCGGCAGCCCGCGCACCGCGCCGGCGTGGTGGGTCGACCGCACACCGATCACGCCCTCGGCCGGGGACCAGCACTCCACCGTGAGCAGCGGGCTGTTGAGGGTGTCGCCGCGGTGGCCGACCGCGCGGACCGCCGCGGACAGCGTGACGCGGTCCTCGGTGACGCTCGCGTCGGCGACCTCAGCCGCGAAGCGGGCGGTGACTCCCGGCCGCAGCAGCCAGTAGCCGTCGGTGAACTTCATGGAGGTCTCCTGCTCTGTCGCTGTGTCGCTGTGTCGCCGTATTGCTGGGTCGCCGTATCGCTGTGTCGATCCGCGGCCCGCGGGCCCGGCCGGGCGAACCTGTCGAATCGATTTCCTGACCGTCCCGGCAAGGTTAGGCACTGCCGGGCGGGCCGACAAGGGCGTTCCGGGCAGCAGCTGTTGCGCGGCCCGGCCGTCGCCGGGGGGACGGGCGGGGTCAGGCGGGCGGCGGGCGCAGCGCCCCGGCGTCCAGCAGCTCCGGTGCGAGCAGCACCCGCCGGGCGGCGCCGTCCGGCGCCGCCGCCTGCTCGCGGGAACGCCCGCGTCCCCTGGCCGGGCGGCGCGCGTCGGCGTCCTCAACAGCCAGCTCCACCGCGGTGGCGCTCATCGCGGGCACCGGCAGCTCGATCCGCGGCAGCCGCGCGCCCGCGGAATCACCGGGCAGCGCGCCGACGACCACGACGGCCAGGTCCTCCGGCACCCGGCGGCCGAGCGCGGCCGCCGACGCCAGGACCTGGCCGCCCGCGGTCGGGTGCTGGACCACCAGCGCAGTGGGCGTCCCGGCGGGCCCGGCCAGCAGCGCCTGGAGCAGGGCGGCCGTCCCGGCCGGGTCGTCGGCGGTGTGCGCGACGCGGACCGCGGCGCCGGTCTCCCGGCCGCCGCGCCGGGCACCGGCGATCCCGTACAGCGCGGCGCTGCGCCGGGCCCGCACCTCCTCCTCGGCGGGGCCGAGGTAGACGATCTCGCGGTGGCCGGCGGCCGCGAGCTCGCGGACGGCGAGCACGGCGGCCCCCTCCCAGTCGAGGTCGATCCACGGCAGCGCGGCCTCGTCCGCCGGGCGCCCGATCAGGGCGGCGGGGAAGTCCAGTTCCCCGACCACCTCGATACGCGGGTCCTCCAGGTCGACGGCCATGATCACGGCGGCGTCCGCGAGGCCGCTCACCGCCACCCTCCGCAGGCCCGAGGCCTTGTCGCCCGAGGTGGCCAGCAGCAGGTCGTAGCCCAGGCGGTGGGCGGCGTCGGCGGTCTCGATCGCGAACCGCCCGTCCACGGCGTGCCGCCCGCCCGCCGGGACGCCCGCCCCGCCGCCACGGGGCAGCGCCAGCGCCACCACATGGGTGCGGCCGCTGCGCAGCATGCGGGCCCCGGCCCGCGGGTGGTAGTCGAGCGCCTCGACGGCCTCGCGCACCCGCTGCCGGGTCTCCTCGGTGGTGCTGCGGTCGCCGTTCAGCACGTACGACACAGTGCTGGGGGCGACGCCCGCGCGCCGCGCGACGTCTCTGATGCTGGCCATCGTCGACCCTCCGGTCCGCCCTGGCAGGCGGTGCCGGGGAGAGCCGTCATCGTAACCACGGCGGGACCCCCCGCCCCTGGCGCACCGGGGGCGGGGGGCCGGGCGGGACGGGAGGGGCGGGAATTTCCGGTGCAGCGAGTGTTGCGCTTCGATTATTCGACTGTCATCGTAAGCCGCATCCCCCCAACGGCAGCAGCGGACCTGACACATCATCCGTCGAAGCGCTTCGAACACGGCGCCGGAGCAGGCCGATCCCTGCCCTGCTCGCGCTCTCCGCCCCACGCTCTCCCGCATCCCCGGATGTGCGCACGCGCCGCCCCGCGCCGCCCTCCGACAGTCGCGGCTGCCCCGGAGTTCAGATTGGAGCCCCCCATGCGCACAGCCCTGCGCAAGAAGCCCCGCACGCTCCTGCTCGGCCTGGTCGCCTCCGCGGCGGCCGCGGTCGGGCTGGCCGCCGCCCCCGCGTACGCGGCGACCTGGTCCTCCAGCGACCAGTGGGCCACCTGGTCGAACGGCGGCTACACCCTCTACAACGACATCTGGGGCAGCGGCGCGGGCCCGCAGACGATCTGGGCCAACTCGTACAGCAACTGGGGTGTCTGGGCGAACCACCCGAACACCGGCGGTGTGAAGTCCTACCCCAACGCCACCCGCTCCGTGGGCAAGAAGCTGAGCGCGCTGCACTCGGTCAGCTCCAGCTTCGACGTGACCGTGCCGTCGAGCGGCGCGTACGAGACGGCGTACGACATCTGGGACACGGACAACGCCTACGAGATCATGCTCTGGATGAACAAGACCGGCGCGGTCGGCCCGCTCGGCACCTCGCAGGGCAACGTCACCGTCGGCGGCAGCACCTGGACGGTCTACCAGGGCAGCAACGGCGCCAACGCCGTCTACTCCTTCGTCCGCACGTCCAACACCAGCTCCTCGACCGTCGATGTGCTCGCGGTGCTGAACTGGATCAAGAACACCAAGAAGTGGTTCGGCGACATCACGCTGGGCAACGTCCAGTTCGGCTACGAGATCACGTCCTCCTCGGGCGGCCTGGACTTCACGACGAACTCCTTCTCGGTGTCCTCCTCCTGACCGGCCCGCCACGCGGCGCGGCGGCCCCACCGGACCGGGTCCGGTGGGGCCGCCGTGTTCTCCCGCGGGGAGCGGTCCCGGAAGAGCCGTCAGCCGGCCGCCGGACGCAGGGCCGAGACGATGCCGGCGAAGCGCTCGGCCGCGAACTCCGCCTCCTGCGTCTCCATCGTCAGCGGGGGCATGAGCACGACGGTGTCGGGCGTGTAGTGCACCAGCAGGCCCTGCTCCCGGCACGCCCGCTCCAGGTCGCGCCGGTCCGGCATCGACAGCGGGCTGCCGTTACCGTCGACCAGGTCCAGGCCCACGTACGCGCCGACGGTCCGGATGCCGGCGACGGCCGGTGCCCCCTTGAGCAGGTCGCCGAGCCGGTCGCCGAGGTAGCTGCCGAGTTCCCGGCCGCGCGCCACCAGGTCCTCGGCGGTGTACGCGCGGATCGCCGCGAGGGCCGCGGCGCACGCGACGGGGTGGCCGTCGGTGGTCGAGGCGTGCGCGAAGACCGTGCTGCCGGTGTCGAACGCGGCCTGGACGGCGCTGGTGGTGAGCACCGCGCCCAGCGCCGCGTAGCCCGCGGTGATGCCCTTGGCCAGGCACATCACGTCCGGCGACACCCCGGAGATGCCGGCCGCGAACATCTCGCCCATCCGCCCGAAGCCCGTGAAGGCCTCGTCGAAGACGAGCAGGATCCCGTGCTTCGTGCAGTAGTCGCGCGCGGCCCGCAGATAGGCGCTGGGCAGCGGCTGCCCGTTGCGCCCCTTGACCGGCTCGACGACGAACGCGGCGATGTTCTCCGCGCCCAGCGCGTCGAGCTGCCCGGCCAGCGCGCTGCCGTCGTCGTCGGCGGCCGGTTCGGGGATGTGCCGGTAGCCCTCCGGCATCGGCCCGAACGTCCAGTGCATGATGCGCTGCCCGCTCGCCGCCATGGCCGCCGTGGGGCTGCCGTGGTAGCTGTCGCGCAGGCCGACGATCAGCCGGCGGTCCCGGTGGCCGGTGTTGCGCTGGTAGGAGCGGGCCATCAGGATCGCGCTCTCGACGGCGGCGCCGCCGGTGTGGCAGAAGCGCACCCGGTCCAGTCCCGCGGGGGCGATCCGGGTGAGCTCCCGGGCCAGCTCCACGACCACCGGCGCCGGCAGCTCCCACCGCACCATGCAGACGTACGGCAGCTCGCGGGCCTGCCGGCACATCGCGTCCACCACGTCCGCCCGGCCGTAGCCGAGCATCATGTTGCCCACCCCCGCGCGGGCGTCGAGGGCGCGGCTGCCGGCCGCGTCGATCAGCCAGCTGCCCTCTCCCCGGACCCACAGGTCCTGCGGGGTGTTCCGCTCCAGGATCGTGGACGTGGGGATCGTCCCGTGCCAGAGGGGGTAGTCGTCGCGGTCCCATGTGCTCGGCGTCGTCATGGCCGTCTCTTCCGGGGTCGGCGGTGCCTGGCGTTACTTGACGGGGGCCTGGACCACGGCGCAGGTGAAGGTGTAACCGCCCGAACCCTGGACGAGCATGCCGTACTCGCCGGGAGCCAGCTCGGCCTCGATGTCCACCAGGTTCGCCAGGAAGTCGCCGGCGCCCAGGCAGCCGGTGGTGCACTCCAGCTGGCGCGGGTGGTCGCCGATGAACTCCTTGACGGCGGGCTTGAACATGCCCTCGCGCATGTTCCGGGTCAGCCGCGGCAGCGCGACCACGCTGATGTCCTCGGGCTTGACGCCCGCCGTGGACAGCGCGCCCATGACCAGCTCGTACATCTTCGGCACCGAGAGCTTGACCATCCGCGCGGCCGAACCGGACTCGCGGAAGACCTTGTTGGCGGCCCGCATGTCGATGGGCGTGCCGTGGCCGAGCGGGACGGAGGTGAAGTCGGCCTCGCCGCGCATCTGGATCTCCCACTGGGAGTCCGTGACCATGTTCAGCGACAGCAGGTGCAGGGCGTCCTCGCCCTCCCCGGTGCGGCCGAGCACGACCGCGGTGCCCGAGTCGGAGTACGTCGCGTCGTCGTCGCTGCCCCAGCGGTCGAAGCCGGGCAGCGCGAACCGGTCGGCGGCGGTGACCAGGGCGGCGCTCGCGTCGGGGTTGGCGACCAGCCAGTTGGACGCGACCTGGAGCGCCACCGCGCCGCCGTTGCACAGCTGCTGGACGTTGATGGGCAGCGCGTCGTCGATCCCGGCGTGGTGGGCGACGTAGTGCGCCGGCGACCACATGTCGAAGCCCTGGTGGTAGCTGTGCGAGTGCACCACGCAGCCGATGGAGGCGGGCGCGACGCCGCTGCGCTCCAGCGCGCTGCCCGCCGCCGTGACGGCCATCTGCGGCGGCGCCAGGTCCTCCGGGGCGACATGCAGTTCCGAGATGCCGATCCGCTCGATGTCCGCCGCGCTGAGCGCACCCTCGGCCGGGCTCTCCTTGCCTTCCGGAAGCCAGAGGGACGCCGCCTTGATGCTCAGCCCCGTCGCAGTCACTGTGTCCTCACCCTTCGTTCGTGTTCTCTCAGGTGTTTCGTTCGGGCGCCCGGTCCGGGCGTCCCGTCGGGGCGTGTCCCGGTCAGGCCTGCGCGTGCCGCTGCGCCAGCAGCGCACGCTTGTCGACCTTGCCGGAGCCCGTCAGGGGGAAGCTCTCGCGCACGTGGATCTCGCCGGGCAGCATGTAGCCGGGGACCTTCGCGGCCAGGTGGTCGGTGCACGCCTTGGGCGTGAAGTCCTCGCCCGTCGGCACGACGAACGCCACCACGACCTTCTCCCCGTCGTCCTTCTCGGCGACGGTGACGAAGGCCTGCTTGACGCCGGGCGCCTCGTTCATGAAGTGCGCGATCTCGCCCAGCTCGATACGGAAGCCGTTGACCTTGACCTGGTCGTCGAGCCGCCCCTGGAAGACGACGTTGCCGTCCTCCCGTACGTAGGCGCGGTCGCCGGTGTGGTAGAGCCGCACCTTCTCACCGTCGATGTCGTACTCGACGTACTTCTTCGCCGTCAGCTCCGGCATCCCCAGGTATCCCGGCGACAGGCCGGGACCGGCCAGGCACACCTCGCCGGGCTCGCCGGGCGCGCACAGCACCCCGTCGCGGATGACATAGAGCGCCGTGTTCTGGATGGGCAGCCCGATGGGCAGCGCGGACTCTCCCAGCACGGACTCCCGGACGGGGTAGTAGGTGGCGAACACCGAGCATTCGGTGGGCCCGTAGACGCTGACGACCCGGCCGTCGCCGTAGTACGCGCGGCCCTTCTCGATGTGCCGCAGCGAGTGCGCCTCGCCGCCGGTGAGGATGGTTGCGACCCCGTCGAAGACGGCCGGGGCCTCGTCCACGATCACGTTGAAGAGCGCCGTCGTCACGAAGACCGCGGTGACGCCGTTGTCCTGGACGATCCGCTTCAGCTCCGACAGCCGGACGTAGTCCGACGGGTAGAGCACGCACGTCCCGCCGTGCAGCAGCGTGCCCCAGATCTCGAACTCGGCGGCGTCGAAGGCGACCGCGGCGAGCTGCGGGACCACGGCGTTCTCGTCGAGCTCGACGAAGCGGGAGTTGAACACCAGCCGGACGATGCCCTCGTGGCGGATCGGCACGCCCTTGGGGGATCCGGTCGAGCCCGAGGTGAAGACGATGTAGACGACGGCGTCCTGCGCGACCCGCAGTTCCGGGTCGGGCGCGGCGGTGTCCAGTCCGGCCGGGTCGGCGGAGATCACCGCGGCCTGCGGGAAGCGGACCTTCATATCGCCTCGGGCGTCGGTCAGCAGCGTGGCGCAGTCGGCCTGCCCGAAGATGCCGCTCAGCCGGTCGTCCGGCCACTTGCGGTCGAACGGCAGGTAGGTGGCACCGCACTTGATGATCGCCAGCATCGCCGCGAGCATCTCCGGCGAGCGCTTGACGCACATGCCCACGACCTGGCCGGGCGTCACCCCGGCCGCGCGCAGCCGTACGGCCAGGCCGTTGGCCAGGCCGTTGAGCTCGCGGTAGGTGACCTTGCGCTCCTTGTGGACGACCGCGACGGCGTCCGGCCGGCGGGCGGCGGCGGCCTCGAACAGCTCCTTGAGGCTCTCCGCCGGGTAGTCGGCGTCCGTCCCGTTGATCTTCCCGTGAACGGCGAGAGCCTCATCCGAAAGGGCGATCTTATCCATTCGAATTCCCCAGACGTGTGTTGACTACTTGTGTGACGTGCTCTGGGTGGCTGTCCACGAAGAAATGTCCGCCAGGAATCTCGACCAGCTCGCAGTCCCGCCGGGTGAACCCTTTCCAGCCGCGCATGCTCGGCAGGCTGTCAATGGGGTCGTCCAGGCTGTAGAGCGCGGTGATGGGAACGTCCACACCCTCGGTGTGGCGGTCCTCCCATATCTCGGCGAGCCGGATCTCGCTGCGCACCGTCGGCAGGAGCAGGCGCAGCAGCCGCTCCTTCTCGAACAGCTCCGCCGGTGTGCCGCCCATTCCCGCGACGGCACCACGGAAGTCACTTTCCGTCATTTCGTGCATGAAAGGCCGCGCCTGCGGCGAATCCGGGCTCCGGCAGCCGGAGACGAACAGCCTGCGCGTCATTCCCGGATACGCGGCCGCGGCCCGGTGGGACAGCTCGTACGCGAGCCGCCCCCCGAAGCTGTGGCCGTAGAAAGCGTGGCGGCGGTCCAGCCGCGGTGACAGCGCCTCGAAGACGTCGTCGACCAGCGGCTCCCAGCTCTCGTAGCGCGGCTCCTTCAGGCGCCGCCCCCGGCCGGGCAGGATCACGCACACCAGCTCGACGTCGTCCGCGATCCCGTCGCACCAGCCGCGGAAGGTCTCCGGACTCCCGCCGGCGTAGGGGAAGCAGAACAGCGTGCTGGCGGGTTCCGCCGCCGCGGCCCTGAGGGTCGTCACCCACCTGTCGTCGGTCGCCGCCACGCCCGGCCTGCTAGTCCGCTACCGCGTCGGCCGGCTTGGCGTTGCGCTGGATGCTGGCCACGATCTCCGTGAGCCGGCTCTCGGTGAACAGCTCGTCCGGCGGCAGCGAGTCGTCGCCGAACTCGCGCTCCGCGCGCTCCATGAGCTTCACCGCGCTCAGCGAGGTGCCGCCGGACTCGAAGAAGTCGTCGTCACCGGCCGACACCCGCAGGCCCAGCTGCTTGCACTCGTCGATGACCCACGCCAGCAGCGCGTCCGGTGCCATGCGGTCGTCCGTCTCGCTCATTTTCATCTCTCCTAGTGCACCGGGAAGCGGAATCCGTTGACGTTGCTGTCGACGAAGCGGTTGTGGCCGTACTTGTCCTCGCCGGACGTCAGCACGCAGCCGAACTTGTCCAGGCTGGCGCGCGCGCCGAACTCCATCAGCTCGTCGGAGTACGGGTAGACGCGGACCTGCGTCGGCAGGTAGCGGGAGGCGAAGCCCAGGCGCATCTTTGTGTCGCTGCTGTTGGGGTGCGACGCGTGCATGAGCGTGGACCAGAAGAGGATGAACTGGCCCTGGCGCATGACCTGGGAGACGGCCTTGGACTCGTCGGGAGCCCAGTCGGGGTCCTTCTGCAGCTGCCGGTAGTCGTAACCGAACAGGCCGCGCTTGACGCCGTCCTTGTCCATCTGGTTGATGATCTCCGGGTTGTACTCCATGATCTTCGACTCGTCGTAGTTCATGGACGTGTGGGTGCCCGGGATGAACTGCAGGCAGCCGTTCTCGACGGACGCCTCGGTGAAGGCGGTCCAGGCGGTGATCGTGCCGCCGAACTCCGCGTCCTCCGGCCACACGATGTGCGGGTGCTTCGCGCCGTCGACGCTGGAGAAGTTGTCGGCCTGGTGCCAGTCCGTGCCCTCGTCGCCCGGGTACTTCGGGAACAGCTCGGTGCGCCAGCACAGCGTGTCGGGGCCCAGCAGGCTCGACACCCGGTCGACGATCTCCGGCCGGGTGATGTGCTCGGCCAGGAAGTCGACGTCCAGGTGCCGGTCGTAGCTGGCCGCCAGGTTGGTGTTGCCGGACACGGTCTGGCCGTCGGCGTACACGGAGTTCTTGGTCTTCAGCAGCTTCGGCCTGGTCTGCCGGAGATACCCTTCCATTTCCTCTTCGGTGTAGAGGTCAAATGGACCGATATAACCGTCGCGGGCGAACTGCTCAAGCTCTTCGGCGCTCAGCGCGAACGTTTTCGTACGAGCCATGTTTTCTCCCCGATCCCATATCGCACCCCAAGCTGCACCTGGAGCGGCATAAAGGCTGGATAATTCGGCCGCCGGCAACCCGCGGAGCAGCGCCGGAAAACTGGACGAAGAACTGAATGCGACATTAGCTGCGGAATACGCCGAGCGACAACCCCTATCCGGAGCGCGGCAACCCCTATCCGGCCAGGTGAACCGGGCAGGGGTATGCGGTGCGGCGAAGCGCCACGGGGGCGGTGAACCCCGCCCCGGGCCTTATCCGGAAGGCCTTACGGCACGGGCGCGGCGGCCGACACGGCGGTGTGCACCGCGCGCGCCAGCCGGGCGCCCCACAGCGAGCGCGGTCCCGCGAAGGCGTGCGGCTCGCCCGGGGCGGAGCCGGGGGTGCGGGCGGCGACGCACACCGCGTCGGTCGGGGTGCCGGAGCAGTCGTACCCGGCGTCCAGCAGGGCCTGCACCTTGGCCTCGGTGGCGGTGGCCACCGCGTTGACCAGAGCGCCGTCGGTGAGCGGCGCCGGGACGACGACGAGGATGTTGACCGTTCCCGGCGCGGCCGGAGCCGGTACCCGCCCGGCGGGCGCCGCGGCCCAACCGCGCACACCGAGCCCGGCAGTGGCGAACGCGGCGACCCCGCCGTCCCGCCCCCGGCCGTACGAGCCCACGTCGGCGGCCGTCATGAGCCCGACCCCGGGCCCGTGCTCCCCCGCACCGGCGGCGAGCAGGGCCAGGTGCCGGTCCGGGTCCGTACGCCGGTAGCCGTGCGCCACCTGGGCGTTGAGCACCCACTCCCGCTCCCCGATACCGCCGCCGAGGACCGCGCTGCTGACCATCCGCCACCCCGGCCCGGCCCGCCACAGCAGGGCCCGCAGGTGCTCGCCGTCCTCGCGCCGGAGCAGCAGCTCCACCCCGGGCCCGGCGTCCGGGCGGCTCACGCGGGCTGCGGGACGGGGCCCGTGGACTCGCGGACGACGAGGGGGGTGGCGAGTTCGACGTGCAGGGTGTCGACGGCGTGGCCGGCCACCAGGCGCATCAGCAGGGAGACGGCCATCCGCCCCATCTCCTCCAGCGGCTGGCGGGCGGTGGTGAGGGTCGGGGTGGTGCTGTCGCTCAGTTCGCTGTCGTCGAAGCCGGTCACCGAGAGGTCCTCGGGGACCCGCAGACCCAGGCCCCGGGCGGCGCGCAGCGCACCCGCGGCGGTCTTGTCGTTGAAGGCGACGATCGCGGTGGGCGGCTGCGGGTGGGCGAGCAGCGAGAGCGCGGCCCGGCGGCCCTCGTCGGCGGTCGGCTCGGTGACGTGCCGGATCAGCTCGTGGTCGGGCAGGACGCCGATCTCGGCGAGCGCGGAGGCGTACCCGACCAGCCGGTTGCGGCTGGCGAGCCAGTCGCGGGGGCCGCCGACGAAGCCGATCCGGCGGTGGCCGAGCCCGGTGAGGTGGCCGGTGAGCCGGCGGGCGCCGGCGGCGTGCGCGGCCGACACCGAGGCGACGTCCTCCGGGAGTTCGGCGCGCGGGTCGATCACCACCAGCGGGTAGTGCTGGGCGTGCAGGGCCCGCAGGTCCTCGGTGGAGCTGGGCGGCAGGACCAGGACGGCGCCCGCGAAGCCGGGGCGGCGGGGCAGCTCCAGCAGTGAGCCGCGGCTGCCCTGCGCGCTGCCGCCCGCCTGGACGACCGCCTTGCGGCCGTGCAGGTCGAGCGTCTCGATGACGGACGTGACGATCGTGCCGAAGTAGTCGGTGAGCTTGTACGGGCAGGACACGAAGACGGGGAGCACGGCCGCCTCCGGAGTGCCGGGGTCACCGGGAACGGCCACCCCGCCCAGCCGCCGGGCGGCCTGCCGGACCATCTCCTGCGTGGCGGGCGCCACCGCGTCCCGCCCGTTGATCACCCGGGAGACGGTGGCGATCGAGACACCGGCCTCGTCGGCGATGGCCCGGATGGTGACCCGCGACCCCGGCCGCCTACCCAACCGGGACAGAGCTCCGCTTCATGACGCGGCAGTCTATAGCAGCCCCTGACGCGCCGCGGTGCCTGCCGTCCCGCCCGGGTACGGGACACCCGCCGCTGGCCAACGGCGGTGCCCGGGGCGACGGACGGTACGGCACCGGGGACCGGAGGACGTCAGCGACTGCCGCGTTTGCCGCAGGCATTGACTTGTTATGCGTCACCTGGTCTGATCCATCGGCGGCGGGGCAGCGGCCGGAGGACACCGGACGCGAGGTCACCATCCCTTCGCGGCACGGCTTTTGGCGCGGTGCGCACCGCACCCGGGCTCCCGGGCCGCCGGCCGCCGCACCGCCGCCGCACGTCATCCGCACGCAACCCGGGCCCCCGCCCACGCCGGGCCCGGCGAACGAGGAGGCACCATGAGGCGTTCCGTCCTGGCCGCGGGCATCGCGGCATGCAGCACGCTGCTGGTGGTCACGGGGACCGCCGACGCCCAGCCCGGCGGGAGCGGGGGCGGGGGCTCGCCGGTGACCGGCACGTACTCGACCGGCCCCGACCACGCCTGGCAGCCGCTGCCGGTGGTCCGCACCACCCGCGGCGGCACCGGCCCGGCGGACGCCACCGTCGTCGCCGACCCGGACGCCGTCCGCCAGCAGTACACCGGCATCGGCTTCTCCCTCGACGAGACCAGCGTCTCCAACCTGTGGAAGCTCACCCCCGCCAAGCGCCGCGAGACGATCCGGGCGCTCGTCGACCCCAGGACCGGCGCGGGCCTGAGCCGCTTCCGGGTCACCATCGGCAGCCCCGACGTCATCGAGCACCTGCCGTTCTGGTCCGAGGACGACGTCCCCGCGGGCCAGGAGGACTTCGGCCTGCGGCACTTCTCCATCCAGCGCGACATCGACCTGCACATCGTCGACACCATCAAGCTGATCCAGCACTACAACCCGCACGCCACCTTCTTCGCCTCGGCGTGGAGCGCCCCGGCGTGGATGAAGACCGACGACCGGTTCACCGGCGAGGTGGCGCTCAAGCCGGGCAGCAGCACGGACTACTACCAGGTCGGCAAGCTCCGCGACGACTGCATCGGCGTCTTCGCGCGCTACTACGCCGCGTTCGTCCGGGCCTACGCCCGGCAGGGCATCCGCATCGACGCGCTCACGCTGCTCAACGAGCCCGGCATGGACGTCGTCTACCCCGCGATGGACATCAGCGTCCCGCAGCAGCAGAAACTGGCCCTCGCGATCAAGAGCACCTTCCGCTCCCAGGGCCTGCGCACCCAGCTGTACGTGCACGACTTCAACTTCTGGGACTGGCACGACCCCAACAGCACCGCCACCAAGAACTACTACCGGATCTTCCAGGACTCCGCCGACGGCACGGTGTCCGGCAAGGACGTGCTGAACGCCGCCGACGCGGTCGCCTTCCACCCGTACTGGGGCGACCCCTCCGTCATGAAGGACACCTACGAGCAGACCGGCAAGCCCGTCCAGCTCACCGAGACCAGCGACCTCGACCCCGGCACGATCCTGGACGACCTGCGGCTCGACGCGGGCTCGTACATCCTGTGGGCGCAGACCACCGACCAGGACGGCGGCACCCTGCACTGGACCGGCGAGCGGAACAACGACGTCGACTGGGACCAGGTCGCGGCGACGAACAAGTGGCCCGACCGGCTGGTGACGGTCGACACCACCACCGGCGGCGTCAGCTTCCGCGACGAGCTGTACGGCATCGGGCAGTTCGCGAAGTACCTGACACCGGCCGACACCCGGGTGGAGTCCAGCGCCGCGCAGAACGGCGTGAGCAACGTCGTCTTCCGCCGGGCGGGCGGCCACTGGACCGCGGTGCTCGGCAACTCGGCCGACACCGCGAAGCGGGTGACGGTCCGGGTGGGCCGCACGTCCTTCACCACGAGCGTGCCCGCGCACGCGTACGCCACCTACCGCTGGACGGCCTGACCGCACACGGCACGGCAGCGCTGCGGCAGCGGTGCGGCGTTTCCGCGCCCGCTGCTGCCGCGACCACGTCAGGCCGCCACCCGCTCCGGGCCGCCCGCGCCGCGCGCCCTCCCAGGTGTGCGGCCGCCCGCGGCCGGGGCGGTGCCGACGGGTCCGAACGGCCCGCCCGCCCCGGGACGAGACTTCAACTCCTGTACGGGCAAAGGCGTCCCGCACCGTTCTCCGGCGTTGATGACCGCTCAACCTGAACGCACAGGTCAGCGCATCCGGCGCGGTGGATGCGAGTGGTGACGGCACCAACTGCC